>CALWZK010000064.1 GCA_944386015.1 uncultured Faecalibacterium sp.
CGCCACTCCTGCTGAATCCTAATATCCTACACTTGGGGCTTTTTTGTACTGTCCGCACAATTTGGATCAGTTCATTCGGCTGGAAGGCTTTTCTGTTTGTAAAAAGACGTTTTGACCCGAAAACTTTTTGTGAAAGCCCTTGCCAATCTCCTCCCGGACCGGTATACTGGTACACCGTATTGAGAAAGGGGGCTGTTTATGAGGCCCAAAGTCATTGCACACCGGGGCGCTTCCCACCTGGCGCCTGAAAATACAGTATCCGCCTTTCGTCTGGCTGCCAGCATGGGGGTGGACGGCATCGAGTTTGACACCCTGCTCACCGCCGACAATCAGCTGGTGGTTCACCACGAATACATCACCGACCTCCACTGCCCGGTGCACAAGGTAATCCCCCAATGCACCCTGGCCGAGCTGAAAGAGCTGGATTTCGGCAGCTGGAAGGGTGAAAAGTGGGCCGGCGAAAAGATCCCCACCTTTGCTGAGGCGCTGGAAGCGTGCAGCGCTGTGGACCACATCCAGGTGGAGTTCAAATCCCCTCTGGGGGCCAACGCCACCACCGACCAGGACGCCTTTGCCGAGCGGATTGTGGAAGAAGTGGAGAGCTCGGGCCTTGCCGACAAGATCATCGTCACATCTTTCAACCATGGAATCCTCAGCCGGGTGAAAAAGCTGGCCCCCGACCAGCGGGTGGGGGTGCTGACCCTCAACTCCCTGGATTCCTATCTGTCGCCGCCCCCCGCCCTGCTCCAGGCCATCGGCCTGGAAAGCAGCGAGAACGGCCTCAGCCTGGAAGAGCAGGAACAGGCCACCCAAACCCTGCTGGAACTGTCCCAGAGCGGCTCGGTGGACGATGAGAACATCAACCCCGCCCGCTGGACCATGGACCGCATCTGGGCCCTCACCTCCGACTACCCCGGCCAGAACCTCTTTGAACTGCTCCAGAGCCTGCTGTCCCAGCACGACCTGGTGTCCTATCTGTCCACCCTGGATTTCCAGCCCGAGGTGCTCAGCTGCCAGTACAACACCTGCTTCCGGGACAGGGACCTGGTCCAGCAGGTGGAGGCCATGGGGATTGAGGCGGCCCCCTGGCCGGTGGACGGCGTCTACGACCTGCAGAGCATCATGGATATGAACCCCACCTCCATCGTCACCAACCGCCCCGAGCGGCTGCTGGAAATGCTGGACCCCTCCTTCACCCTGCCCGAAGCGGCGGCCGCCATGCTGGCGTGACAGACTTTTTTCTGTTTTTTCGCGGATTTGTCATCCATTGGGTCTTGACAAACCCGCTTTCTTTTTTCATAATAGTTTTGTATCGAATTGTTTTGATACGGACAGTCCAGGTATGAAACGATCTGTCTCATCTCGTGGATATCAAAGATACAAAGGAGTAATATCGGCATGGCCATTCAACCATCCAATCTTTCCCTGCCGGTGGATAAAACCATTTTTAAAAAGGTCCCCAAGGACCTGCCCCAAGTGGTCCCGGCCCAGATCCGCCGGGTCAACAACCTGATCTCCCGCCGGGTCAACCATTACAGCCGCCTCAACGGCGTGGAGGACGTCACCGCCATGCACGGCTGGATCCTGGCTTTCCTCTATGAATGCCGGGACCGGGAGGTCTTTCAGCGGGATGTGGAGCGGGCTTTTTCCATCACCCGGTCCACCGTCACCAACATCCTCCAGCTGATGGAGAAAAAGGGCTACATCCGCCGGGTCAGCGTCCCCCAGGACGCCCGCCTCAAACGGCTGGTCCTCACCGAGGAGGGGGCCAGGGCCCATCAGCAGATCATGCTCAGCCTCCGCCAGACCGACCAATGCATCGCCAGCCTTTTGACCGAAGAGGAAAATGCCGAACTGCTGCGGCTTTTGAACAAGCTGCGGGCCGGCCTGGAATAGCCCCCGCTTCGACAGCCTTGAACAAACTGTGAACAGACTTTGAAACCTTTCCCAAACCGGTTGACAACCGGTTTTCCTTTGGATACAATGTTCGATGCAAAACAAATTTGTTCGTAGCCAAACAATTGAAACTTTGGGGCAAAGCCGGTTTTTCCAGGCGGTGTCCCCCCAGTAGGAGGAATGACCCATGATTAAAAAGTTGGCCTCCCATCTCGGCGAGTACAAAGGCGCTGCCATCATCACGCCGATTTTGTCCGCGCTCGAGGCCATCATGGACGTTCTGCTTCCCCTCTTGATGTCCTATATCATCGACCAGGGCATTGAAAAAGGAGACATGAACGCCGTGCTCAAGTATGGCCTGCTCACCTTCCTGGTGGCCTTGTTTGCGCTGTTCCTGGGCCTGATGGCCGGCCGGATGGCCGCCAAGGCATCCGCCGGCTATGCCGGGAACCTGCGCGACGCCATGTTTGAGCGCATCCAGCGCTATTCGTTCACCAACATCGACAAGTTCTCCACCGCCGGCCTGGTCACCCGTATGACCACCGATGTCACCAACATCCAGAACGCCTTCCAGATGCTCACCCGCATGTGCGTGCGGGCCCCGGTGCATCTGGTCTTCGCCCTGGTGATGGCCGTCATCATCAACCCCCACCTGACCCTCATCTTCGTGGTGGCCATCCTGTTCCTGGTGCTGGTGCTGAGCTGCATCATGTTCCCCACCATCAAGATCTTTGACCGTGTGTTCAAGAGCTACGACAGCCTGAACGCCTCGGTGCAGGAAAACGTGGCCGCCATCCGGGTGGTCAAGAGCTTTGTCCGGGAGCAGCACGAGGACGACAAGTACACCAAGGCCTGCCAGAACCTGTACAACCAGTTCGTCAAGGCAGAAAGCCGCCTGAGCTTCAATAACCCCTCCATGCTGGTGGCGGTCTACGGCTGCAACCTGGCCCTGTCCTGGTTCGGTGCCCACTTTGTGCTGAAGGGCACCATCACCACCGGCCAGCTCAACGCCCTGTTCGGCTATGTGATGAACATCCTGATGTCCCTGATGATGCTGAGCATGGTGTTCGTCATGCTGAGCATGTCGGTGGCCTCCTGCCATCGTGTCATCGAAGTCATGGACGAAACCAGCGACCTGGCCCCCGCCAAGAAGCCGGTCAAGGAAGTCAAGGACGGCAGCGTGGAGTTCGACCACGTCTCCTTCATGTATAAGCACGGCACCGGCAGCCCGGTGCTCAGCGATATCACCTTCGACATCAAGCCGGGTGAGACGTTGGGCATCATCGGCGGCACCGGCAGCGCCAAGTCTTCCCTGGTCCAGCTGATCCCCCGTCTGTACGATGTGTCGGGCGGCACCGTCCGCGTGGGCGGTGTGGATGTCCGGGACTATGACATGGACGTGCTGCGCCACGATGTGTCGATGGTGCTCCAGAAGAACGTGCTGTTCTCGGGCACCATCCTGGATAACCTCCGCTGGGGCAATGAAAACGCCACCGAGGCAGAGTGCATCGAGGCCTGCAAGCTGGCCTGCGCCGATGAATTCATCGAGCGCTTCCCCGACAAGTACAATACATGGATCGAGCAGGGCGGCTCCAACGTCTCGGGCGGCCAGAAACAGCGCCTGACCATCGCCCGGGCCCTGCTGCGGAAACCCAAAGTCCTGATTCTGGACGACTCCACCAGCGCGGTGGATACCGCCACCGACGCCAAGATCCGCCAGGCCTTCCGCGAGAAGCTGCCCGGCACCACCAAGATCATCATCGCCCAGCGGATTTCCTCGGTCCAGAATGCTGACCGCATCCTGGTGCTGGACAACGGCCGGATCAACGGCCTGGGCACCCACGAGGAACTGCTGGCCACCAACAAGATTTACCAGGAAGTCTACACCAGCCAGACCCAGGGCGGCGGCGACTTCGACAAACAGGGAGGTGAGGACTAATGGCACAGCAGAATGTTCGCTCCATGCCTGGTCCCCGCGGCGGCATGGCCGGCCGGCCCCGCCCCAAGGTGGCCAACCCCGGCAAGCTTCTGAAACGGATTCTGGGCGAGGTGTTCAAGCATTACGCCCCCCACTGCGTGGTGGTGCTGATCTGCATCTTCCTCAGCGCCTTCGCCAACGTCCGGGCCAGCCTGTTCCTCCAGGCCCTGATCGACGATTACATCACCCCCATGGTCCAGCAGCAGAGCACCGACTTCGGCCCCCTGGTGGGCGCCCTGGTCAAGATCGGCTGCATCTATCTGGTGGGCATCCTGGCCTCCTGGGCCAACGCCCGGATCATGGTCAACGTGACCCAGGGCACCATGCGGAACATCCGCATCGAGCTGTTCACCCACATGGAGAGCCTGCCCATCCGCTACTTTGACACCCATCCCCACGGCGACATCATGTCGGTGTACACCAACGACGTGGACACCCTCCGCCAGATGATCAGCCAGAGCATCCCGCAGCTGATCTCCAGCGTCATCACCATCCTGTCGGTGTTCATCAGCATGTGCATCCTGGACATCCCCATGACGGTGCTGACCCTGTGCATGGTGGCCCTGATGCTGTTCTGCTCCAAGAAGATCAGCGCCCAGAGCGGCAAGTACTTCATCTCCCAGCAGCGGGACCTGGGCGCCGTCAACGGCTACATCGAGGAGATGCTGGAAGGCCAGAAGGTGGTCAAAGTCTTCACCCATGAGGACAAGACCCTGGCCGGCTTCCGGGAACTGAACGGCAAGCTGAAGGAGAGCTCCATCCGCGCCAACGGCTTCGCCAACATCATGATGCCTGTCAACGCCCAGCTGGGCAACGTCAGCTACGCCCTGTGCGCCATCCTGGGCGCCGCCCTGGCGGTCAACGGCCTGGCCGGCATGACCCTGGGCACCGTCATGGCCTTCCTGGCCCTGAACAAGAGCTTCAACATGCCCATCAGCCAGGTGTCCATGCAGGCCAACAGCGTGATCATGGCTCTGGCCGGCGCCGAGCGGATCTACGCCATGATGGACGCCCCCAGCGAGACCGACGACGGCTACGTCACTCTGGTCAACGCCAAGTATGACGCCGACAACAACCTGGTGGAAACCTCCGAGCGCACCGGCATGTGGGCCTGGAAGCATCCCCACCACGACGGCACCCTCACCTACACCAAGCTGGAGGGCGACATCCGGTTCTCGGCGGTGGACTTCGGCTACAACCCCGACAAGACCGTCCTCCACGACATCAACCTCTATGGCTTGCCGGGCCAAAAGATCGCCTTCGTCGGCTCCACCGGCGCCGGCAAGACCACCATCACCAACCTGATCAACCGGTTCTATGACATTCAGGACGGCAAGATCCGCTACGACGGCATCAACATCCGCAAGATCAAGAAAGACGATCTGCGCCGCTCCCTGGGCATCGTGCTGCAGGACACCCATCTGTTCACCGGCACCGTCATGGACAACATCCGCTATGGACGGCTGGAAGCCACCGATGAGGAGTGCATCGTGGCCGCCAAGCTGGCCAACGCCGACGGCTTCATCCGCCGGCTGCCCGACGGCTACAACACCATGCTGACCGGCGACGGCGCCAACCTGTCCCAGGGCCAGCGCCAGCTGCTGGCCATTGCCCGGGCGGCTGTGGCCGACCCGCCGGTGCTGATCCTGGACGAGGCCACCAGCTCGATTGATACCCGCACCGAGGCTCTGGTCCAGGCCGGCATGGACGGCCTGATGTACGGCCGCACCACCTTCGTGATCGCCCACCGTCTGTCCACCGTCCGCAACGCCGACTGCATCATCGTGCTGGAGCAGGGCCGGATCATCGAGCGGGGCAGCCACGACGAGCTGATCGCCAAGAAGGGCAAATACTACCAGCTCTATACCGGCAACCTGGCCGAGTGATTTCCCCTTTGCCCCGGCGGCCCCTGCCCTGCGGCAAAACAGCCAGTCTTTCCCCGCTCCCCCTTGAACTGCACCCCATTTGTTAGACAGTATGGTATACTGTTTAGGAAATGGGGTGTTTTTATATGACCAAAGGACGA
>CALWZK010000065.1 GCA_944386015.1 uncultured Faecalibacterium sp.
TCTACACAGTGCTTCTTATTCTGTTTCGCCTAATTTTTTTCTTCATCACTACTTGACTTCATACCATTGGACTTTATGCGGACCATCTATGAATTCCTGGACATCCCCAACCAGATGTACCAGGGCAGCCTCACCACCGAAAAGCGCTCCGACCGCCAGTACGAGGTGGAGTTCCGGGACGTGTCTTTCCAGTATCCCGGTTCCAGCGTCTGGGCCCTGCGCCACGTCAACATGAAGTTCAAGGTCGGGGAGCGGATGGCTGTGGTGGGCGAAAACGGCAGCGGCAAGACCACCTTCATCAAGCTGCTGTGCCGGCTGTATGACCCCCAGGAGGGCGCCATCCTGCTGAATGGCATCGACATCCGCAAATACAACTACCGGGACTACATGAACCTGTTCTCGGTGGTGTTCCAGGACTTCCAGCTGCTGGCCCAGCCTCTGGGGGCCAATGTGGCGGGTGCCCAGATCTACGACCGGCCCAAAGTCCAGCAGGCCCTGGTGGACGCCGGCTTCGGGGACCGGCTGGCCAAAATGTCCCAGGGCCTGGACACCATGCTGTACAAGGAATTCGCCGCCGACGGCGTGGATGTATCGGGGGGCGAGGCCCAGAAGATCGCCATTGCCCGGGCCCTGTACAAAAACGCCCCCTTCATCATCCTGGATGAGCCCACCGCGGCCCTGGACCCCATCGCCGAGGCTGAGATCTACACCAAGTTCAACGACATCGCCGGGGACAAGACCGCCGTCTACATCAGCCACCGGCTGTCCTCCTGCAAGTTCTGCGACGAGATCACCGTCTTTGACCACGGCCAGGTGATCCAGCAGGGCACCCATGACGCCCTGCTGGCCGACGAGGGCGGCAAATACTACGCCCTCTGGATGGCCCAGGCCCAGTATTACACTGCCCCGGCCCAGGAGTAACCAAAAGAAAAGCGGGTGTACCCCAACGGTACACCCGCTTTTGTCGTGGTGCAAAGAAACAGAAAACCCGGGCACCTTGCGGCGCCCGGGCTTTGCAATTCTGGTGGAGAATTAGGGACTCGAACCCCAGACCCCCTGCGTGTGATGCAGGTGCTCTAACCAGCTGAGCTAATCCTCCGAATCGGAACAGGTTTATTATATCATGGCTTTTGGCAAAATGCAAGCCCTTTTTTTGATTCTGAGGAAAAAAGTTTTCGGCCCGTTTCAAACCCACGTGTACACGGCATTTTCTCTTCAGGGCATTGCCCCGCCGGGGAAAATCGTGTATACTAATGGCAGCCGGGGGCCTCTCTGTCAGGGGTTTCGGGCTCTTACATCACAAGAAAAGAGGTTTTTCCCATGCTGACGGTGCGCGGAATCATCACCCTGGTGATTCTGGTGGTCCTGTTCGCCCTGGCGGTGGTCTGGATCTCCAAAAACGGCGGCTGGAAAGGCGAAGGCTGCGGCGGCAACTGCGCTTCCTGCCACCAGCGCTGCGAGACCCCCAGGAAAAAGAGCAGCGACCAAACCAACAACTGACACCCAATAAGCCCCTGCCCGGCACACCGCCGCAGCAGGGGCTTTTTGCTGGCTCAGGACAAAGCGCCGATCTGGGCGGCATACACCGCCAGGGTGCTCAGCAGGTCGCTGTTGGCCTTCTGATAGGTGGTGCGGCCGATGTGGAGCCGCTCCACCACCTGTTCTTCGGTGAGGTGATGGCGGTACCGCTCCCGGATGATGCCCGACCGGATGGGGTCTGTCCGCTCATAATAGGCGGCGGTCTTGCGCAGGGCATAGGCCCAGCAGGCATTGTGGATGTCGTTCTGCTGCTGTTCGATCAGCCCCCAGTTCCACATGGCGTTGCGGCACTGCCGGCGGTGTTCAATGGTCATGGCGTCCCCCTCCTTTCAGTGACTTAAAATCTACTTTAAGTACCAAAAGCACCGGACCTGCTCTTCCTGGCTGAGCCCCAGCAGCACCCCCAGGCGCTGGGCTTCCCCCAGCTTGAAGTCGGTTTTGCCCGACAACTTGTTCCGCAGGGTATTGTCGCTCACCCGCATGGCCCGTGCCAGATACTTCCGCTTGTACCCGCTGCTGCGGACCCTCTGATTCAATCGTTCCCGGTCAATCATGCTATGCCTCCTTTTCGTTTCCTCTTGGTTGATTTTGCATCTACTCAGCATTCTAGCACAAAGGTGATTTATTGTCAACATATATAGATTATTTTTTCAGAAAGTTGATTTAAAACCAATTTTATGATATACTAAAGGCGCAAAAAGGTTCTACTGTGCATCAAAGGAGGCATTCCCATGTCTGTTCTGTCGGTCCGCATCCGCCAAAGGCGGGAGGCCCTGGGCATGAGTCAGGAAGAGCTGGCGGCCCGGATGGGCTACCGGTCCAAATCTTCCATCACCAAAATTGAAAAGGGGATCAACGATATCCCCCAGAACAAGCTGGAGGATTTCGCGGCCGCCCTCGAAACCACCACCGCCTGGCTGCTGGGCTTGGAGGCCGAGACAGCCATCCCCGCCGGGTTTGAGCCCCTGCCTCAGATGGTCCAGGTGCCCCTGGTGGGGTCCATCGCCTGCGGCACCCCCATCACCGCCGAGCAGAACATCGAGCGGTACATCGGGGTGCCCGCCGGGTGGCACGCTGATTTTGCCCTCACCTGCCACGGGGACAGCATGGCCCCCACCATCCGGGACGGGGACATCGTCTGCATCCGGCTCCAGCCCGAGGTGGAGCAGGGAGAGATTGCCGCCGTCCGCATCGGCGAGGAAGCCACCCTCAAGCACTTCCACCGCCAGGGGGACACCGTGATGCTGCTGGCCGACAACGCCGCCGTCTGCCCGCCCATGATCTACAGCGGCACCCAGCTGGCCGAAATCCAAATCGAGGGCAAAGCCGTGGGCCTTTGCCGCAGTCTGTAAGGAGGCGCTCTATGGCAGACAATCCCTTTGTGCTCCACCCCATCGCCCACATTCAGAGCGATTTTACCGACAAGTTCGGCATTCCCCGCCAGAGCGGCCTGGTGGATGCCCTGCGGGCCCGGATCGTCTTTGAGCCGGAATACCGGGACCCCAGCGCCTTCCGGGGGCTGGAACAGTTCAGCCACATCTGGCTGGTGTGGCAGTTCACCCGGGCGGTGCGGGACAAGTGGTCCCCCACCGTCCGCCCGCCCCGTCTGGGGGGCAACACCCGGGTGGGGGTCTTTGCCACCCGTTCCCCTTTCCGCCCCAACCCCATCGGGCTGTCCTGCGTCCGGCTGGAAGCCGTCAGCCATGACCCCCAGCTGGGGCCGGTGCTGCTGGTGCGGGGGGCCGACCTGCTGGACGGCACCCCCATCTATGACATCAAGCCCTATATCCCCTATGTGGACAGCCACCCCGACGCCGCCCAGGGCTATACCGCCCAGACCCAGACCTATCACCTGACGGTGGAATGTCCCCCCGAGCTCCAGGCCCGGCTGGCCCCGGAACAGTGGGAAGGATTGCTGGGGGTGCTGGAAAACGATCCCCGGCCCTCCTACCAGAACGACCCCGACCGGGTGTACGGGATGAAGTTCGCCGGCTACGAAGTCCACTTCACGGTGACGGACGGGGTTCTCACCGTCTGCCGGATCGACAGGGAGTAACCCATGGAACTGCGGAACATCAACACCTTTCTTCATGTGGCCGAGCTCCACAGCTTTTCCCGCACCGCCCGGGAGCTGGGCTATTCCCAGTCGGCTGTCTCCACCCAGATTGCCCTGCTGGAAGATGAGCTGGGGGTTCCCCTCTTTGACCGGGTGGGCAAGTCGGTGCGGCTCACCGACGCGGGCCAGACCTTTCTTCAGTACGCCCGCACCCTGCTGACCACCGCCCAGCAGGCCAAAGCCGCCCTTCAGCCCGCCCCCGAGGCCCAGGGCACCCTGCGGGTGGCCATCGCCGACAGCCTGTGCAGCGCCCTGATGCCCGGCCTGCTGGAACAGTTTCACGCCCTCTGCCCCCGGGTGGAGGTGAGCCTGCGGGCCGCCAACACCCGGGAAATGCGGGAGATGCTGGCCTCCAACCGGGCCGACCTGGCCTATACCCTGGACCTGCCTTTGACCCACCCCGCCGACCGGGTGCTGCTGGACCAGCCCGAGCCCTGCTGCTTTCTGGCCCCTGCCAGTCATCCCCTGGCCCGCCGCCAGGAGCTCACCCTGGCCGACCTGGCAGGCCAGGAATTCCTCCTCACCGAGCGGGGCATGAGCTACCGGGAAGCCCTGGAGCAGCTGCTGGCTGCTCGTCAGCTGACCCTCCGGCCCTATCTGGAGCTGGGGGACGCCGCCCTCCTCTGCCGCCTGGTGGAGCAGGGGCTGGGCCTCACCTTCCTGCCCCGGTATATGGTGGAGGCCAGCCTTTCGGGCCGGGCCGTTCCCCTGAACGTCACCGACTGCCGCATCGAGATGCGGCGCCAGCTGTTCTGCCACAAAGACAAATGGATCACCCCCCAGATGAACATCTTCATCCGTCTGGCCCGGGGCGAAGTCCTCTGAAACAACCAGCGCCCCCAGCCTTGCATGGCCGGGGACGCTGTTGTTTTGTTTGCCGCAGAGACACAGAAAACCGCCGGCACAGGGTATGCCGGCGGTTCTCTGTGTTAGGAGAAGCTTACGTCTCTATGATGAGGGGGTCAATGTCTGTTTCAAAGGCCATCTCAGTTCATGATGGTCAGCTCGGTCTCCACGTCGAAGACGTGAACCTTGTGGGGATCGAAGGCCACGCGGACGGTGTCGCCGTGACGTGCCTTGGAGGTGGGAGAAACGCGGGCGGTCATCTTGTTGCCCTTGTAATCCAGGTACAGGTAGATCTCGGCGCCCATCATCTCGGAAACCTCAACCTCAGCATCCAGCTGGCAGTCGGGGTGCTTTGCCATGAACTCGGGCTCGTCGTCGATGTCCTCGGGACGGATGCCCATCTTGACCTTCTTGCCGACGTAAGCGTCCAGCTTGCCGTCAGCAGTCTTTTCCTTGGGCAGAGGAATCAGATCGCCGCCCAGGTCAATGGCGTACTGATCGCCCTTCTTGGCGACGGTGCCGTCCAGGAAGTTCATCTGGGGGCTGCCGATGAAGCCTGCCACGAAGGTGTTGCAGGGATAATCGTACAGGTTCTGGGGGGTATCGACCTGCTGGATGATGCCATCCTTCATGACGACGATGCGGTCGCCCATGGTCATGGCCTCGGTCTGGTCGTGGGTAACGTAGATGAAGGTGGTGGCCAGCTTCTTGTGCAGCTTGATGATCTCGGTGCGCATGCTGGTACGCAGCTTGGCGTCCAGGTTGGACAGAGGCTCGTCCAGCAGGAAGACGGCCGGGTTACGGACCATGGCGCGGCCCAGAGCGACACGCTGGCGCTGGCCGCCCGACAGAGCCTTGGGCTTGCGGTCCAGCAGGTGCTCGATCTCCAGGATCTTGGCGGCCTCATGGACGCGTTTGTCGATCTCGTCCTTGGGGGTCTTGCGCAGCTCCAGGCCGAAAGCGATGTTCTTGTAAACGGTCATGTGGGGGTACAGAGCGTAGCTCTGGAACACCATGGCGATATCACGATCCTTGGGAGGAACGTCGTTGATCAGACGGCCGCCGATGTACATCTCGCCCTTGGAGATTTCCTCCAGGCCGGCGATCATGCGCAGGGTGGTGGACTTGCCGCAGCCCGAGGGGCCGACGAAAATGATGAACTCCTTATCCTTGATCTCAAGGTTGAAGTCGGTGACAGAAGGAGCAGTTGCGCCCGGGTAAATCTTGTAGATGTGCTGGCAGCTAATCGAAGCCATGATGTTGCCTCCCTATACAAAATAAATGATGGAACGAACGAATTCAGATAAACCCCCGGGCTGCTTT
>CALWZK010000066.1 GCA_944386015.1 uncultured Faecalibacterium sp.
AGAGCTGATATCCATTTGGCTTTTTTCACCCTTGCTGCCGCTTTGATCGCTTTTCGGTTTTGTTAGGTGTTCTTAGGGGGAACCCATTTCTGCGCGCAGTCGCGCGGCAGAAATTCCTCTGGTTGCGGTTCCCTGCTTTTGCGGCGGGCGTCGTAGCGCCCTTGCAAAAGACAGACCGCGTTCCTCTTGCGCTTGGCCGATTTTCGCGGCGCGGGGCGGTGCCCGCTTGCGAAAACCGGAGCGCTGCGCCAAACACAGCTCCCTGTTTCGTCCGCAGGACGCGGTCGCTGTGTTTGCCTCTTGCGCTTGGCCGATTTTCGCGGCGCGGGGCGGTGCCCGCTTGCGAAAACCGGAGCGCTGCGCCAAACACAGCTCCCTGTTTCGTCCGCAGGACGCGGTCGCTGTGTTTGCCCCTGGGGACAAAATTTGGTGCAGAACCGCGCACTCGGCCTTTCGGCCTCGCACACTCTCTGCGCCAAATTTCCCTGTCGGTGTCCCAGCCGTACGCGCATGTCGTCCGGCTGGGACTTTTTTGACAATCCGGGCGCAGGAAATTCCTGCGCCGTCTTTTTCTGACGAAATCCGGTTCCTCGCCGGGGCACTGGAATATCATGCCGGAATTTTTCCCATCAAACCCGCCAAACCGCCGAAAAGCGGCCTGCCTCGTCGATTTTTGTTGACTTCTTCCTACCTCCATGGTATTTTATAATTGTCTATGAAACGTCTGTACAATACAGACTTCTGGTTGGATTGTTACCGGTGATGCGGGCTAGACCAACTCCGTGAATGTCTTTTCAGGAAAGAGGGCATTTGAAGGGGTTGGTCTTTTTGTCTGCCCGTTGGATGCAACACCGCAGGGAGGCGGCAGAATGCGGATCAAAAAAGTCATCAACAACAACATTCTGTGCGTCATCGACGAAAAAGGGCATGAGAGCATCGTCACCGGCCGGGGGCTGGGCTTTGGCCGCAAGGTGGGCCAGTTTGTGGACCCCGCCGGGGTGGAAAAGGTCTACCGGATGGAGGACAAAACCGGCCAGCGCCGCCTGCGGGAGCTGGTGGAGCAGATCCCCCTGGAACACCTCCACCTCACCGAGGAGATGATCGGGATGATCCGCGCCGAGGTGCGCCAGCCCCTGAACGAATCCCTGCTGATCACCCTGGCCGACCACGTCAGCTTTGCCATCCAGCGCAAGGCCAAGGGGATCGAGTTCCGCAACCCCCTGGCAGGCAGCATCCTCTGCTACTACCCCACCGAGTACCATCTGGGGCAAAAGTGCCTGGAGATGATCCGCGCCCAGTGCGGGGTGGAACTGAACACCGACGAGGCGGCCTTCATCGCCCTCCACATTGTCAACGCCGAGCTGAACACCGACATGAGCGAGATGTACAACATCACCCGCCTCATCGACGGGGCGGTGGAAGTGGTGGAGTACTTCTACCGGGACAAGGGGACCTTTGACCGGGAATCCCTGGATTTCAGCCGGTTTGTAATCCACCTGCGCTACTTTGCCCAGCGGCTGTTCCAGGACAAGATGATCCCCGACGCCGCCGTCGAGGAGGACGTCGCCTTCCGTCAGATGATCGTCCGCAGCTGCGCCCAGCACTACAAATGCGCCCAGTGCATCGCCGCATACGTCCAGAACACCTGGCACAAAGAGCTGTCCCAGGAAGAGCTGATCTACCTGACCATCCACCTCAAGCGGGTGGCCGGCGGCCTGCGGCCCGCCGCACCAACGTAAGTCCTGCGCCTTGGCGCAGACAAGATACTCCGCCCATCCATGGCCCTGAGAGGGCGGAGGGAATCCCTTTTTACACCATCATTGACTGGAGGTAATCATCCCATGAAAGACAAGATCTTCGGCGTACTACAGCGTGTTGGCCGCTCCTTCATGCTGCCCATCGCCCTGCTGCCCGTTGCGGGTCTGCTGCTGGGCATCGGCAGTTCCTTCACCAACGAAACCATGCTGGAGGCCTATGGCCTCACCGGGGTCATCCATCCCGGCTCCCTCATCTACACCGTGCTGGACATCATGAACCAGTGCGGCAGCGCCATCTTCAACAACCTGGCCCTGCTGTTTGCCATGGGCGTGGCCATCGGCATGGCCAAAAAGGAAAAGGAAGTGGCGGCCCTGTCGGGCGCCATCGCCTACCTGGTGATGAACACCGCCATCTGCGCCATGATCAATGCCGCAGGCGGCGTGGACGCCATGCCTCCCAACACCACCACCTCGATGCTGGGCATCACCACCCTGCAGATGGGTGTCTTTGGCGGCATCATCGTGGGCCTGGGTGTGGCCGCCCTTCACAACCGCTTCTATAAGATCCAGCTGCCCCAGGTGCTCTCCTTCTTCGGCGGCACCCGCTTTGTCCCCATCGTCAGCACCGCTGTTTACCTGGTGGTGGGCATCGCCATGTTCTATGTCTGGCCGGTGGTTCAGGTCGGCATCAGCATGCTGGGCAACCTGGTCATCAGCTCGGGCTACGCCGGCACCTTCATCTACGGCCTGGTGGAGCGCGCCCTGATCCCCTTCGGCCTCCACCACGTCTTCTACCTGCCCTTCTGGCAGACTGCTGTGGGCGGCACCGCCGTCATCGACGGCGTCACCGTCCAGGGCGCCCAGAACATCTTCTTTGCTGAGCTGGCTTCCAAGACCGTCACCGAGTTCTCGGTGGAAGCCACCCGGTTTATGTCGGGCAAGTTCCCCATGATGATCTTCGGTCTGCCCGGCGCTGCCCTGGCCATGTACCGGGCCGCCCGCCCCGAAAAGCGCAAGGTCGTGGCCGGCCTGCTGCTGTCCGCAGCCCTGACCTCCATGCTCACCGGCATCACCGAGCCCCTGGAGTTCACCTTCCTGTTCGTCGCTCCCCTGATGTACGCCGTCCACTGCGTGTACGCCGGCCTGTCCTACATGCTGATGCACATCCTCAACGTCTGCGTGGGCATGACCTTCTCGGGCGGCCTGATTGACCTGACCCTCTTCGGCATCCTGCAGGGCAACCAGAAGACCCACTGGATCTGGGTGGTCATCGTGGGCCTGGTGTACTTTGCGCTCTACTACTTCACCTTCTCCATCATGATCCGCAAGATGGACCTCAAGACCCCCGGCCGCGAGGCAGACAACGAGGAAACCAAGCTTTACACCCGCAGTGACTTCAAGGAAAAGACCGGCATCGGCCCCGACGGCTCCAAGGCTGCCAGCGGCGACACCGTCTCGGCCACCATTCTCCGCGGTCTGGGCGGCAAGGCCAACGTGTCCGACGTGGACTGCTGCGCCACCCGCCTGCGTGTCACCGTGGTGGATTCCGCCAAGGTCAGCGACAGCCTGCTGAAGCAGAGCGGCGCCTCCGGCGTCGTCCACAAGGGCAACGGCATCCAGGTCATCTACGGACCCCAGGTGGCTGTCATCAAATCCAACCTGGTAGACTTTATGGATACCCCCGCTGCCGACGCCCTGGATACGACTGAAGCAGCCCCGGCCCCTGCTGCACCGGCTCCCAAACCCGCCGCCCCCGCCAAGACCATGGCCGCCGCCACCCTGGGGGCCCACATGGCAGGCACCGTGGTGCCCATGGCAGAAGTGAAGGATGAGGCTTTCGCCTCCTGCGCCCTGGGCGAAGGCGCCGCCATCGAGCCCTCTGAGGGCAAGCTCTACGCCCCCGCCGACGCCCTGGTGGACAATATCTTTGACACCCACCACGCCATCAGCCTGGTGACCTCCACCGGCGCCGAGATCCTGCTGCACATCGGCATCGACACCGTCAAGCTGGAAGGCAAGTACTTCACTCCCCATGTCCAGGCCGGCCAGAAGGTCAAGAAGGGGGACCTGCTCATCAGCTTTGATATGGACGCCATCAAGTCCGCAGGCTACCTGTGCACCACCCCCATGATCGTCTGCAACACCGATGACTACAGCGCCGTCAAGGTGCTGGCCTCCGGCGCCATCCAGCCCGGCCAGGATCTGCTGCGTCTGGAGTAATCTCATCATCCTGATTCTCCCCCGGCCCGCCGCCCGCCTGCCCCAAACAGGCGGGCGGCATTTTTATGAAAATTTTACTATTTCTATCCTTGATCTTGACAAATCCATATTGTTTTTGCTATTATAAATTTTACTGCCGCCTGCACACGAGGGCGGCAGCTTGCATCAACCAATAGGAGGATTTACATACCATGAAGAAGATTTCTGTTGCAATCGTTGCTATTGCTATGCTGGCCATGGTTGGCTGCAGCAGCAATTCTGCAAGCTCTGCCGCAAGCAGCGAGGCTGCAAGCTCTGCTGCCAGCAGCACCGCAAGCTCTGTCGCTGAGAGCTCTGCCGACAGCGCCGCTTCTGCCACCACCATGGCTGACGGCGTCTACACCGCCCAGATGGACGATGCTGCTGCTGAGGCTGACTACGGCTGGCGCAACCAGCTGGTGGTCGAGTACAAGGACGGCAAGATGGTTTCCGCTACCTTCGAGAGCTATGATGCCGACGGCAACAAGAAGAGCGAGACCACTCCCGACAACTACCCCATGGATCCTGCTCCCTCTGAGTGGATTCCCCAGCTGAGCGAGAACATCCTGGCTGCCGGCAACTCTGCTGACATCGACGGCATCTCCGGCGCCACCAGGGCTTCCAACGATGCCCGCACCCTGCTGGCTGCCATCGAGACCGAAGGCAAGCCCGGCGAGACCATCACCGTTTCCAGCCCTGCTGACAGCTCTTCCGACGCTGAGTAATCTGTCTTTGACGGATTGCTGACCGTTTCCGTATTCCGCACCGTGCGAAGGCCCCAAAGCCCCGCACGGTGCTTTTTTGTTTGGCCCCGCAGGGTCAAACAGGGTTAAAAGAGCAAAACAAAAACCCTGCATACCTTTGAAATGACCCCCAAAAGTTAGACAAAATTTAACATCAAGCAACGTGAACGGTCTGAATCCTGTATTGCACAGGG
>CALWZK010000067.1 GCA_944386015.1 uncultured Faecalibacterium sp.
AACGGCCTGGGCCTGTGCGCCACCCAGTATGCCTCGGCCTGGATGACCGCCGACATCTACCGGGACGGCTGCCACTATCATCTGGACTTCGCCAAGGGCGAGAACGTGGGTGGCCTGAAAAAGGAGCCCTACAAGGGCCGCCGCACCGGCAGCATCATCCACTGGAAGCCGGACGAAGAGGTCTTCACCGACATCGACGTGCCGGCCAGCTATTTTAAAGATGTGCTCCGCCGCCAGGCGGTGGTCAACGCCGGCCTGACCCTCACCTTCACCGATGAGAAGGAGCCCGACCCCGCCACCGGCAAGCCCTGGCAGGAGAGCTACTGCTACCAGAACGGCATCGCCGACTATGTCCAGGAGGTGGCGGGGGAGGAGAGCCTCACCCCCGTCTACAGCTGCGAGTCGGAAGCCACCGGCCGGGACCGGGAGGACCAGCCCGACTATAAGGTGCGGATGAGCGCCGCCTTCTGCTTTTCCAATAAAGTCCAGATGCTGGAGTTCTACCACAACTCCTCCTGGCTGGAACACGGCGGCAGCCCCGAGCACGCCGTCCGCACCGCCTTTGTCTACCAGATCAACAAATATCTGAAGGACAAGGGGATGTACAAGAAGGGCGAGAGCAGCATCAGCTTCCAGGACATCCAGGACTGCCTGGTGTACGTGTCCTCCAGCTTTTCCACCCGCACCAGCTACGAGAACCAGACTAAAAAGGCCATCACCAACAAGTTCATCTCCCAGGCCATGACCGACTTCCTGAAGCACTACCTGGAAGTCTACTTCCTGGAAAAGCCGGAGGAAGCCCAGAAGATCTGCCAGCAGGTGCTGGTGAACAAGCAGAGCCGGGAGCACGCCGAAAAGACCCGCCAGAGCATCAAAAAGACCCTGTCCACCCAGATCGACCTGGCCAACCGGGTCCAGAAGTTTGTGGACTGCCGCACCAAGGACCCCGCCCGCCGGGAGCTGTATATCGTGGAGGGCGATTCGGCCATGGGCGCCGTCAAGACCAGCCGGGACAGCGAGTTCCAGGCCATCATGCCCATCCGGGGCAAGATCCTCAACTGCCTCAAGGCCGACTACGCCCGGATTTTCAAGTCGGACGTCATTGTGGACCTGATCAAGGTGATGGGCTGCGGCATCGAGCTGGGGGGCAAGTACAACAAGGAACTGGCCACTTTCAGCCTGGACAACCTGCGGTTCAACAAGATTGTCATCTGTACCGATGCCGACGTGGACGGCTATCAGATCCGCACCCTGGTGCTGACCATGCTCTACCGGCTGACCCCCACCCTGATTGAAAAGGGGTATGTATATATCGCCGAGTCGCCGCTGTATGAAATCAATACCAAGGACCAGACCTGCTTCGCCTATACCGAGGCCGAGAAGGCCGCCTTCCTGAAAAAGATCGGCGACAAAAAGTACACCATCCAGCGCTCCAAAGGTCTGGGCGAAAACGACCCCGAGATGATGTGGCTCACCACCATGAACCCCGAGAGCCGCCGCCTGATCAAGGTGATGCCCACCGACGCGGCCCAGACCGCCCAGGTGTTCGACATCCTGCTGGGGGACAACCTGGCCGGACGCAAGGACCACATTGCCGCCCACGGGGCGGAGTATCTGGACGAACTGGATTTGTCCTGACCCACCGCCACAACCGGGAGATGAAACGATAAAACTATGGCAAAAAAGACAACCAAAAAGCAAACAAAACCGGTGCGGCCCCAGCTGGGAGAAGGGGTGGAGATCCTGAATGCGGGCAGCGTCCTGGAGGACCCCATCACCCGCACCCTGGAAACCAACTATATGCCCTACGCCATGAGCGTCATCGTCAGCCGGGCCCTGCCCGAGATTGACGGCTTCAAGCCGGCCCACCGGAAACTGCTGTACACCATGTACGGCATGGGCCTTTTGAAGAGCGCCCGGACCAAGTCGGCCAACATTGTGGGCGCCACCATGCACCTGAACCCCCACGGCGACGCCGCCATCTACGACACCATGGTCCGGATGGGCCGGGGAAACGAGAGCCTGCTGGTCCCCTTTGTGGACAGCAAGGGCAACTTCGGCAAGGCCTACAGCCGGGATATGTCCTGCGCTGCGGCCCGTTACACCGAGGCTCGGCTGGAGCCGGTGTGCGAGGAGCTGTTCCGGGACATCGACAAGGAGACGGTGGACTTTGTGCCCAACTATGACGGCACCACCACCGAGCCCACCCTGCTGCCGGTGACCTTCCCCACCATCCTGGCCAACAACACCCTGGGCATTGCGGTGGGCATGGCCTGCAACATCTGCTCCTTCAACCTGTCCGAGCTGTGCGCCACCACCATTGCCCTCATCAAGGACCCCCAGCACGACATCAGCACCACCATGCCCGCCCCTGACTTTGTGGGGGGCGGCCAGATCCTCTACGATGCCGCCCAGATGCGGGAGATCTTCGAGTCGGGCCGGGGCAGCGTCCGGGTTCGGGCCCGGTGGCAGCCGGTCCCGGGGGAAAACATGATCGAGATCACCCAGATCCCTCCCACCACCACGGTGGAGGCCATCATGGACAAGATCACCGAGCTGGTCAAGACCGGCAAGCTGAAAGAGCTCAGCGACATGCGGGACGAGACCGACCTGAACGGCCTGAAACTGACCCTGGACCTGAAGCGGGGCGCCGACCCCAATAAAGTGATGGCCCGGCTGTTCAAGATGACCCCCCTGGAGGACAGCTTCAGCTGCAACTTCAACATCCTGGTGTCGGGCCAGCCCCGGGTGATGGGTGTGCGGGAGATCCTCGGGGAGTGGACGGCCTTCCGCACCGAATGTGTCCGCCGCCGCACCTACTACGACCTGCACCTGAAGGAAAAGCGGCTCCACCTGCTGGAAGGCCTGGCGGCCATCCTGCTGGACATCGACAAGGCCATCCGGATCATCCGGGAAACCGAGGAAGAGGACGAAGTAGTCCCCAACCTGATGATCGGCTTTGGCATCGACGAGCCCCAGGCCGACTATGTGGCTGAGATCAAGCTGCGCCACCTGAACCGGGAATATATCCTCAAGCGCACCGGGGAGATCGACCAGCTGCGCAAGGAGATCGACGACCTGAACGACGTGCTGGCCAAGCCCGCCCGGATTCGCAAAATCATCATCCAGGAGCTGACGGCGGTGGCCAAAAAATACGGCCAGCCCCGCCGCAGCGAGATCCTCTACGACCTGCCCGAGGAGGAGACCTCTGCCGCCGAGGAGGCGGTGCCCGACTATCCGGTCACCGTCTTCTTCACCCGGGAGGGCTATCTGAAAAAGATCCCGCCCCAGAGCCTGCGGACGGCCGGCGCCCACAAGCTGAAGGAAGGGGACGAGATCATCGTCCAGGCCGAGGCCCGGAACAACCTGGAGGCCCTCTTCTTCACCGACCGGCACCAGGTCTACAAGGCCCGGCTGGCCGAGTTTGAGGACGGCAAGGTGGGCCAGATGGGCATTTACCTGCCCACCCGCCTGGGGATGGAGGACGGTGAGAACATCGTTTCGATGGTCCTCACCGGGGATTACACCGGCTGGATGCTCTTCTTCTTTGCCAGCGGCAAATGCGCCAAGATTCCCCTGTCGGCCTACGCCACCAAACAGAACCGCCGCAAGCTGCTGCGGGCCTACAGCGACAAGGACCCCCTGGCGGCAGTGCTGTTCCTGCCCCAGGAGGCAGAAATCGCCATCCGCACCAGCGCCGGCCGGCTGCTGCTGGTGGGTTCGGCACAGATCGCCGAGAAGGCCACCCGGGACAGCCAGGGCGTGTCGGTGGTGACCCTCAAGAAAAACCAGTCCATCACCTCGGTCCGCCCGGCGGAAGGGCTGGACCTGGCCGACCCCCACCGCTACCGGGTCCGGACCCTGCCGGCCCTGGGCGCCCTGCTGCGTGGGGAGGACATCGCCGAGCAGACCAGCCTGCTGTGAGGCCCGCCGGGCCGGAAAGGAGCTGCCATGCAGAACATTGACCTGATCTGTCTGGGCAAGCTGAATGCCAAATACTACGCCGAGGGGGTGGCCGAGTACACCAAGCGGCTGTCCGCCTTTGCGAATTTCCGCATCATCGAGCTGCCGGAGGAAAAGATCGAGGAGAAAAATGCTTCTCCCGCCCTGGTGGCCCGGGCTCTGGAAAAGGAGGGCAAGGCCATCCTGTCCAATGTCCGCAAAGGGGCCACCCTGGTGGCCCTGTGCGTGGAGGGCAAGCAGATTTCCAGCGAGGAGCTGGCAGACCTGCTGGCCCAAAAGGCGGGCAGCGGCGCGGGAGATCTGGCCTTTGTGATCGGGTCTTCCCACGGCCTGTCCGACGAAGTCAAGCGGGCCGCCGGGGCCCGGATCAGCCTGGGGCGGATCACCCTGCCCCACCAGCTGGCCCGTCTGGTGATGACCGAACAGCTCTACCGGGCCTGCACCATCAACGCCGGCATGAAGTACCACAAATAAAAAGCAAAAACGCGCCCCTGCCTCTCCCAAATGAACCGCTCCAGTAAAAGTAGACAATGAAAAAAGAAGGCCTCCTGTGGTAGAATAGAAATACCATAGGAGGTTTTTGCTATGCCCAGAAAATACAGCCACATTCAGGAACACGAGAAGGAAATAATAGAGCTTCGCAGCCAGGGAATGACTCTGCGTCAGATTGGAGAGAAGCTGGGATTTACACATAAGGAAATGCGGGGATTTCTTTCCCGATACAATCGAAAACAAAGAAAACTTGCAGC
>CALWZK010000068.1 GCA_944386015.1 uncultured Faecalibacterium sp.
GAACACCCCCTGTATAGGTTTATTTTCCTACACAGGGGGCGTTTTGTCTATTGTCCGTTTTTACTGGTTCGGTTCACTTGGGACACGAGGGCTTTTTTGCTGCCGGGGGATTCAACCCGGCGAAAAGGCAGCGGGGCCTTTAGGCGTGGCAGTGTTCGCAGTGCTCACAGTCGGGGAACTGGCTGTGGTCGTAGGAGATGCCGTTCCGGTCGTAGTAATCCTTGACCGCCTTCTTGATGGCCTCCTCGGCCAGCACCGAGCAGTGGAGCTTGTGGGGGGGCAGGCCGTCCAGGGCCTGGGTCACTGCCTTGTTGGTCAGGGCCAGCGCCTCGGAAAGGGGCTTGCCCTTGATCATCTCGGTGGCCATCGAGCTGGAAGCGATGGCGCTGCCGCAGCCGAAGGTCTCAAACTTGACGTCGGTGATGGTGTCGTCGGCGATCTTGAGGTAAATCTTCATGATGTCGCCGCAGACGGGGTTGCCCACCTCGCCCACGCCGTCGGCATCTTCCAGGATGCCCACGTTGCGGGGGTTGCGGAAATGATCCATTACTTTTTCGCTATACAGAGCCATAATTGCACCTCATGTTTGTTAGTTTGCAAAGACGTGGGGCCGCTTGCCGGTGACCAGGTCCCGCCAGAAGGGGGACATGTTCCGCAGATAGGTCACCACCTCGGTGGTGGCCTGGATGATGGCATCCACATCGGCCTCGGCGGCGTCCTCACCCAGGGTGAGCCGCAGGGAACCGTGGGCCACCTCGTGGGGCCGGCCAATGGCCAGCAGCACATGGCTGGGGTCCAGGGAGCCGCTGGTGCAGGCAGAGCCGGAGGAAGCGCAGATGCCCTTCTCGTCCAGCAAAAGCAGCAGGGACTCGCCCTCGATGCCCTCAAAGCAGAAACTCACATTGCCGGGCAGCCGGTGTGCGTGGTCGCCGTTGAGCTGGCTGTAGGGAATCTGGTCCAGGCCCGCGATCAGCCGGTCCCGCAGGGCGGTGAGCTTGGCGGCGTTCTGGTCCATGGCGGCGCAGGCTTCCTCCAGGGCGGCGGCCATCCCCATGATGGCGGGGATATTCTCGGTGCCCGCCCGCTTGCGGCGCTCCTGGGCGCCGCCGCAGATGAGAGGCTCCAGGGAAACGCCGCCCCGGGCATACAGGGCGCCGATCCCCTTGGGGCCGTGGAACTTGTGGGCCGACAGGGACAGCAGGTCGATGTTGTCTGCCTTCACATCAATGGGCAGATGGCCCACCGCCTGGACGGCATCGGTGTGGAACAGCACCCCTTTCTCCCGGCAGACCGCCCCGATTTCCCGGATGGGCTGGATGGTGCCGATCTCGTTGTTGGCGTACATGACCGTCACCAGGCAGGTGTCCTCCCGGATGGCGTCGGCCACCTGCTGCGCCGTCACCAGACCGGTGCTGTGGACGTCCAGCAGGGTGACTTCAAAGCCCTGCTTTTGCAGCTTTTCCAGGGTGTGGAGGACGGCGTGGTGCTCAAAAGCCGTGGAAACAATGTGCTTTTTGCCCTTGCGCAGCCCCAGGGCGGCGGCGGACAGGATGGCCTGGTTGTCGGCCTCGCTGCCGCCGGAGGTAAAGGTGATCTCCCGGGGTTCGGCGTGGAGGGCGGCGGCAATCCGGGCCCGGGCATCTTCCAGGGCCTCTTTGGCCTGCTGGCCAAAGGCGTACAGGCTGGAAGGGTTGCCATAGGATTCTTCCAGATAAGGCAGCATGGCATCGATGGCCGCCCTGCTCATCTTGGTGGTTGCGGCATTGTCTGCGTAAATCATAAGATACTCCTTGGTGTTGTAGTCGCAGCGGCGGGGGACAGAGGGCCTGTTCACCGCCAAAGGGAAGCTGCTGTGCAGAAGGATAAACGGATGATGGATCCGTGAATTTTTTTACCCACCAGATTGGTGTGTAAGTATCATACCACCATTTACCTACCAAGTCAATAGAGAATAGAAAATCCAGATGGGGATGGAGGATTTTACAGCAGCGGCGGCTTCTTTGCCCACAACTACCCCGAATACATCGTGGGCGTGGCCGTAGGCCGGACCCTCACCGAGGGCTACCTGCTGGGCGGCTATCTGGCACAGGCATAAGCCCGGGAGCCGGGGCCGGAAAACAGGAGGATGCCCCGCAGGAAGGGCTGCCCCGGCCTCCGCCGGGCACGCGCCCAATGGCACGATCGGGCGCGGAAGCTGACGGCGTCCCATCGGGATGACACCGCCCTTGTCCGGGAACCGGGGCGGGAAACCAGCGAAAAATAAAATGAACCGCCGCAACAGGGGGATCACCTCCGTTGCGGCGGTTTTTTGATTGCAGAACCGGAACCAGCCCGGGCGCGCCAGGCGGGCGTCAGCAGGTTTTTGTCAAACTGGGCCAGTGCCACGGCACCGGACCGAGGCGCGCGGCACCATACAACCCGGAGATGGCCCGCCGCCTCTGCCCGGGCGGAAAAGGGGGAACAGCGGGGCAGCCGGGCTGAAAAAATCACCGGCCGGCATCCGGTTTATTTTTGCAGCACAAAGGCCTCGTAGGGGCGCAGGGTGACAGCGCCGGCGGGGGCGTTTTCAGGGCAATCAGGGTAATTGCCGATCAGCCGCCGGGCCCCGTCAAAATCAGCGGGAACCGTGAAGGCTGCGTCCTTGTCCGAGAAGTTGCAGGCGATCAGGTAGTCCTCGCCGGTCTCGGCCAGGGGGCGCCGGTAGGCAAAGACCTGGGGGTCGTCCTCCGCCAGCAGCTGGAAGGAGCCATACACCAGCCCCAGGTGGCTCTTGCGCAGGGCGATCATCTTCTTGTAGTAGTTGAGCACCGAGCCGGGGTCTTTTTCCTCGGCGGCGGCGTTGATGGCGGCGTAGTTGGGGTTCACCTCAATCCAGGGGGTGCCGGTGGTAAAGCCGGCGTTGGGGGAGTCGTCCCACTGGACGGGGGTGCGGGCGTTGTCCCGGCTGCGGAGGGCCATGCAGTCCAGCATCTCCTGGGCCGGGATCAGCCCCGCCCCGGTCAGCTCTTTGTAGGCGTTGAGGCTCTCGATGTCCCGGTACTGGTCCAGCCGCTTGAAATAGGCGTTGGTCATCCCCAGCTCGTCCCCCTCGTAGATGTAGGGGGTGCCCTGGAGGCTCAGCAGGCAGGTGGCCAGCATCTTGGCCGACACCGGGGTGTCGTTGCCCCAGCGGGATACGGTGCGGGGCTGGTCGTGGTTGGCCCAGTAGAGGCTGTTCCAGGCTTTGCCGTCCAGGCCGGTCTGCCAGCGGCTGAGGATCTTCTTGAGCTGCATGAAGTCGAAGCGCCGGGTGGTCCACTTGCCCAGCGGCCCGTCCCCGATGGACACATGGTCAAAGGAGAACACCATGTTCAGCTCTTTGCCGTCCAGCCCCGCATACTGGGGAGCGTTTTCCACCGTGGCGCCGGGGGTCTCGCCCACCGTCATGATGTCGTATTTGGAGAGTACCCGGCGGTTCATCTCCTGCAAAAATTCGTGGACCCGGGGCCCGTTCAAAAAGTAGGGGCCGCCGTCCCCGTAGAGGCCCTGCTTTTTGCCGTCGGGGAACCGCTGGTCCTTGGAAATCTCGCTGATGACGTCCATCCGGAACCCGTCGATCCCCTTGTCAAACCACCAGGTCATCATGTCGAACACTTCGTCCCGGACTTTGGGGTTTTCCCAGTTCAGGTCGGGCTGCTTGGGGGAGAACAGGTGCAGGTAATACATATCGGTCTGGGGGTCGTATTTCCAGGC
>CALWZK010000069.1 GCA_944386015.1 uncultured Faecalibacterium sp.
AGTGATTTTGAAGTGCTTTCATGGTTCCGGGCCTTCGCGGAAGTCCGTTCCGCGGGGCGCCTGAGTATAATACTACAGATCCCGCCTTTTGTCAACCCTTATTTTCATCTTTTTTGATTTTGACTTCCCGCTCACAGTCTGGACAGAAAAAGAGCCGCCTATACACAGTACAGACGGCTCTCCTTTAAAAAATCCAATCAGCGGATTTCGATATTCAGCTTATACTTCAGGTTGCCCAGAATCTTCTTGACGGTGTGCTCTACCTGCTCGGGCTCCACTTCCTTGGTGGGATCGGCCAGAACCAGGGAGAAAGCCATGCTCTTTTTGCCTTCGCCCACATTCTTGCCGCGGTAGACATCGAACAGGGCGACATCCGTCACCAGCGGGCTGGCCTTGCGGATGGTATCCTCAATCTCACCGCAGGTGACTGCTTCATCGCAGACCAGGGCCAGGTCACGCTTGACCGAAGCGTAGGGGCTGATGGGCTGATAGTGCAGTTCGCCCTCCACACAGCCGCACAGGGCTTCGTAATCCAGCTCACCCAGATAGATGTTCTGGTTTTCCTTTTCATCCTTGGCAATCTTCAGCTCTGCATTGATCTCATTGGACAGCTTGCCGAAGACGCCCAGCCGTTTGCCCTTGCACCAGACAGAGGCTGCAATGCCGGGATGGAGCCAGGGAGTCCCGGTCTCCCGCTCATAGGTGAAGCTGACGCCCAGGGATGCAGCCAGTGCCTCCAGGGTACCCTTGACGGTGAAGAAATCCTCGCCGGGGCCAAAAACGCCCAGGCAAAGGGTCTGCCGCTCGTCGGGACGCTCGGTCAGGGGCAGAGACTTGGGCAGATAGACCGGTGCCATCTCGAACAGACGGCCGGCAGAATTGCCCTTCTTCAGGTTATCCACGATCACGTTCAGCATGGAGGGAGCCAGCAGGGTCCGCATGATGGACAGGTTCTCGCTGATGGGGTTGAGGATGCGGATGGCCTTGCGGGCCGAATCTTCTGCCGGGATATGCAGCATATCCAGCTCTGCCTGAGAGTAGAAAGCCAGAGTGGATGCCTCATAATATCCCTGGCCGGCCAGCAGACGCTTGACCTTCAGGACGCGATGCTGCTCTGCATTCAGGCCGCCATTGGTGACGGCAGCGGTCTTCAGGAAGGTGGGCACAATGTGATCGTAGCCGTACTCACGGATCACTTCCTCGGCCAGATCGGGATAGCCCTCCACGTCCTCACGGTAGGGCGGGACACTCACCTTCCACTGGCCGTCTTCCACCTTCACCGTGAAGGCCAGGCGGGTCAGGATATCGATCATGGTCTGGTCCGGGACACGGATGCCCAGCACAGCGCAGATCTTCTCAGGGGTGGTGGTGATCACCTTGGGCTCATTGGAACGGCCGTCGGTGCAGTCAAACTCCAGGGTGGTGATATCGCCGCAGTCCAGCTCCTGAATCAGGTGCAGGGCGCGGGCCAGGCCCAGCTGGGGCGAATGGAAATCCACGCCCTTCTCATACCGGGCGGAAGAATCGCTGGACTGACCCAGAGAGCGGCTGGTTTTGCGCACCGAATCACGGGCGAAGGTGGCGCACTCAAACAGCAGGCTGTGGGTGTGCTCATCCATGCCGGAGTTGGCGCCGCCCATGACGCCGGCCAGTGCCACCGGCTTCTCTGCGTCGCAGATCACCAGATTGTTCTCGTTGAGGGTGAATTCCTTCTCGTCCAGGGTAACGATCTTCTCGCCGGGACGGGCGCGGCGGACATCGATGCAGCGTCCTGCCACCTTGTCCAGATCAAAGGCGTGCATGGGCTGGCCGATTTCCAGCAGGGTGTGGTTGGTGATATCCACCACGTTGCTGATGGAGCGCAGGCCGCACAGGGCCAGATGGCGCTTCATCCAGCGGGGCGACTGGCCCATCCGGATGTTGCGGACATAGTGAGCCATATAGCGGGGGCACAGGTCGGGGGCCTCCACCGTCACGGTGATGGGCGCATCCGGCTCGCAGACCGTCTTGTAATCGGTGGCGGGCATGTGCAGGGGCTTGTTCAGGACAGCAGCCACCTCCCGGGCGATGCCCAGGATGGACTGGCAGTCGGGGCGGTTGGCAGTGATGGCGATGTCGAAGATGGAATCGTCCAGACCCACCACCGGGCAGATATCCTCGCCGGGGACGGTATCCTCGGGCAGGATCAGCAGGCCGTAAACATCGGCGCCCGGGTACAGATCATCGTTCAGGCCCAGCTCTTCGCCCGAGCACAGCATGCCGTTGGATTCAAAGCCCTGCATCATCCGCTTTTTGATGTGGATGCCGCCGGGCAGCGTGGAACCGTCCAGAGCTGCAGGCACATGGGCACCCACAAAGATGTTGGGGGCGCCGGTGGTGATGTGGATCTCGTGGCCATAGTCGCCGCAATCCACCACACACTTGCTCAGGTGGGTGCCCTCCTGCTTCTCGATGGAGGTGATGACACCTACCACCACTTTGTCAATTTCAGCGGACAGATCTATCCGCTCTTCCACCTCGAAACCGCAGGAGAACAGCTTCTCCTCCAGTTCCTCGGCGGTGATATCAATATCGACCAGTTCTTTCAACCAGCTGAAAGGTACTTTCATCTTAACCCATCCTCCCTCTTATTCGTGGAACTGACCCAGGAACCGCAGGTCATTTTCAAACATCAGACCGATGTTGTTGATGCCGTACTTCAGCATGGCGATACGCTCGATGCCGATGCCGAATGCGATGCCCGAGTAGACTTCGGGGTCGATGTTGCAGTTGCGGAGCACCTTCTGGTTGACCACGCCGCCGCCCAGGATCTCGATCCAGCCGGTGTGCTTGCAGAGGCTGCAGCCCTTGCCGTGGCACTCAAAGCAGCTGACGTCCACCTCGACGCTGGGCTCGGTGAAGGGGAAGTAAGAGGGGCGCAGGCGGGTGCGGACATCGCTGCCGAACAGCCGCTGGACGAAAACGTCCAGCATGCCCTGCAGATCGCACAGGGTGATGCCCTTATCCACCACCAGGCCCTCCATCTGATGGAACATGGGGCTGTGGGTTGCATCCGAGTCGGACCGGAACACGCGGCCGGGGACCAGAACCTTGATGGGAGGCCGCTCGGCGTCCATGGTGCGGATCTGGCCGGTGGAGGTCTGGGTCCGCAGCAGCAGCTCATCGGTCAGGTAGAAGGTGTCCTGCATATCGCGGGCAGGGTGATCCTTGGGGACGTTCAGACGGGTGAAGCAGTGGTCGTCGTCCTCAATTTCGGGGCCCTCGTAAATTTCAAAGCCCATCCCTGCGAAAGCATCGATGATCTGGTTGCGGACCAGGGTCAGGGGGTGCAGACCGCCGGCGGGGCGGGTCTTGGCGGGCAGGGTGATGTCCACCGTCTCGGCAGCGTTGCGGGCCGCCAGCTCTGCCTGGTTCACCCGGACAGCGGCAGCGTCATAGTCTGCCTGGACCTTCTGCTTCAGTTCGTTGATGGCCTTGCCCATGGCGGGGCGCTCGGCCGGGTCAACCGTCCGCAAATTCTTCATCAGAGCGGGCACCTGCCCGTTTTTGCTCAGGTATTTCTGCCAGAACGAGGCCAGCGTCTCTTTGGAGGCGACCTGTGCAAGGTCCGC
>CALWZK010000070.1 GCA_944386015.1 uncultured Faecalibacterium sp.
AAGACCTCCTATTGTAGTTCTATTCTACCACAGGAGGTCTCCTTTTTTCATTGTCTGTTTTTACTGGGGCAGTTCACTCAGGCTGAGGGGGCTTTTTTATGCTAGCCGTATGGATCTAAACCCACCCACCGCCCTTTTTATATCTCTTGCGCTTAGCCAATTTTCCCTGCGGGCCGCAGGAGCACCCTTGTGAAAATTGGAGCGCTGCGCCAAACACGCCTCGCTGTTTCTGTCACAGACAGCGCTTCGGCGTGTTTGCCCCTGCCGCTGCGCGGCAGTCCTCTTGCGCTTAGCCGGTTTTTGCGGCGCGCCGCGGCGGGCGCTTGCAAAAATCGGAGCGCTGCGCCAGCTTCGCCTCGCTGCTTCTGCCGCAGGCAGCGCTCGGCTCAGCTGCCCCCCTTCGGGGGGACTGAACCACTAACTGCTCCTTCTGATTTTGCATCAAGCCAGCGAAGAAAGATTCGTTTATGGTTTGGAACCCCGGAAAAGACGGTGGGAGCTGATACAGGAAAAGAGAAACCAAAAAGCACCCCGGTTTTTTGCCGGGGTGCTTTTGTCTTTTGTTATGTACGGCTGATGCCGCCCAGATACTGGAGGATATCTGCCGGCTGGAAAACCAGGGCATCGGCGCCGGCGGCCCGGAGCTCTTCAGCGCCCCGGAATCCCCAGACGGCCCCCAGGGCCGGCAGGCCGGCGTTGTGGCCGGTGGCGATGTCCACGTTGCTGTCCCCCACAAAGAGGGTGGTTTCCTTTTTGGCCCCCAGTTGCTCCATCAGACTGTAGACGCCGGTGGGGTCGGGCTTCACCGGCACCCCGGGCCGGTTGCCCCGGACCGCCGCAAAGGAGCCGGGAGCAAAGTAGTGGTCGATGATGCCGCCGCAGAGGGCGTCGGCCTTGTTGGAAAAGACGGCGGTCTGGATGCCTTTCTCCTTCAGGGCCGCCAGCAGCTCGGGGATGCCGGGATAGGGGGCTGTTTTGTCCTCCTTGTGGGCATCGTAGCGGGCGGTGAACTGGGCCAGGGTGTCGGCCAGCTGCCGGGGGCTGCGGCAGTCCTCGGGGGAGAAACGCTCCACCAGTTTGGGGATGCCGTTGCCCACCATGTGCTTGTACTGCTCCACCGTGAAGGTGGGCCAGTGGTTTTGCCGGCAGACCCAGTTGGAGGCATCGGCCAGGTCGTCGATGGTGTTCAGCAAAGTGCCGTCAAGGTCAAACAGAATCGTTTGGATCATGGGACTCATTCCTTTCAAACATGGCCGCGCAGGCTTGGGCGTCCGCCAGCGGGATGCTGCGGACTTTTTCATGGAGGCGGCCAGGATAAGCAAATGTCAGGTTGGCGCGGCCCTGGGTCACCGCCCAGGGGCTCTGGGAGATCTGCAGGCAGACCACAGGGGAAAAGATGCAGACGCAGTGCAGAGACAGCCGCCGCTGCCGCAGGAAGGTGATGCGCCCCTCGGCAGGCCAGGCGCCCTCCCGGAAAAACCCCTGGAAGGAGATGACCAGCCAGAGGGCAGACACCGCTGCCGGCAGCGCCAGCAGCGGGATGGCGCCGGGCAGGGCCCAGGAAGCCACCAGAAGCAGCAGCACCAGGAAGGTGAAGGTGCCCCCTGCGGGCACCAGCATGGCCAGGCTGCGGCCCTGGACCTGGTCCAGGGAGAGCCGCCGGTTGGGGGGCAGACGGAGGCCAGGCAGCAGCCGGTGGATCAGTTCTTCCTGGCCGGCCCGGTAGACAAACAGGGGGGCGTCGCCGCTGTAGCAGCCGGCGGTCAAATAGACCGGGTAGCACCGCAGCAGCCGGGCGATGGGGGAAAGCCGGACTTCGGCGCAGGTGAGGCGGTCCAGACGGAACCGGCGCTCCACCCGCAGCAGCAGCCCGCCCCGGCTGGCCAGCACCCCCTGGCCCCGCCAGACGGCATAGTGCACCGTATGGCTGAAGCTGCGGAGGAGGCTGAGGCCAAAGAGGAAGGTCAGCAGGGTGAGCACCCAGGCCAGGCCGATGGGGAGCCACCGGGCTGCCCAGGCGACGGCCTGGTCCAGCTGGGAAAGGGCCATTTGTTCGGCGGCGTCGTTCCCCTGGCCCAGGGCCACCCACACCAGCAGCAGGGTGGACAGGCTGTTGGCCCCCAACAAAACCAGGGCCAGCCGCTGGCCGCCGGCGGGGTGGTAATATTCCTCCGGAGGCGCAGGCATCAGCCGGTCAGCCAGCATCCGGGCGTCCCGGTTCTTGAGGCAGAGGGTCACCGCCCGGCCCCTGGGCAGCAGGGTGGGGTAAAAGGTCACCCGGCTGGCCCCGCCCAGCCGGTAGATCAGAGGCTGCTCAAGCTGCACCGCCGCCAGCTGGCTGGCCTGCACCGTCCGCTCAAAGGACACCACCAGGTTCCAGTGGAGCCGCAGGGTGCCGTCCTCGTCCAGCTCCCAGCTGGACACATGGAGCATCCCGTAGCTGATGAGGGCCATCAGGCAGAACAGGGCCAGATCCTGGGCCAGGGCGGTCCAGAGTACATCCCACTGCCGGGCAAACAGCACCTGCACCAGGGGCACCAGATAGAGCACTAGGGTGCGGCGCATCAGCCGCAGGGCAAAGAAGGGATGGTACAGCCGCCGTCCGGTGCCCTTCATGAGGGGTTCCTCCGGTCGGCCAGCAGGGCGGCGCTGATGGCGTCGGCCTCCTGGAGGGGGATGCCGGGCAGCACGGCCCACATCCCGGGGGTGAAGATCACCAGCACACAGGCCTCCGCCAGCCGCAGCAGCGGGGTGCGGAAGATGAGGGTGGAGGTGATGCTGTTGCGGGGGATCACCCGTTCCACGGGGAACGTCACCCCCAGATAGAGGGTCAAAGTGGTGTCGTCCAGGGAGGCCACCAGGCTGCAGGCCCGGGCCCACAGGGCAAAGACCAGCAGGCACCACAGGGCGCAGAAGGCGCAGCCCCAGCCCACCCCCTGCCAGAACACAAAGGGGGCAGCCACGGCGCCGGGCACAGCGGCCCAGACGCAGAGCACCGCCCGGCCCCGCGGGGTGGGGGTGGATGCCGAGACAGCGAGGTCAAAAGGCTGTTCCATGGTGTCTCCTTTCGTCCGGGGTGAGGGTAAGCAGAAAGGTCCCGCGCCCCAGGGGGGGCGGTTCCGCCCTTATTATAGCCAGATTCCATGGGTGCGTCAAACGGAAACAGAAGGTTTTTGCGCTGACTTTTGCACCTTCCTGACGGGGACTTGTGGAAAACCAAGAGGGATGGGATTTTTAGATTTTTGATCTAAACCCTCCGGGTTGCGGTGCCCTGTTTTTGCTGCGCGGGGCGAAGCCCGCTTGCAAAAAGCAGACCGCGTTCCTCTTGCGCTTGGCCGATTTTCGCGGCGCGGGGCGGTGCCCGCTTGCGAAAACCGGAGCGCTGCGCCAAACACAGCTCCCTGTTTCGTCCGCAGGACGCGGTCGCTGTGTTTGCCTCTTGCGCTTAGCCGATTTTTGCTTCGCACCGCGGAGGGTGCTTGCAAAAACCGGAGCGCTGCGCCAAACACAGC
>CALWZK010000071.1 GCA_944386015.1 uncultured Faecalibacterium sp.
GAAGAAATCAGGAAGCCTCAGTTCACCAGAGAGCAGATACAGTTCTATATCCTCCAGTTCCGCAAAGTGGATCTCAATACCCTGGAGGGTCGGAGGAGGCTGATTGACAGTTTTGTCAACAGCGTGGTGGTATATGATGACTACCTGCTTGTGACCTTCAAGTATAAGGAAGGGGCAGAGCAGATCACCTTTGACCAGATTGAACGTTCGGATTTGTCCTCCCTCGGGGGACCAGACCGCCGGTTCCAAACCTTGGGCTTTGGGATCGGCGGTTTTTTGTTTTTAGCGTTTTTAGTTTGCCGACAGGTCGGACGGACAAAGAAGAAGGACAGGGGAAAACCTCGCTCCCGCCACTGCGCGGCAGGCCAATCTGACAGGCGGAAAAGAGAAGAAAGGAGAACAGACCATGCGCTATGAGCTTTTCAAAATCATTGATCCGGCGTTTGCCCAGTCCCTTCTGGAAGGGAATCTCTACATGAATCCGCTAAGCTTTTTCAGAACCCTGGAAGAGGGCGGCGAAAACAAGGACAACAAGGCCCAGAAAGACCCCATGGAAGGGATCTGCGGAAGCATTCCCAAAGACCGCCTGCGGCAATTTGGGTTTCATTTCAGCAAGGAAATACTGGATGCGATGGATGGCCGTGTTACATTGCTGAGTGAAAATTATGGATACAACAATCTGTTCTGTCTCTACCGGCTCAAAATCGATGAGGAAAGCAGGATCATTCAGAGGCCCAGCAGCCGGCTGACCAACTTCAACGACGAAGGCAGCGAGCCGAAAGTGGTTATCCGGTTCAAAAAACCGGAGGAATTTCTTCGGAGGCTGGAAGCCGCCATCCAGAGAGCGCTGAAAGAACAGAACCTGGAATATGCCATTTACGGGGGCGTTGTATACGGAAACGACTGGGAAAACGCTGATGACCCCGGTACCTGTTCTGCTTTTCACAAGGATCCGTCTTACGGATATCAGGAGGAATGGCGGCTGTGCATTCTCCGCCGGGAATGGGAGGAAAAAGCGATTTCCTTCCCCATCGGATATCTGGAAGATATCTGTGAGGTCCTGCCGCTGGATCAATTCCTGGACCACCTGGATCAAGTCTATCCGGGATACACGCTGGTGGAAAATCTGGAGGGAAAGGAGCCGGAAACCTACCGGACCTTCAGCAAAATCAATACCGTCAGCCGCCTGATGTATGCTTACATGCCCCAGATGCCCCACAAGCCCACCCGCTCCGACGAGGCCGAGGCGGACTGGCATTACGCCCAGTATTTGATGTTGAAGGGCCGCCAGCAGGAAGTCGCTCCCTATCTGGAAAAACAGCTGCATTGCTGCAAGGATCTGGATCATATGGAGCTGCTGGCCCAGCACTGTCTGTCCCAGAGGCAGTGGGTGAAGGCCACCGATGCCTTTGCCTATCTGCTGCATCATGCGCCGGAACAGATTCGGCAGGCCCCTGGCCGGTTCTTTTTCCAATTGCACAGCATCCTCATGCAGCATCAGGAGCCGGCAGACGCCGCTAAATTGATGGAGATAGCTGTCTCCCAGTACGAAATCCCAAAGGAGATGGAAAACATCATGAAAAGTGATTGTCTGCTGGCCCTTGGGTTTTACGATCAGGCGGAAGTCCTGTTCAAGGCCATCCTGAAAGAGATGCCGGACCCGATTTTGGAGTATGATCTGGCGGTTTGCAGCCTCTATCTGCTGCACTTTGAAGAGGCGGCAGAGCATCTGCGGACCTTCAAGCGCTATTTTTCCCAGTCCCACAGAGTAGCCCATCAGGCGGACAGCCTGGACAGGCTTGTGGAGTGTTTCCGAACCCGTACACCCCTGAAAGAAGTTTCAGGAGATGATCCTTTCCGCGGACTTACTTGGACGAAACAGACAGAGGAAACATTGCAGCAGGCGCGAACTTCCGGAGTGGGCATATGCTTGGGGGTGGAAGCTCTCTACCAGCTGGAGATCGCACAGAAATGGGGGCTGGCGGCTGAACTGATCTCCATTATGGTTACCCCCATGACCATTTGGAGATTGGTGGAGCTGTACCAAAATACAGGCTTGCCGGTGTTTTTCCAGATTATCGAGCATCTCGCAGGGATGGAACAGCTGGTGATTCGATCACCGGATCTAAAGTATTACCTGGCGATGGGTCTTGAGTATCCGGACTGGCCGCCGCATTGCAAGATGGAGCAGGCGCTGCTTGTGCAGGAAACCACCAAAACACCTCAGACGGCATCGCAAAGCTGATTGCGGGGTCTACCGGCAGAAACGCGCCGGGAAGCAAAATTTTTACAGCAAAGGCCCGGCTTATGCCGACCCAGTCTTGATCTGCTGCGCCCGATTACCCCCCCGCCAGGGGGGCAATGGGCGCTTTTTTCAACCCATCCAGCCGGGAAAAATCAAAACAAAATACTGCCCCGGGGCTCGGCTTATGCGGAACCGGCCCCCTGCCTGCTGCGCCCGATTGGCCCCCGCCAGGGGGCAATGGGTGCTTTCTTCAACCATCCAGCCGGGAAAAAACAAAAATGCAGCCTCGGGCACCGGCTTGTGCGGAACCGGTAACCCCATCTGCTGCGCCCGATTGGCCCCCCGTCAGGGGGGCGATGGGCACAAAAAATGCAGCCCCGGGGTCGGCTTATGCGGAACCGGCCCCTTATCTGCTGCGCCCGATTGGCCCCCCGCCAGGGGGGCGATGGGTACAAAAAATGCAGCCCCGCGGGCCGGCTTGTGCGGAACCGGTGCGGGGCTGCTGCGCAGAAAGGAAAAAGATGAAGGAAAAAAGGAAGGAGATGCGCTGAAGAAGATCAGGACAGGGGGGATCAGAAGGACAGGTCGTACTGTTCTGCTGTCACCTTGACCTTGCCGTCGGCGGCAAAGGAGATGCCGTCGGCGGACTGGGGGGTGTAGAGCCAGACCGTCATGACCTGCTCGCCGTCGTTGGCGAACACTTCGATGCTGTTTTTGTCCAGCAGGATCCGGAGCTTGAGGGCGCCATCCTGACGGCGCACCTCACAGCTGCGGCTGTGGACGAAATCGCAGTGGGAGCCGGCGTGGCTCCGGTCGATGGTCAGCTGGGACGTGTAAGTATCGTAGGTGAGGGAAGTGTAGTGCTCCCCATCGGCGGCCATCTTGATGGTGAAGCTGCGGTACAGCTCCCCGTCGGGGGCCACCGTGACGGTCAGGTCGGCCACACGGCCCCGGATGCCTTCCAGGGTGGTGGGGGCCGACACCGGCACGTTCTCGTGGTAGACCCGGTTGGTGCGGGCGGCTTCCAGCTCCCGGATGGGGGTCTGGATCAGCCGGCCGTCCTTCAGGTGGAGCTCACGGGGGCAGATCATCTGGCCGAACCACTTGGCACCCTCGGGCTTGTCCTCGATGTCGCTCCAGGTCTGGAGCCATGCCGTCATAATCCGGCGGCCATCGGGGGCCAGCAGGGTCT
>CALWZK010000072.1 GCA_944386015.1 uncultured Faecalibacterium sp.
CATCATCTCCACATTTATCATACCACTGCTGTACAGTGCGGCGGTGACTTCACTCTATTTTCTGGGTTTGCTCTAAAATGATATAAGCCCCGGCTGAACACAAGCGTGCTCAAGCCGGGGCTTTGTTGATCTTCTCACGCGCCGCAGCGCACAGCCTGTGATTTTCAATCACAGTTCACGGGGTTTGGGGCACGGCCCCAACAAGCAATTCGCATCTGTGGCCACGGATGCCCTGCTTGCCAAAACGTACTTGGCAAATAAAAGCTCTTACGACTTCTGGAGAATCCGCTCTCAGGTCATCGAGCAATCGTCAGAAGTTATATCATGGCAAGAATCTTGCTCAGGTGTGTCGGGAAGTATAATTTGGTCGCCGTATTTTTCAATCATTCGGGCAAGAAAATCCACACATTGATCGAAATATATCTTTTGTTCTCTATTCATAATTGTACCCTCAAAGCTTAGATCTTTATATGTTGGATGGTGAAAGTAAGATAAGCGCCCGGCTTAGCCGGCGGGGAAGAAAGCTATGCTTGATTCAGCTGCAAAGAGTTCATTGGTTGAGGACATCCCGGCGAGTGGGGTCGACCACAAAGCTGACGTCCGCCATCTTGTCCAGCAGAGCGTCTGCATCGTGGGCCAGCTTGTACTCCATTTCGTCCCGGTAGAGGGGGATCACCTGATAGAAGTTGACCTCCTGGCCGCCAGGCAAAACGCAGACCTCGCCGCCTTCCCAGACAGCACCCTGCGGGCCGGCGAGGATGGCGGCACAGAGTTCTGTGCCCTCTGCAAAGGGGGACTGTTTGTCCATGGTGTGGCCAAAGCCCAGCCAGGTGTCCTCCGTGATGGGCAGGCGGGCCAGCACTTTCAAAAGGCCAATGGGCCAGTACCACCGCTCATCCTTCAGGGATGCCTCGTCCAGTTTCCAGTCCGGTGGCAGGGCGATGGCCAGCTCGGCCCGCTCCAGCTTGTATTCGGCCAGTTCCTCCGGCACGTTCATCCGGTGAGCGCCCATACCCATAGTCACCAGGGTGTAGTAGTCCCGCTCCTCAGAGGGCGGTATCATGCAGATGTCCACATGGATGTCAGGGGAGACCAGCTCGTGGAAAACCATCTCCACCGGGCCAAAGGTCTTGCCGATGTGCTGCTCCACCGCCGACATCTCATCCTCCGTGTAAACCTCCGGCTCACTGTTTTTCCTTGAGGACCAGATGGCGTCCGACTTTGTGCCGTCCGGGTTCAGGAAAATCTCAAAGTAGGCGTTGTCTCCCGGCTGCTGGTAGACAAGGCTGACCCGGCGGTTCTGTTCCACAAATACCGCAGCCAGAGTTCCTTCCGGCTCCCCTTTGGGGGTGTGGGTCAGCCAGGCCCCGCTGTCCAGCTGGTCTTTCAGCTGCCGCAGCCAGTCGGGTCCCATCTTGGAGAGCCCGGCTTCATTCATCCGAAAAGAAACTTGCACCGGATGTCCCTGCACCGGGTAGTGAAGGTCGCAGCAGGGGGCATTTTTCTGGTAATCATGCTGTTCCGGCTGGAACAGCTCATAGAAGGCGGCAAGCCCCGTTTCGTCCACCCGGATGCAGGCTATGGCACGCTGTTTATCATCCGCATCCTTGTCCAGCCCCTGCTGGAGGTTCTGGTCAGCATCGGGGTTGATCCAATGGTATTCCATCTGTTCCAGGGTGGCTCCGGCTTGGATCTCCTGCCGCAAGGTCAGAAACTCGTAATCGTCCGGCTCCAGCTCCAATCCCTGCCTGACGGCCTTCAGGGCGCCAGCCTTGTCCCCGAAATGGGCCCGCAGCTTGCCTACCTGCAGCCAGATCCAGGGATAGTCCGGCTCCTCCCGGGCGCCTTTTTCTGCGTAGTCCCGGGCTTCTTCCAGCCTGCCGCAGTACATCAGGGCCACCGAATAGCGGTAGTACCAGGTAGCGCAGCCTGCGGCGTTCTGCTCCGAATCCTTCATCCACTCTGCCGCCTGGTAATAATGGAGATAGTCATCCAGATTGAGGCAGGCAAAGGCGTACCAAAGGGCAATCTGCAAGTCCTGACGGGCCTGTTTTTTGCTGAACTTTCTTTCTTCCACGCCGTTTTGGATGAAATCTTCCAGCCAGTGGAGCATTTTCCAGAAGTAGCCGGAAACCCCATCGTCAAAGGAGGCCAGGGTTTCAATATCCTCCGCCGAGAGGAGAGACCCCGTGTCCTCATGGATCTCCGGCTCCGGTTCTTCCTCGTCCAGCAGGGGCACACCCCCCACATCCCGCCGGAAGGTGTGGAAATGGGCATAGGGCAGGCCGCTTTCTGCAAAGAATGCCTGTGCCGCTGTCAGCACAGCGGGCAGATCCCAGGCGATGAAATCCAGATATCCGTGGTACAAGCCGGTGGCCCCGCCCAGGAAGGTAACCGCTTCCGCTCCCGCCTCCCGCAGGATGGCATCCTGCAGGTTGTCCCGGAACTCCAGCATGGACTTGCTCTGGTTCTCGCCGGCAAAACCGGACAGGGGATAGCAGAGGAACCCTGCCGTGATGCCGTCCCGGTGGTATTCGTCCATCACATCACTGCGGGCACTCAGATAATCGTTGATGAGCACCGGCAGCCGGCAGGTGCCGACATAGACATCCAGCCGCCAGTCGGCGTCGGGGTCCTCCACCGGTTCCAACTGATAGGTGAGAGAACTGTTTTCCAGATAGTCGCTGCCCTCCCGCCAGAGGGTGAAGCCCATGGATTGCAGCAGCTGGGGCAGTTCGGAAAGGAGCCTGGCTGGTTCGTCTTTCGGCTGAGCATAAATATCAAACCCAGCAACAAAGGCGATAGCGGAAACTTCTCCGATAGTTTGATCCACCAGCATAGAGAGAGCCCACCAGACCTTGTCTGCGTCCTCTTTCAAGATCGGCGTCAGTTTTTCACAGCAAAGGATCAGATTTACCCGCTGATCCTCTGTTTTCTCTGCCCACATCTGGACATCCTCAGCCCGAACTTCGATCTCTCCAGCCCGCAGCTCGAACCCCTCGCAGGGCTGTCGGCCTACCCAGATATTCCAATGCTCAAGCACCGATTTTGGGGCCTGCTTCTGGAAGTACACCAACGGGAACAGGCGGGAGCGAAGGCCCTCTGGACTGAGGATCAATTCATACT
>CALWZK010000073.1 GCA_944386015.1 uncultured Faecalibacterium sp.
AGCTATTGTATCACGGGCATCTCTAAGCCTGCTGATACCTAAATTATTAACTTTGAAACTTATTATACGAGGAGGTACCGCCATGAAAAAGGAAGAAGTCCTGCGCCGGGCGCAGCTGGAAGGCAACGGCGAATATGAGGATCAAGTGCAGCTGCAGATCCTGCGGCGCAGCGTCCTGGTGATCCTGGGGCTGTGCGCAGCGTTCTGGCTGGTGCGGGCATCCCGGGCCTGGATGGCGGGGGCCTCCCAGGCCAACGTGTGGGATTACCCGGCCATTGCCACGGGATATGCGGCCTTTGTGCATCTGTGGATGTACCGGCGGCTGAAAATGCGGGTCAACCTGGTGGGCGGGCTGTGCTGCCTGCTGGGGTTTGTGATCTTTGTGGTGCAGTTCTGGCTGCATCTGTGAGGGGAAAATCAATGAATTCGGAACTGGTGCTGAAGAATCACCTGAAAGAGGCCAGGACGGCGGCGGGGCTGTCCCAGGCGCAGCTGGCGGCTATGGTGGGCGTCTCACGGAACACCATCAGCTCGATTGAGACGGGGCAGTTCAACCCCACCGCCAAGCTGGCCCTGGTGCTGTGCATTGCCCTGGACAAGAAGTTCGAGGAACTGTTTTATTTTGAATCCTGAGAGGGGGAAGCCGGATGACCCTGGAACAAGCAAAACAGACCCAGCGGCGGCAGGGGATTGCCGCACGGCGGGCCCTGGGCCCGGAACAGCGCCGGGCGGCAGACGCCGCCATCTGCGCCCAAATCGCGGACCTGCCGGCCTGGCAGCAGGCGGGGCGGGTGCTGGGGTATGCGGCCTTCGGCGGCGAGCCGGACCTTTCCGCCCTGCTGGAAGGCCAGCCGGGGCGGCTGGTGGCCTGGCCGGTGTGCGGTGCGGCCTGCACCATGACGGCGGCCCTGCCGGCGGCACAGGACGGCTGGGAGACCGGGGCCTACGGCATCCGGGCGCCGGTGCTGGAGCGGGCCGAGATCCTGCCCCCCGAGACCCTGGATTTGATCCTGGTGCCCTGCACCGCCTTTGATGCGGCCTGCCACAGGGTCGGCATGGGGAAAGGCTATTATGACCGGTATCTGCCCCGGTGCACCGCAGCGGCGGTGTATGGGGTGGCCTATGAAGCCCAGCGGGTGGAGCAAGCAGCTGTGGGGCCGCTGGACGTCCGCCTGGATGGCATTGTAACAGAGAGGGGGATTTACAGATGGAAATGATGGAACAGAGCTGCAATCGATTTCTGGAAGAGCTGGCCTCCAAGGCAGCTGTGCCCGGGGGCGGCGGCGCGTCGGCCCTGGTGGGGGCGGTGGGGATCGCCCTGGGGAACATGGTGGGCTGCCTGACGGCGGGGAAAAAGAAGTACGCCGCCGTGGAGGCAGATATCCTGGCCCTGAACGAAAAGGCCGCCGCCCTCCGTGCCCGTCTGGAACAGTTGGTGGCGGCGGACGCCGAAGCCTTTGCCCCCCTGGCCAAGGCCTATTCCATCCCCAAGGAAGACCCCGCCCGGGGAGAAATCATGGCCCGGGCCCTGGAAGCCGCCGCAGCGGTGCCCCTGGAGATCATGGAGTGCTGCGGCCAGGCCATTGAACTGCTGGAAGAATATGAGGCCAAGGGCAGCGTGCTGGCGGTGTCAGACGCAGGGTGCGGCGCGGTGTTCTGCCGGGCGGCCCTGGAAGGCGCCGGGCTGAATGTGAGCGTCAACACCCGGCTGATGGCCGACCGCAACAAGGCGGCAGCGCTGGACGCCAAAGCATCGGCCCTGCTGGAAGAATATGTGCCCCGGGCCGAGGCGGTGTACGCCAAGGTCAGCGGGCGTTTGGGAGGGAATTGAAATGGCACTGTTGCTGAAAGGCGGCGAGGCTGCCGCCGCCATGAACGAAAAGACCGCTGCCCGGGTGGCAGCCCTGACCGCCGCAGGGGTGGTGCCCACCCTGGCGGTGGTGCGGATGGGGGCCCGGGAGGACGACCTGTCCTATGAGCGCGGAGTGATGAACCGCTGCGCCAAGCTGGGCATCCAGGTCAAGCACTGCCTGATGGAAGCAGACGCCTCCCAGGATCAGCTGCTGGAAGTGATCCGGGACATCAACCGGGACAACAGCATCCACGGCTGCCTGCTGTTCCGGCCCCTGCCGGCCCAAATCAACGACAAAGCCGTGCGGGAAGCCCTGGCCCCGGAAAAGGACGTGGACGGCATCACCGACGCCTCCCTGGCGGGGGTGTTCACCGGCAGCGGGGTGGGCTATGCCCCCTGCACCGCCCAGGCCTGCGTGGAAATCCTGGACCATTACGGCATTCCCCTGGAAGGCAAACGGGTCACGGTGGTGGGCCGGAGCCTGGTGGTGGGCAAGCCGGCGGCCATGCTGCTGGACCGGAAAAACGCCACCGTCACCATCTGCAATTCCCGCACCCGGAACCTGCCCGAACTCTGCCGCCAGGCAGACGTGCTGGTGGTGGCCATGGGCAAGCGGGGCGCCATCGGCGGGGACTGCGTTGCCCCGGGGCAGGTGGTGGTGGATGTGGGCATCCACACCGACGAAAACGGCAAGCTGTGCGGTGATGTCCGCTTTGCAGAAGCCGAGCCGGTTGCGGCGGCCATCACCCCGGTGCCGGGGGGCGTGGGGGCCATGACCACCTCGGTGCTGGCCGCCCATGTGGTGGAGGCAGCCGGGAAGGGGATCTAAACCTCCCTCTTGCGCTTAGCCAATTTTCCCGGCGGGCCGCAGAGCGCCCTTGTGAAAATTGGAGCGCTGCGCCAAACACAGCTCCCTGTTTCGTCCGCAGGACGCGGTCGCTGTGTTT
>CALWZK010000074.1 GCA_944386015.1 uncultured Faecalibacterium sp.
CTGTCTACACAGTGCTTCTTATTCTGTTTCGCCTAATTTTTTTCTTCATCACTACTTGACTTCATACCATTGGACTTAATATGGGGGATTGGGGGAGGGGAGAGAATAGAAAAGCACACCTTTCATCCATAGCGAATGACAGGTGTGCTCGGAATTGCTGCTTTCCAAAATCCTATATACGAGTAGCGGTTTTGGTAGGTGACTTTTTTCACCTACCGTTTCACCTACGAAGGGGCAGTTTGGAGAGTAAAAGAGGCCAAAAGATACGTCAAATTATGTGAAGAATGGTCAATAAAACGACATGTAATTTGTAGTTATTGCACAGGAAAAATAGCATTTCAGCACAATGTACTTTCTCATAACCGCTTGGTCCCGGGTTCAAGTCCTGGCTGGCCCATAAAAAACAGAATGTCCGGCGTGCCCCGCCGGGCATTCTGCTTTTTTATGCAGCGCAGCGATGGCAAGCCCGACTTGAACAGGGCGGCAGGCCGCAGCCTGCAAAAACGGTCCAGTGGACCGTTTTTAGCCCGCGGGTAGTCCTGGCTGGCCCGCCCCTGGTTTTCACTTGCCCCTGAACACCCAGCGTGCCCCGCTGGGTGTTTTGCTTTTTGTGCAGCGAAGCGGTGGCCATCCTGCTGTTCGCCTACTCCACCGTCCTGGGCTGGAGCCACTACGGCTCCATCGCCTTCGAATACCTCTTCGGCACCAAGGCCACCGTGGTCTATAAAGTGGTGTTTGTGGGCATGGTGCTGGTGGGCTCCACCATGAACCTGGGCCTGGCCTGGGATCTCTCGGACACCTTCAACGGCCTGATGATGATCCCCAACCTGATCGGCGTGCTGACTTTGTCCGGCACGGTGGCCCGGATCACCAAAAACTATGTGGACCGCACCTTCCACGGCGCCAAGATCCGGCCCATGTGGTCCGCTTTTGACGAATACCAGAACGCCGAAGAGGCCGAGGAAGACCTCCAGCAGAACGCCTGATTCATCTAACCACAGCACTTGATTGAAAAAAGTCCCAGCCGGACGACATGCGCGTACGGCTGGGACACATACAGGGAAATGGGACGCAGAGAGTGTGCGGGCCGCAAAGCGGCACGTGCGCGGTTCTGCGTCCCATTTTGTCTAGAGCAATCCCAGAAAATACTGCAAATGCCGGACCCAGGTGAAATAAGTTCCTCAAGTTTCAGGTTCGGAAAAGCCCGTGTCTTTTCATCTGAATACCCACCCACCCTCCCTTTATAGGAAGCTGGGGCTTCGCCCCAGACCCCATTCCGGGTGTATGGATAGGCTTCACGCTATTTCATAGGACTGCTCTAAAAGGGGGATATTAGGGGGAAAGGATTTCTGCCGCGCGGCTGCGCGCAGAAATTGGTTCCCCCTAAAGACGCCGTCACGGACGGCGTCTTGTCCGGCCTTCGGTCTCGCCCAGAGCCATCTTCTGGAGCCGGGGCTTGTCCAGCACCGTCAGGCCCCCGCGCCACAGCTTGACCAGGCCCTCCTGGGCGAAGTATTTCAGCATCCGGCTCACCACTTCCCGGGCGCTGCCCATATACCGGGCAATCTGGTCGTGGGTCATCCGCAGGTCGGTGCCGCCGGTCTTGGCCAGCTCGTCGGTGAGGAAGATGGCCAGCCGCCGGTCGGCGCTCATGAACAGGATCTGCTGCATGGCCCACATGGTCTCGGAGTAGCTCTCGGCGGTCATCTGGTAGGCGTAGCAGCGGACGTAGATGTTCTCATCCATCACCCGCTTGAAGGCGCCGGCGCCGATGCAGTAGGCATCCACCGGCTCCTCGGCGTCAATGTGGACGTCAAAGGTCACCGCATCCAGCACGCAGGAGGCGGACAGGATGCACACTTCCCCGGCATACAGCCGGTAGAGGGTGACGTCCCGGCCTTCCTCCGACAGCAGATAGGCCCGCAGCTGGCCCGACCGCAGCAGCAGAATCCCCACGCAGTTTTCGGTGGGGCTGTGGACATGGGCCCCCTTGTCGTAGTGGACGGGGCGGGCAAACCGGCACAGGTAGTCCTGCTGTTCATCGGTCAGCTTGTCCCAGAAGGGGAACACCTCCGCCAGGCAGCCCTTGTCGGGCGTTTTATGCTCCATAGAAACCGCCCTTTCGCAGGGCCTTGGCGGCTTCGTTGCCGGCCACGGCCCCCTCATACACCGCCTTGGCCACCTGCAGCAGGCCGCCGGTGCAGTCGCCGGCGGCAAACAGGCCGGGGATGGTGGTCATCATGTTGGCATCCACCACAATCTTGTTGCCGTCCACCTCGGCCCCCATCTTTCGGGCCAGGGCGGTGCTGCCTGCCACACCCAGGGCGATGAAGACGCCGTCCATGGGCAGCTCTTCGCCGCCGGCCAGACGGACGCCGGTGACCTTTTCCTCCCCCAGGATGGCCTCCACCTTTTCGGTGCGGACGGTGATCTCAGGGGGGAAGTCGGCGGTCAGATCAGCCCCGCCGGTCAGCAGGGTGACGCTGGCGGCCAGGGGCAGCAGGGCCGAAGCCTCGTGGAGGGCATACTCGCCGCTGCCCATGACGGCCACGTTTTTGCCCCGGTAGAAGAAGGCGTCGCAGGTGGCGCAGTAGCTGACCCCGTGGCCCTCCAAGGCTGCCAGCCCCGGCACCGGGGGCGCGGTGCGGGAAGCACCGGTGGCCAGGATCACGGCGTCGGCGGGGTAATCGCCGTTGAGGGTTTCCACCGTCAGCTTGTCGGTGAAGGTGAGGCCCACCGCCTCGGTTTCCACAAACTTGACCCCCAC
>CALWZK010000075.1 GCA_944386015.1 uncultured Faecalibacterium sp.
GTCCTTTGGTCATATAAAAACACCCCATTTCCTAAACAGTATACCATACTGTCTAACAAATGGGGTGCAGTTCAAAACCAGGAGCAGGGATCAGATGTACTTTTGGACTCACAGGGCCGCAGGCCGGGAGCCTTGCGAAGAGCGCAGGACTTCACCGCCGGCTGGGCCCTGGGAAGTTTAGGCCGTCAGTGGTACCAGTCGAAACCTCTTGCGCTTAGCCGATTTTTGCGGCGCGGGACAGCGCCCGCTTGCAAAAATCGGAGCGCTGCGCCAGCGGCGGCTCCCTGTTTCGTCCACTGGACGCGGTCGCCGCCGCTGCCTTTGCTAACTTTTCTTCAGAAAAGGACGATGCGGCCGGCGCCGTAGGGGTTCTCGTAGTCCATCAGGTAGCCGGGGTAGTCGGCCAGGGGGCTGTTGGCGGTGGTGATGACGCCGCCGTCGAACAGCATCGCGTAGCTGGACAGCACCAGGTAATCCTCCGAGACGTAGTCCTTCACCAGGGTTGCGCCGTCAAACATGGCGAAGCCGTCGCCCAGGCTGCGCAGGGTGTAGTTCATGCCGCCCATGGTGTAGGTGCGGGCGGGGTCCAGGGGCTCGTAAACGCCGGTGGTGCGGTTGTAGATCTTGACGTTCTGCACCCGGGGCGTGCCGGTGGCCGGGCCGGCCCAGACGTTGCTGCTGTCGGTGGGCACCGTGTTGGGGATGTCGGTGTGGATCTCATAGGTGGCGCCTGCAACCTGCAGGAACCCGCCGTTCTCCTGGCCGCTGCCCGCATACCGGGCGCCGAACTCCAGGGCGTTCTGGATCTGGGCGCCGGTGACGCTCATCAGGCAGGCCACGTTGCCGAAGGGGCTCACCGTCTTGCAGGTCATGTAGCTCCAGTCGCCTGCCGCCACATCGGCACGGATGCCGCCGCCGTTCATGATGGCAATGTCGCAGCCCAGCTCCTCGATCTCGTTGAAGTAGGCGTAGATGCCGTCCGCCACCAGGTCGCCCAGGTTGGTCTCCTGGGACCGGATCAGGCGCTGGCCGCTGGCCGGGTCGTTGATGTAAAAATCAATGGGGCTGGATGCAATCTTCTCGCCCAGCATATCATCCACCGCGGCAATCCAGTCGTCCTGGATCTTCTGGGTGCCGGCGTCGGGGGTGACCTCCAGCTCGGACACCAGGCTGGATACGATGCCCCGCTCGGTGTCGATCACCATCTTGCCCACGTTCTCCAGATAACAGCCGGTCTGGGTCAGGACAACCGGGTTGCCCTTGGCGTCCCGGACAATCTCGCTGGGCATGGTGGTGTGGGAGTGGCCGTCAATGAAGGCGTTGAAGCCGGTGGTGTTCTCGATCACTTCCCGGCTGGTCCAGGGAGAGGAGGACCCATCCACGCCCAGGTGGCCCAGGCCGATCACAAAGTCAGCGTAGAGCCAGGCCTCGTCGATGGCCTTCTGCACCGATCTGTAGAGGGCCTTGCCGTCGTCGCCGCCGTCGATGCCGTAGATGTATCGGGTCTGGTCGGCGTTCATGAAGTAGGCCGGGGTGGATTTGGTGATGGTCTCGGGGGTGGTGACGCCCACAAAGGCGATGATGCGGCCGCCCCTCTTGAAATACTTGATGGCGGGCAGCACCCGGCAGCCGGTGCGCAGATCCTTGAAGTTGCAGCTGATGTAGGGATAGGCTGCCTCCTTGTTGACAATCTCCAGGATCCGGTCCATGCCGTAGTCAAACTCGTGGTTGCCCAGGGTGGCCAGGTCGTAGCCGGCGGAGTTCATCAGCTGGATGATGGATGCGCCCTTGTCCATGGCGCCGTAGGCGGTGCCCTGGATGTGGTCGCCGGCGTCCACCAGCAGCACCTCCATGCCGGCGTCGATGCAGCTCTGCTTGAGGGCGGCGATGCCTGCATAGGTGGGGGCGGGGTTCTCGTTGTCGATGTAGGTGTGGGCGTCGTTGGTGTAGAGGATGGTGATGCTGCTCTTCTTGGGCTCCACAAAGGGATACAGGGCCTCAGCGCCCAGAGGGGCGGCAGTCAGCCCCAGGGCTGCTGCTGCGCCGGTGGCTGCACCGGCTGCTCTCAGGAAGCTGCGGCGGGATATGTAATGTCTCATGGAAGGATCCTCCTCGTCAAAATCACAGCAATGATGTTCGGCCCGGCGCCGGGGTCCGCCCTCCGGCGCTCCTAGGGTGTATCTGAGAAGTCAAAAATGCTGAGATATTCGCCAAAAAGTGCCAGATGCAAGGCGCATGAGCGCTGCACTCCTTTGTGGAATGCAAGCGAATGCAACGCAGCAGATGGTGCTTTTTGGTAGAATAGAACAGTATTGAGGAGTTTTCAGATACACCCTAGTATAAGAGTAACATAAATGCCGTCCCGAAACAAGAGGCGGACTGTATATTTTTGTTTTCTCGTACAAGTTTTTTCAATTCTATTGGGCAGTTTGGCTAATTTCGGGACCAATCACGCTGCCCCAAACCCGGCCCCGGTAACGGCCGACCGCAGGGATTCCCACCCGGCCGCAGGCCAAAACGTCGACTGAGAGCGGCATCGTCTGCCGCCGGCAGGACCTAACGTGGGTGGGAGCCG
>CALWZK010000076.1 GCA_944386015.1 uncultured Faecalibacterium sp.
ACAGCGCCCTCCCGGTAGGGATTCTTGCGGAACAGCAGATACAGCAGCCCGGCCAGCAGGACCAGGGCCACGATGGTAAACAGGTTGAAGCTGACTTCGCCGGTGATGAGGCCGCCCAGCTGGTAGACCAGCAGGGAGCACACATAGGCGAAAACGCACATGTAGCCGATGGCGAAGATGGTCCAGCGGGGGTTGTTCATCTCCCGCTTGATGGCGCCCATGGCGGCAAAGCAGGGGGCGCACAGCAGGTTGAAGATCATGAAGCTGTAGGCCGCCAGGCCGGTGTAGTCGGCGGCGATGCTGGCCCAGATCTCATTGCCGGCCTCGGACACCTCGCCCGCCCCATAGGTAACGCCCAGGGTGGCCACCACGTTCTCCTTGGCGATGAGGCCGGTGATGGTGGCGGTGGCTGCCCGCCAGTTGCCGAAGCCCAGGGGGGCAAAGACGGGGGCGATCACCCCGGCGATGGCCGCCAGCAGGGAGGTGTTGGTGTCCTCCACCATCCCGAAGCTGCCGTCCGCAAAGCCGAAGTTCTGGAGGAACCACAGCACCACGGTGGAGGCCAGGATGATGGTGCCCGCCCGCCGGACGTAGGACCAGCCCCGCTCCCAGGTGGCCCGCAGCACGTTGCCCCAGGCGGGGACGTGGTAGGCGGGCAGCTCCATCACAAAGGGGGCCGGTTCCCCGGCGAAGGCCCGGGTCTTCTTGAGGATGACGCCGCTGATGATGACGGCGGCCATCCCGATGAAATAGGCGCTGGTGGCCACCAGGCTGCTGCCCCCGAAGATGGCGCCGGCCAGCAGGCCGATGATGGGCATCTTGGCGCTGCAGGGGATGAAGCAGGTGGTCATGATGGTGAGCTTGCGGTCCCGGTCCTGCTCAATGGTGCGGGAGGCCATCACCCCGGGGATGCCGCAGCCCGAGGCCACCAGCAGGGGGATGAAGCTCTTGCCCGACAGGCCGAACCGGCGGAAGATCCGGTCCATCACAAAGGCGATGCGGGCCATGTAGCCCACGTCCTCCAGGATGGCCAGCAGGAAGCTGAGCACCAGGATCTGGGGCACAAAGCCCAGGGCAGCCCCCACGCCGGCCACGATGCCGTCGTTGATGAGGCCCACCAGCCAGGGGGCGCAGCCGATGGACACCAGGAAGCTTTCCACCGCCGGGGGGATGATCTCCCCGAACAGCACGTCGTTGACCCAGTCGGTGCCGATGGTGCCGAAGGAAATGTCGGTGCTGCCCATGGCGATGGTGTAGATGGCCAGCATCACCACGGCGAAGATGGGCAGGGCCAGGACACGGTTGGTGACGATCCGGTCGATCTTGTCCGACACCGTCAGGTGGCCGGTGCGGCGGCTGCGGGTGCAGGCCGACTCCACCACCCCATGGAGGAACTGGTAGCGCTGGTTGGTGATGATGCTCTCGGCGTCGTCATCCAGGGCTTCCTCGCAGGCGGCGATGATCTGTTCCACCTTTTCTGCGGCGGCGCTGTCCAGAGCCAGCTCGGCCTGGACCTTTTCGTCCCGCTCAAAGAGCTTGACGGCGTACCAGCGCAGGAACCGGTCCTCGGTTTTGCCCGCCAGCAGGGCCTCGATGGATTCGATGGCCCGGGCGGTTTCGCCGGTGTAAATCGGGGGCAGGGGGGCGGCCCGGCGGCTCTGGGCGGCGTTGATGGCCGCCTGGGCGGCGTTGATGCAGCCCTCGCCTTTGAGGGCGCTGATCTCCACCGCCGGGCATCCCAGGGCCCGGCTCAGCTTGTCCAGGGCGATGGTGTCCCCGTTTTTCCGCACCAGGTCGATCATGTTCACCGCCACCACCACCGGGATCCCCAGCTCCATCAGCTGGGTGGTGAGGTAGAGGTTCCGCTCGATGTTGGTGCCGTCCACAATGTTCAGGATGGCGTCCGGCTTTTCCTTCACCAGGTACCCCCGGGCCACCACCTCTTCCAGGGTGTAGGGGGAGAGGGAATAGATCCCCGGCAGGTCCTGAATCACCACATCATTGCGGCCCTTGAGCCGGCCGTCCTTTTTCTCCACTGTCACCCCCGGCCAGTTGCCCACATACTGGTTGGAACCGGTCAAAGCGTTGAACAGGGTTGTTTTGCCGCAGTTGGGATTGCCCGCCAGGGCGATTGTAATCTGTGCCATGGGTGTGCGCTCCTCTCTGGTCATTCGTTGATTTCCACCATCTCGGCGTCGGCCTTGCGGACGCTGAGTTCGTAGCCCCGGACGTTCAGCTCCATGGGGTCCCCCAGGGGGGCCACTTTGCGGACGTAGATGTCCACCCCCTTGGTGATCCCCATGTCCATAATCCGGCGCTTGACCGGCCCGGTCCCGTTGAGGCGGGCCACCGTCACGGTCTGGCCCACCCTGGCATCTTTCAGTGTTTTCATGATCTGTTCCTCCTGCTGTACTGCTCAGTAGAAAATCCGGCTGGCCATCCGGCTGTCCAGCGCCACCCGCCCAGTCTGCACCTGCAGAATCAGGTTCCCGGCGGTCTCGCTGACCACCGTCACGGCGCTGTCGGGCACAAAGCCCAGCTCGGCCAGGTGCTGGCGCACC
>CALWZK010000077.1 GCA_944386015.1 uncultured Faecalibacterium sp.
AACACCCCCTGTATAGGTTTATTTTCCTACACAGGGGGCGTTTTGTCTATTGTCTGTTTTTACTGGTTCGGTTCAAAACGGCTCCGGGCTTATTATTTATGGATGTGCTTTGGGAAAAATCAGGCCAGCAGCAGCTTGCCGATCCGGCGCATGGGGCGGCCCACCTGCTTGGCAGTCATCCCCACAAAGATAGCGGCGGCAACGGTGCCCTCACGGACGCCGGCCAGGGTGTGCAGGAACAGGAAGGAGAGAATCACAGCAATGATCACCAGCGAGCAATCCACCGAAATCTTTGCCTTGGCAAAGGGAGCCTTCACCGTCTTGACCAGAGCCAGAGCCACGCCCTCACCAGCCATGGTGACCACGTCGGCGGTGACCTCAAAGCTGACGCCAACACCCACCAGCAGGATGCCCAGGATGCAGAACAGCCACTGCTGCCAGTAGGTGACCGGGGAGATGGAGGACAGCACCCAGACGGCCAGGTCGGTCAGATAGCCAAACGCAATGGCTACAGGCACCTGGATCAACTGCACCAGCTCGAACTGGCGGCGCAGCAGCAGGATCTGGATGATCACCAGGCAGCAGTTCACCAGGATGGTGGTTTCGCCCACAGTCATGGGGAGAATCATGCTCAGAACATAGGGGATACTGGATACCGGCGAAGTGCCCAGGCCGGCCTTGATGGAAAAGGCTACGCCAAAGGACATGATAAACAGACCGACCAGCAGGGTCAGGTAGCAGCGGATCAAATTGTTTACGGTGCGGTTTTTCACGTGGGACTCTTCCTTTCTACATTCAATGTGTCACATACATCAGCCAGCATGGCACACAGCAGTTCCTGCTGCTCCTCGGTCAGGCCAGCAGCTGCAGCCTGGTCAGCCTGGTGAAAGGCCACATCCATGGCCTGAGCCACCTCCTGCCCGTGGGGGGTCAGTGTGACGTACAGAGAACGCCGGTTTCCCTCGTGTCTCGCCCGGGCAATCAAGCCGTCCCGCTCCATCCGGCTCAGGATGGTGCCGGCGGTGGCGGGCTCGATCTCGCAGTGGTCAGCGATGGCTTTCTGGTTGGTCTCTCCATTGTGGAGCAGAAATTCCAGAACTTTCGGCTGTCCGGGGGACAGCCCCAGCGCAGAGGCACGGGCGAGGATCTCGCGGTTCATCGCAGATTGGGCGCGCAGCAGCAGGCGGTGCAGAGGTTGGTTGGCCATATCAATACCTTCTCTTCTAACAATAAGCTTGCTGATTGTGTCAAAGCGTATAATATGCCTTCCACACAAAATTGTCAAGCATCAATGTGAACAAATATACCAAACAAAAAGCCCCGCCTTTTTTTAGGCAGGGCTTACAAATCCCGTTCAGCGGGCAATCTTTCGGGCGATCCAGATGCAGACGCAGGCGCCCAGCACCGAGACCACAAAATCGCCCACAAATCCGAAGGCCCGCAGGCCGATCAGTCCCAGCAGAACGCTGCCGACGATCCCGCCCAGCATGCCCAAGATGATGTTGTGGAGGGCAGAAGACGTATCGCTGCCCATCAGGCGCCCGGCCACATAACCGGCCAGGGCACCCACCACCAGGCTAAAAATCAGGGAAAACAGAGAAAACAGCATAAGGACACCTCCTGAAAGCTGTATGATTTAGGTTGCGTCGTTGGTTTCCGTTTTGGCTTCCCGGGCCATGCGGCAGACATCTGCCAGACAGCAGGCCCCACAGTTGGGCTTCCGGGCGTCGCAGACCGCCCGGCCATGGAGCACAAACCGGTGGCACAGATCGCTGCCCTCTTCGGGGGGGATGATCTGCCACAGAAGCATTTCCACTTTCTGGGGTTCTTTCACATTGTCCACCAGACCAATCCGGTTGCACAGGCGGATGCAGTGGGTGTCGGTGACAATGGCAGGTTTCCCAAACACATCCCCCATAATCAGGTTGGCGCTCTTGCGGCCCACCCCGGGCAGGGCCAGCAGTTCCTCAAAGGTGGTGGGAACCTGGCAGTTGTATTTGTCCCGCAGCACCCGCATGCAGGCGGAAATATCCCGGGCCTTGGAGCGCCCCAGGCCGCAGGGCTTGACAATGGCCTCGATGTCCTCCGGCTCGGCAGCCGCCAGCGCGGCCACGCCGGGATATTTGGCGAACAAATCCTCCACCACTACGTTGACCCGGGCGTCGGTACATTGGGCTGCCAGCCGGACGCTGACCAGCAACTGCCAGGCGTCGGCATAGTCCAGGGTACAGGCTGCGTCGGGGTACTCAGCCTTCAGCCGCTCGATTACGGTGAGGGCCAGCTCCTTTTTCGCCGCAAGCTCTGCGGCAGACATCTGCTTTTTGGGCATAAAATTCCACCTCCTGGATATCGCTGCTGTGATGATATCACGTTTTGCCGGTTTTGTAAATATTCCCGATGGTGACTGAGTGGCCTTGTCCTTTGGAGCAAAATGCTGTATAATAATCATAATTATTCTTACCGCTGGGAACGGATGGTACAGAGAGGTGGTTTTTGATGCGGGAACCTTTGGCACAGCGCCTGCGGCCCAAGACGCTGGGAGATGTCTGCGGCCAGCAGCATTTGCTGGCGCCGGGGCGGGTCTTCCGGCGCACCATCGACAGCGGCCAGATTCCGAATATGATTTTTTATGGGCCCTCCGGCACCGGCAAAACCACCGTGGCCCGGATCATCGCGGAAAACAGCGGCATGACCCTCCACAAGCTCAATGGCACCTCCTGCGGCACAGGGGATATCAAGGCGGTGTTCAAGGACATCGGCACCCTGGCCGGGGCGGGGGGGATCCTGCTGTATCTGGATGAGATCCAATATCTCAACAAAAAGCAGCAGCAGAGCCTTCTGGAATGCCTGGAAGAGGGGACGGTTACCCTGATTGCATCCACCACCGAAAACCCCTACTTCTACATTTATAATGCCCTGCTGTCCCGGTGCACCGTGTTTGAGTTCAAAAGCCTGACCGCCCAGGATGTGGAGCAGGGGATCCGAAACGCAGTGGCCCGGCTGTCCCAGGAGGAGACCCCGGTCTCCATCACCGACGAAGCAGCCCGGTATCTAGCCGAGAGCGCCGGCGGCGATATGCGCAAAGCGCTGGGCAGCCTGGAGTTTGCCGTCGCCGCCGCCGAAAACGGCCCGGAAGGCAGGACGGTTACCCTGGAAATGATCCAGCAGGTCACCCGACGCACCGCCATGCGGTATGACAAAGACGGGGATGATCACTACGACATTGTCTCAGCCTACCAGAAATCAATGCGCGGCTCTGACCCGGACGCAGCCCTTCACTATCTGGCCCGGCTGCTGGAGGCAGGGGATCTGCCGTCGGCCTGCCGCCGCCTGATGGTCTGCGCCTGCGAGGATGTGGGGCTGGCTTATCCCCAGATCATCCCCATCGTCAAGGCGGCGGTGGACGCCGCCAACATGGTGGGGCTGCCTGAGGCGCGGATTCCGCTGGCAGATGCGGTGATTCTGGTTTCCACCAGCCCCAAATCCAACAGCGGAGAGGCCGCCATCGATGCGGCCCTGGCAGATGTGCGGGCAGGCCGCACCGGGCCTGTTCCCCGCCAGCTGCAGAACAAACATTTTGACGGTGCCGACGCGCTGGTCAAAGGGCAGAACTACAAGTATGCCCAGGCTTATAAAAACCATTGGGTGGAACAGCAGTATCTGCCCGATGCCATCAAGGATGCCAAATACTACACCTATGGAGACAACCGCGCAGAACAGGCCGCCAAAGCCTACTGGGCGAAAATCAAAGGGGAAGGCTAAAAAGGGGGCAGTGGAATGCGCTACTCAAAACAGCGGGAACTGGTCATGCAGCAGGTGAAAGCCCTGAGCGACCACCCCACCGCAGAAGAAATTTATCAGAATGCACGCCAGAAGTGCCCCGGCCTCAGTCTGGGCACCGTCTACCGGAACCTCAACAGTCTGGTGGAGGCCGGCCGTGTCCGCCGGGTGCCGGTGCCGGGCCAGCCCGACCGGTTTGACCACACCCTGTCCTGGCACAGCCACCTGTACTGCACCCGGTGCGGCCAGGTCACCGACCTGGACCTGGGGGACGACGTGATGCGCCGCCTGCTGAGCAATCGGCCCGGCCGGATCACCGACTGTGTCCTGACCTGGATCGGCCTGTGTGAGGACTGTGCCCGCAAGGAAAAGGCGTAAAACGCCCCGCCCAGGGGAGAGGTCATAAGGTTACATAAAAATTTCCCTTGTTTCACAGGGGAGAAATCTGTATAATAGATAAGATGGATCGGGGCCCCCGGCCCCAAAAAGAAGGAACCCGGCGGCTTGGCTCCGCATGGGTGAAGGATGGTTATTTTTGGAATATATAACATACGAACACAACGCCGAGGCGGCGGCTGTCATCAGCCGTTTTTATGATACCCCGCCTCTGGCTTACGTCCACAGCTACGGCTGCCAGCAGAATGTCAACGACGGCGAGCGAATCAAAGGCGTGCTGGTGGACATCGGGTACGGTCTGTGCGATAAACCGGAAGACGCAGACCTGATCCTCTTCAACACCTGCGCCGTGCGGGAACACGCAGAACAGCGGGTTTTCGGCAACGTGGGCGCCCTCAAGGGGCTGAAAGAGAAAAAGCCCGGCCTCATCATCGGCCTGTGCGGCTGCATGGCCAATCAGAAGCATGTGGTGGAAAAACTGCGCCAGAGCTACCCCTATGTGGATCTGGTCTTTGGCGTGGACGGCATCGACACCCTGCCGAGCCTGATTGTGCGGAAACTGGAAAAGCACAAGCGGATTCTGATGGAGCCGGCCCAGCGCCCGGTCATCGTGGAAAACCTGCCCATCCGGCGGGAAAGCGAATTCCGGGCTTGGCTGCCCATCATGTACGGCTGCGACAATTTCTGCACCTACTGCATTGTGCCCTACGTCCGCGGCCGTGAAAAAAGCCGCCGGCCTGCCGACATTCTGGCAGAGTTCAAGGGTCTGATTGCCGCCGGCTACAAGGAAATCACCCTGCTGGGCCAGAACGTCAACAGCTACGGCAAGGGCCTGGAGGAGTCCATCGACTTTTCCGACCTGCTCAACCTGCTGTGCAGCGTGCCGGGGGACTATCAGATCCGGTTCATGACCAGCCATCCCAAGGATGCCAGCCGGAAGCTGATCGACACCATTGCCGCCCAGCCCCATCTGTGCAAGCACCTGCACCTGCCGGTGCAGTGCGGCTCGGACCGGCTGCTGGCCAGGATGAACCGCCACTACACGGTGGAGCATTACCTGGAGCTGATCGACTACGCCAGAGCCCGTGTGCCGGGGATTACCTTCTCCAGCGACATCATCGTGGGCTTCCCCGGTGAAACCGAGGAGGACTTCCAGGGAACCCTCGACCTGGTGCGGAAGGTGGGCTACATGCAGTTGTTCACCTTCATCTACTCCAAGCGGGAGGGCACTCCTGCCGCCACTTACCCGGACGACACCCCCCGCCAGGAGAAAACCGACCGGATGTCCCGGCTGCTGGCGGTCCAGGATGAGATCGCCATGGGCCTGGTGAAGGCCCAGGTGGGTCAGACGGTGCGGGTTCTGGTGGAAGGATACGGACGGCTGGAGGGCAGCCTCTCGGGTCGTCTGGACAACAACCTGACGGTGGAGTTCCAGGCAGACGCCTCTCTGATGGGGCAGTATGTGATGGTTCACCTGACCGGTGCCCGCGCCACCGTCCTGCTGGGCGAATGCGCTGCCCAGTGACAGGACAAGATAACAACCAGAAAACTTCAAAAGAAAAAGGAGACCAATAACAATGGATTGCATTGATCTTTTCAAGCGTGCCGCAATGGCCATGCAGACTGACAGCCGCTACCTGGCTCTGGACCAGGCCCGCAAGATGAACGACAGCAACGAGGAGCTCCAGAACATGATCGGGGAGTTCAATCTGGCCCGGATGGATCTGAACAACGAGATCAGCAAGACCGAGCGGGACGACGCCCGGGTGGCTGAGCTGAACGAGAAGGTGAACAGCCTCTACAGCAAGATCATGAACGACGAGGGCATGGTGGCCTACAATGAGGCCAAGCGGGAGTGCGAGGCCCTTGTGAATTATATCGACGCCATCATCAACACCGCGATGAATGGCGGCGACCCCATGACCGTACAGGAGCCCACCAGTTCCTGCTCCGGCAGCTGCTCCACCTGCGGCGGCTGCGGCTGAGTCCGATGATCAACGCGGCTGTGCATTTGCAGAGCCGCGTTTCCTTGTCTAATTGGGGAACAGGATGCCCAGCGCATCCAGGGAAAGAAGGGGAATGCCATGGCGGATCTGTCGCCCATGATGAAACAATATCTGGAGATCAAGCAGCAGCACAAGGACGAGATCCTTTTCTATCGCATCGGCGATTTTTACGAGATGTTCTTTGACGATGCCATCACGGCGTCCCGGGAACTGGATCTGACCCTCACCGGCAAACAGTGCGGCCTGGAGGAACGGGCTCCCATGTGCGGCGTGCCCTTCCACAGCTATGAGACCTACATGGCCCGGCTGATTGCCAAGGGCTACAAAGTTGCCATCTGCGAGCAGGTGGAAGACCCTGCCACCGCCAAAGGCCTGGTCAAGCGGGATATCGTCCGGGTGGTCACGCCGGGCACTGTCATTGAAAGCAGCATGCTGCAGGACGACCGGAACAACTACATTGCCAGCCTTTACCTGAAAGGGGAGCAGGCCGGCGTCTGCTTTGCCGATGTCTCCACCGGCACGGCCCACGTCACCGAGCTGTCCGGCAGCAAAATCGGCCTGGCGGTCATCGGGGAGCTCTGCCGCTACCATCCCAGCGAGGTGCTGATCAACACCGGCATTCTCTCCACCCGGGAAGTAACCAACTACATCAAAAAATACATGAACTGCGCCGTCGAGCTGATGGAAGACGAGCGGTATGCCCCCGGTCTGATTGAGACCACCCTGGCCGGCCAGTTTGGCCGGGACTGGGCAAATTCCACCGAAATCGGCGCCAACAGTCTGGTAAAATATGCCATGGGCGGACTGCTGCAGTACCTCCACGACACCCAGATCAAGGGCGTGGGCCGGCTGAAAACAGTGATCCGCTATACCGAGGCCCAGTATATGCACCTGTCCAATGTGACCCGGGCCAACCTGGAGCTCACCGAGACCATGCGGGGCCGGGAAAAGCGGGGCACTCTGCTGTGGGTGCTGGACCAGACTTCCACCGCCATGGGCAAGCGGCTGCTGCGCAGCTGGCTGGAACAGCCCCTGGTTTCCAGCGAGATCATCAACCACCGGCTCAACGCCGTGGAGTGCCTGGTCAAGCACACGGTGGCCCGCGGGGAACTGTCTGAAACCCTTCGTTATATCGCCGACATCGAGCGCCTGATGACACGGACGGTCTACGGCTCCGCCACCCCCAAAGAAATCTATACCATGGCCCAGACCTTTGACCGCCTGCCCGAGCTGAAAAAGCTGGTTGACGGCTGCGGCTGCGCCGAGCTCACCGAGCTCTCGGGGGAGATGGACTCCCTGGAGGACATCAAGTCCCGGATTTATGCGGCCATCGATCCCGATGCCCCCTCCACTTTGAAGGACGGCGGCGTCATTGCCGCAGGCTACAACGACGAAGTGGACGAGCTGCGGTCCATCCGGGAAAACACCAAGGGCATCCTGGCCCAGCTGGAAGCTCGGCTGCGGCAGGAAACCGGCATTCCCAAACTGAAAATCGGCTTCAACCATGTGTTCGGCTACTACATCGAAGTCAGCAACAGCTACAAAAACATGGTGCCCGACAACTACACCCGCAAACAGACCCTGACCAACGGGGAGCGGTACATCACCCCCGAACTGAAAGAGCTGGAAAACAAGATTCTGGGGGCCCACGAGCGGCTGATCTCTTTGGAGCACCGGCTTTTTGCCGATCTGCTGGAGGGCATCGGCCGGGAGCTGGACCGGATTCAGCGCACCGCCCGGGCGGTGGCCCAGCTGGATGTCTATGTGTCTCTGGCCATTGTGGCTGCTGACAACAATTATTGCCGCCCGGTGGTGGATGACAGTGACCAGCTGGTCATCCGGGAAGGCCGCCACCCGGTGGTGGAGCAGGTACTGAAGGGCAGCCTCTTTGTGCCCAACGACACCCTGCTGGACTGCGGCGAAAACCGCTGCCTCATCATCACTGGCCCCAACATGGCGGGCAAATCCACCTACATGCGCCAAAATGCGCTGATTGCCCTGATGGCACAGATTGGCTCCTTTGTCCCCGCCAAAGAGTGCCATGTAGGCATTGTGGATGCCGTGTACACCCGGGTGGGTGCTTCGGATGACCTGGCCGCCGGACAGTCCACCTTTATGGTGGAGATGACCGAGGTGGCCGAAATCCTGAAGAGCGCCACCCGCCGCAGCCTGGTGATCCTGGACGAGATCGGCCGGGGCACCTCTACCTTTGACGGCATGAGCATTGCCCGGGCGGTGGTGGAACACATCGCCGATCCCAAAACCGGCCTGGGCTGCAAGACCCTGTTTGCAACCCATTACCACGAGCTGACCGATCTGGAAGGCAGCGTCGAGGGGGTCAAGAACTACAACATCGCGGTCAAGAAGCGGGGCGAGGACATCACCTTCCTCCGCCGGATTGTCCGGGGCCCGGCCGATGACAGCTACGGCATCGAGGTGGCCAAGCTGGCCGGCCTGCCGGGCAGCGTCACCCGCCGCGCCCATGAGGTGCTGCGGAAGCTGGAAGCCTCTGCCCCCAAGAACAACGTGGAGCAGATGGATTTCAGCGCCCTGGAAGAATACCAGTCGCCGGCAGTTCCCAGCGAACTGGTGGAAAAGCTGGAGGCCCTGGATCTGGAAACCCTGACCCCCATCGAAGCGCTGAACTTCCTCTACGAACTCAAGAAAACCCTGAAAGGATCCATTTCCGGCTGACCGCTGGGCAGCCGTCATTGAAAGGAAGGTGTCTGGATGGCAGTCATCCATGTGCTGGACAAGCATACCGCCGAGCTGATTGCAGCGGGCGAAGTGGTGGAGCGGCCCGCCTCTGTGGTCAAGGAATTGCTGGAAAACTCCATCGATGCCGGTGCAGCCCAGATTACGGTGTCCATCGAATCGGGCGGCGTCAAACTGATTGAGGTCAGTGACAACGGCAGCGGCATTGAGCCCGCCTATATTTCCACCGCCTTCATCCGCCACGCCACCAGCAAAATTGCGGAGGAAGCAGATCTGAATACCATCCACACCCTTGGATTCCGGGGCGAGGCCCTGGCCTCCATTGCCAGCGTCTCCCGTGTGGAGCTGCTGACCCGCACCGCGGACAGCGAATTTGCCTCCCTCTATCACAACGAGGGCGGGGAAGAGGGTCCATGTGAGCCGGCCGCCCGGGGCGTCGGCACCACCATTCGGGTGCGGGATCTGTTCTACAACACGCCCGCCCGGATGAAGTTCCTGAAAAAGGATGCCAGCGAGGGGACCTTTGTCTCGGACGTGGTGACCCGGCTGGCCCTCAGCCACCCGGAGATCAGCTTCAAATTTGTCCGGGAGGGCAAAACCCAGTATGTGACCCCTGGGGATGGCGACCTGCGGGGCGCGGCCTATGCAGTCCTGGGCCGGGAGTTCAGCCGGGACCTGCTGGAGGTAGATTATCAGAGTGACCTCTATCGGGTCCACGGCCTGATCACCCCGCCCAAGAGCTGCCGCGCCAGCCGCAGCATGCAATATTTTTACATCAACGGCCGTTATGTGCGCAACCGCACCATGATGGCCGCCATGGAGACCGCCTTCAAGGGCACCACCATGCAGGGCAAGTTCCCGGGCGGGCTGCTGATGCTGGATATGCCGGTGGAACTGGTGGATGTCAACGTTCACCCCGCCAAAACCGAAGTCCGCTTTGCCCGGGAAAACGATGTCTTTGATGTGGTGTACCACGCCGTCAAGCTGGCTCTGGCCAGCCCGGGCAGCGGGGAGCGCCGTTTCATCTTTGATGCGCCCAAAGAGGACTTCTCGGTGCAGGATTCTGCAGCCTCCGACGCGGATCAAAAAACAAACGATACAAAGTCTGAAAATTCTGTAAAGGAAAGCAGCTTTACAGGCCTTTCTGCGGTGATTCCGGATCAATCCGAGCCGGGCGTGCCCAAGACCGCCCCTTCTGCGACCCCAAAGGCGGCACCTGCGCCTGTGTCCCACCAGGATGCTCCGGCTCCGGTCAGTCACTGGTGGGGGCAGGAGAGTGCCCCTGTCCGCAAAACCATGATTCTCTGCAGCCCGGATGCAGACCAGCCCAGGCCCGGGTTCCGCCCGGCCGAGCGGGAATCCCGACTGGACATCAGCCTGGATGAGACGGATCTTCCGCTGCCTGACTCCCAGCCCGCTGCCCCTGCGCAGGAAGCTGCCCCGGTGCAGCAGACGGTTCCGGAGACGCCTGCCGTCTCTGAGCCCGAGCTGGAGGATGCAGCATTTGTCCAGGCCGAGCAAACCGTCCTGCCCGGCGCGGACCAGCCCCTGCGGCTGTCCTATGTGGGCGAAGCTTTCCAGACCTACATCATCACCCAGCGGGGGGATGAGTTGTGCCTGATCGACAAGCACGCCGCCCATGAGCGCCAAATCTACGAGAAGCTGGCGGCGGATTACGGCAGCGTGCCCAGCCAGCTCCTGCTGGCGCCGCTGGTGATCTCTCTGTCCGCAGAGGAAAAGCAGGCCCTTCTGGACAACACATCCCTTTTGGAAAACGTGGGCATCGAAGTGGGGGATTTCGGCGGCAGCAGCGTCCTGCTGCGGGCTGTCCCCAGCGATGTGGAACAGGATGACCTGGAGGACATGCTGGTGGAGATCGCCGACAAGCTGGCAAAGGGCAGCCGGGATGCTCTGAGTGAGCGGACCGAATGGGTGCTCCACTCGGTGTCCTGCCGCGCTGCCATCAAGGCAGGGGACCACACCTCCCCGGAAGAGCTGATGGCCCTGGCTGAAAAAATCCTCTCGGGCGAAGTGCCGCCCTTCTGTCCCCACGGCCGCCCCTGCGTCCTGAAATTGACCCGAAAGGAGCTGGAAAAGCAGTTTGGGAGAATCGAATGACAAACAGTCTGTGATCGCCGTGGTGGGGCCCACCGCCACCGGCAAAACCGCTTTGGGCGTTGCCCTGGCCCTTCGGTTTGGGGGCGAGGTCATCAGCGCAGACTCGATGCAGATTTACAAGGGGCTGGATGTGGGCACCGCCAAGGTTACCCCTGAGGAAACCCGGGGTGTGCCGCACCACTGTGTGGACATCCTGCCCCCTGAGACTTCTTTCAGCGTGGCGGATTTCACCGCGCTGGCGGGCCGCCTGGTGGAGGAGATCGGCGCGAAAGGCCATCTGCCCATCCTGGTGGGCGGCACCGGCCTCTATGTGCAGAGCCTCCTCAAGGGGGTCCGCTTTACCCGGGAAAAGGCGCCCGACGGCCTGCGGGAAGCCCTGGCGGCTGAAATGGCCGCCAAAGGCCCCGAAGCCATGTACGCCCAGCTCCAGGCAGTGGACCCGGAGGCAGCTGCCTCCATTCATCCCAACAACCATGTGCGGGTGCTGCGGGCTCTGGAGCATTACCGTGCCACCGGCTGCCGCCTCAGCCAGCAGAAGGCAGAATCGCTGCCGGCCGAGCAGCCCTACCGCTCTCTGCTGCTGGGCCTTGACTTTGCGGACCGGTCGGTTTTGTACCGCCGGATCGACACCCGGGTGGACCGGATGATGGAGCGGGGGCTGCTGGAGGAAGCACGGCTGGTGTATGAACACCGCCAGAGCTACCGCACCGCAGCCCAGGCCATCGGATACAAAGAGTTCTTTCCCTATTTTGCAGGGGAGGCTGCCCTGGAAAGCTGCGTTGCGCAGCTGAAGCAGGCTTCCCGCCGCTATGCCAAGCGGCAGCTGACCTGGTTCCGTCACATGGACGGCGTGGTCTGGCTGCAGGCTGACGCGCTGGATCTGCTGGATCAGGCCTTCAGCTTCGCGGCCGCATTTCTGGAAAAGAGGTGATGCCGGGGATGAGAAAAGATGCAGAAAAAATTTCTCCCCGGAATGTGCTGGCCGTCCTGGGCGGCATCGTTGGTGTCCTGCTGCTGATTGCCCTGTGCTATGTGGGCTATCAGATTTTGCACCTGGTCAACCCGCCCAACACCTATGAGACCGTTTTGACCGCCACGGTGGAGGAAAAAGTATCGGCGGACGGCGTCCTGCTGTTCAACGAAACCCTGGTCCCCGGCAGCGGCGATCTGGGTTACCTGGTGGAGGACGGCGCCCGGGTTTCTGCCGGCACGGTGGTGGCAGAGGTCTACACCAGCCCCCAGCAGAGCGGCCTCCGGGTTCAGCTGGACAACCTGAACGAACAGATTGACCTGCTGGAGCGGGCTGAGAACGTCTCTGCCACCCAGGTGGATTCCATGATGCAGGAGCGCACCACCGCCCTGTATGACCTGCTGGATTCGGTGGACCGGGGCGCGCTGGACAGCCTGGATACCGGCAAAGAGGACTATCTGCTGGCCCAGAACAAGATTCTGGTGGTGACCGGCGAGGCCGCCGGCTTTGACACCCAGATTGCCTCCCTGCAGGCCGAGGCCGCCCAGATCCAGAGTCAGCTGGGTTCGCCGGTCCAGATCTCGGCGCCTCTCACCGGCTATTTTGTCAGCAGCGCCAACACCCGCCAGCTGAGCCAGCCGGCAGCCAGCATCCTGGCCATGGATGCCGCCACCCTGAAATCCTATCTGGACAGCGGCGCAGACGCCCCCCTGACCGGCTATGCCGGCAAGATGGTGTCGGGCTTCAGCTGGACCTACTGCGGTGTCTGCTCCGCTCAGGAAGGGCAGAAGCTGCTGCGTGCAGACGGCACCCCTCTCACCAAAACCGTTAAAATCCGCTTCCCCGGCCAGAGCAACCAGGCTCTGGAGGGGCAGCTCACCGACGTCACCATCGACGAGGCATCGGGCCTGGCACGGTTTGTGCTGACCTGCGATTCGGTCACAGCCGACGTGCTGCGGCTGGGCCAGGCTTCCGCCGAGGTGATTGTCAGCGAGACCACCGGCCTGCGGGTGCCTCTCCAGGCCGTCCATTACATCCTCGAGACCGGGGAGGAAGCAGACTCTGCCACTGCCGGTTCGGAGGCGGACAGCGCTTCCAGTCAGGCCCAGCAGGCAGGGGAGGACTACATCCCCGGCGTCTACGTCAAATTTGGCAACCTGGCCCGGTTCTGCCGGATCGACCCGGTGAGCGATGAACACCCCTGGGTTACCGACGGGGACTACCTCATTGTGGCGCCCAAGGGCACCGACGGCTCCATCAGCGAAGTGCGGCTGTACGACCAGATCATTGTGGAGGGCCAGAACCTCTACGACGGCAAACTGTTGTCCTGATGACTGGATGTGCCTATAAGTTGCACAATCTCCTTCCAGTTTTATGCCGGGATACCTTGACATCCGGAACAAAAAAACAGATAATATAAAAAGCTATTCTTTTTTGCTTGTCTTGCTGCGCAGGACGGCGGCGCCTTTTGCGTGCGAATGGCATCTGCATGGCAGATGAAAGGAGCGGTATCGATGTCTTTTATGGAAAATATCAAAAAAGGACTTTTCGGCGAGGATGATGGTTACGATGACCAGTACATTGACGATGGGCCCCAGATGGTGAACAACAACAGCGGTTTCGGCTCGTCGGATTCCTACGATGACGACAGCACCGACAGCACCTCCAAGGGGAGCAACCGCGTGGTCAACATCAACGCCACCACCCAGCTCAAGGTGGTGCTGGTCAAGCCCGAGCGCTTTGAGGATGCAAGCACCATCGCAGACCACCTCAACAACAAGCGCACCGTTGTGCTGAACCTCGAGTCCACCAACAAAGAGGTTTCCCGCCGCCTGGTTGATTTTCTGTCCGGCGTAGCCTACGCCAACAACGGCCAGATCAAGCGTGTCGCCAACAGCACCTTTATTATTACGCCTTACAACGTGGATATCATGGGCGATCTGCTGGACGAACTGGAAAACAATGGCGCGTTCTATTGATGAATCTGCTGCCCGGAATCCAGTGCGGGGGTTCATCCCGCCCCAAAATGACAAAGAACGCTTTTTGATGCGCCACATCGAAGACCTGGCCCATACGGCCCAGGCCCGCGGCATCCCCAAATATTCCTCTTTCCTCAGCGACAGGGAACAGGTCCTGGCCAGGGCAGCTATGTCCAAGGCCGGCTGTACCTGCTGGCATCTGGACGGCGGCTACCCCGACGCAGAACGTCAGCTGGTGGCCATCGAGCCGGAAGACAGCTGGACCGACAGCCCTCTGACCTGCGTCCGTCTGGAATGCAGGGCGGCCCCCGGGGCGGATCTGCCTGCCCACAAGGATTACCTGGGCAGCCTGATGGGCCTTGCGCTGCGGCGGGAAGCGCTGGGAGACATCGTTCTCCCCACCGCTGCGCCGGGCACGGCCTATGTCTTTGCCCTGGAGCCGGCGGCCCGGCTGATCTGTGAGGAACTGTGCCAGGTCGGCCGCGCGGAAGTCAGCTGTTTCATCCAGCCTTTGGACGAGCTGCCGGATCTTTCGCCGGGGGAACGGGTCATCCGGACGGCGGCGGTGTCATCCCTGCGGCTGGACGCAGTGCTGGCCGCCATGCTGCACTGCAGCCGCGGCGCTGCTGCCGCTCTGATCGAGGCGGGGCGGGTGGAGATCAACCATCTGCCCACTGAGAACATTCACGCCCCAGTCTATGAAGGGGATATCTTTACGGTGCGGGGCAAGGGGCGCTTTGCCCTGACCTCTCTCCCGGGCAAAACCAAAAAAGACCGGCAAATCGTTGCCTTCTTCCAGTATTAGTTGTAAATAACAGGAGGATATCAGTATGCTGACACCGCAGGATGTGCACTCTGTCCAATTTGAAAAGAGCTTCCGCGGATACCGAATCGAGGAAGTGGATCATTTCCTGGACAGAATCGAAGAGCAGATCAAGAACAGCGCTGAGGAAATTGAGCGGCTGCAGCAGCAGGTTCAGCAGCTGCAGGCCGACAACCAGCGGCTGTCCAAGGAAACCGAGGACTACCGCGCTGACGGCGAGATTATGAAGTCTGCCCTGATCAATGCCCAGCGGATCGGCGAGAATGTGATCCGCGAGGCCAACCAGAAGGCAGAGGAGATCATTCATAAGGCCAACATCCGCAGCGACGACATCATCCGCGATGCCAACGACCTGCTCCAGAAAGCCACCGACCGGGCCGATGAGATTGTCCGGGAGGCCAGCGACCAGCGGATGCTGGAAGAGCGGGAATACGAGCGTGTCCGCCTGGAGGTCACCCGCTTCAAGGCCGATGTGCTGAACCTGTACCGCAGCCATGTGGAGTCCCTGAGCCGTCTGCCCGAGTATACCCCCGACGCAGCGGCTGAATCTTCCCAGGAGGAGGCTCCTGAGGAGGCCGAGGCTGCCGCAGAGGCACCCGCCGCCGATGTCGATGCCGGCAAGGCTGAGGAGACCGGGGAGGATCAGCAGGCCGAGGACCAGAGCGAAGACTTCTGGAACAAGGACGAAAGCCAGCTGAAGACCCCCGAACAGAAGCGGCCTGCCGAGGTGGATTATTCCGCCTTCCAGGGCGTCCAGTTCAGCAAATAACAATACATCCCCCGCGTGGTTTTCCGCGCGATGCAGCAGGGCAGGGGCGCAAGCGCCTGTTCCTGCTTTTCCCTTGTGCCGGCCCGGCCGGCAATCTGCGCTTTGTGCACAGAAATGAAAGAAAGAAAATTGAGGAGTGTGGAACCAGTGCCTAAAGCAAAATCCCAATACGACAGTACCCTGCATCTGCCCAAAACCCTGTTCGAGATGCGTGCCGGCCTTCCCAAGAAGGAGCCCGTCATGCTGGAGGACTGGAACAAGAATGATCTGTACCACCAGCTGATGAAGCACAATGAGGGCAAGCCCACCTTTGTGCTGCACGATGGTCCTCCGTACGCCAACGGCAACATTCACATGGGCACCGCGCTGAACAAGATCATCAAGGATATCATCATCCGCGAGAAGAACATGGACGGCTACAAGGCCCCCTATATTCCCGGTTTTGATACCCACGGCCTGCCCATCGAGCTGAAGGCCCTGTCTTCGGTCGGCGACAAAAAGAAGGACATTTCCAAGCTGGGTCTGCGCCAGATCTGCGAGAAGTTCGCCACCGAGCACATCGACATCATGAGCGATCAGTTCAAGCGCCTGGGTGTCATTGGCGATTTTGAGCATCCCTATCTGACCCTGAAGCCCGAGTTTGAGGCCCGCCAGATCGAGATCTTCGGCGAGATGGCCAAGAAGGGCTATATCTACAAGGGCCTGAAGCCGGTTTACTGGTGCCCCGAGTGCCGCACCGCTCTGGCTGAGGCCGAGATCGAGTACGGCGAGGATGACTGCGATTCCATCTTCGTCCGGTTCCATGTCACCCAGGACCCCAACGGCGTGCTGGCCAAGTACGGCATCCCCATGGACAAGACCTGGTTCGTGATCTGGACCACCACCACCTGGACCCTGCCCGCCAACGAGGCCATCTGCCTGGGCGGCTCGCTGGAATACTCCTTCGTCAAGTTCGGCGGCGAGTACCACATCATGGCCACCGACCTGGTCGAGAGCGTCATGAAGGCCTGCAACATCACCGAGTACGAGGTGGTGGGCCAGCCGGTCAGCGGCGCCGAGTTCGAGATGATGCGCTACCAGCACGTCTACCTGCCCAAGGAGGGCCTGGTCATCCTGGGCGACCACGTCACGCTGGAGAGCGGTTCCGGCTGTGTCCACACCGCCGGCGGCCACGGCGTGGACGACTTCAACGTCAGCCAGAAGTACAACGTCCCCATCACCGTCCCGGTGGACGACGGCGGCTACCTGACCGAGCTGTCCGGCAAGTACGCCGGCCAGAAGGTGTGGGACGCCAACAAGACCATCCTGGCCGACCTGACCGCGGCCGGCGTGGTGCTGGGCCAGGTGCACATCAAGCACCAGTACCCCCACTGCTGGCGCTGCCACAACCCCATCATCTTCCGCGCCACCGAGCAGTGGTTCTGCTCCATCGACGCCTTCAAGGACGAGGTCTACAAGGCCATCGACGGCGTCCAGTGGATGCCCGAATGGGGCCATGACCGGATGTACGGCATGGTGCGGGACCGCAGCGACTGGTGCATCAGCCGCCAGCGCACCTGGGGTGTGCCCATCCCGGCGTTCTATTGCAAAAAGTGCGGCAAGTACCACATCACCGACGCCACCATCCAGGCGGTCAGCGACCTGTTCCGCCGCGAGGGCTCGGACGCCTGGTACAAGTACGAGGCCGGGCAGATCATCCCCGCCGGCGAGGTGTGCGAGAACTGCGGCGGCACCGAGTGGACCAAGGACACCGACATCATGGACGTCTGGTTCGACTCCGGTTCCACCTGGAGCGCCGTGCTGGGCGAGCGGCCCGAGCTGCGCTACCCGGCCGACCTGTATATGGAGGGCGCGGACCAGTTCCGCGGCTGGTTCCAGTCCAGCCTGCTGACCAGCGTGGCCAGCCAGGGCGTGGCCCCCTACAAGTCCGTGCTGTGCCACGGCTGGGTCGTGGACGAGCAGGGCAAGCAGATGCACAAGAGCGCCGGCAACGGCGTCGAGCCCTCTGAGATCATCAAGGACTACGGCGCGGACATCATCCGCCTGTGGGTGGCTTCGTCCGATTACACGGTGGACGTCCGGGCCGGCAAGAACATCTTCAAGCAGCTGAGCGAGGCCTACCGCAAGATCCGCAACACCGCCCGCTTCATCCTGGGCAACCTGGATGGCTTTGATCCCAACACCGATATGCTGCCCCTGGATCAGCTGCAGGAGATCGACCGCTGGGCTCTGTCCGCTCTGGATGACCTGCTGAAGGAGACCGACGCAGGCTACGCTGCCTACAACTTCAACAAGGTCTATCATGCAGTGTACAACTTCTGTGTGGTGGCCATGTCCAACTTCTACCTGGATGTCATCAAGGACCGCCTGTACTGCACCAACGGCGCAGCCCGTCAGGCCGCCCAGACCGCTATGTACAAGATCCTGGTGACCCTGGACAAGATCATCGCCCCCATCCTGTGCTTCACCAGCCAGGAGATCTGGGACTTCCTGCCCAAGACCGAAGGCATGAACCACTATGTGGTGTTCGAGGATATGCCCCATGCCGGCGAATGGGCTGCCGATGATGCCTTCAAGGCCAAGTGGGCCAAGCTGATTGCCGTCCGCGACGAGGTCAAGAAGGCTCTGGAGATTGCCCGCAACGACAAGAAGATCGGCGCCTCTCTGGAAGCTGCTGTCACCCTGTACTGCAACGACGAGGTCTACAGCCTGCTAAACAGCATCCCCATGGACGAGCTGGCTGACCTGATGATCGTCTCCCGCGTGGAGCTGGTCAAGGGCGAGGGCGGCACCGCTTCTGCCATGGAGGGCCTGGGCATTGCTGCCGAGCACGCTGTGGGTGAGAAGTGCGAGCGCTGCTGGAAGTATACCGCTGATATCGGCTCTCATCCTGCCCATCCGACCCTGTGCGCCCGCTGCGCCAGTGTCATCGAGGGCTGATGGCCTGACCGGATGTAATTCAAAATAGAAGGACGGCGTTCCCTCGGCATGTTCTTGGGGAGCGCCGTTCTTTGCAAACGCCAAAAAACTGTCAGGGCGGGGCCCGCCGCATCCATGCAGCGGGCCTCAGCCGTCCCACAGGAGATATGTTATGTTTGTGTTCCTGAATCTTGTCTGCATTGCTGCCCTGGTGGGCATCGATCAGGCCATCAAGCTCTGGGCTGTCCAAAATCTGCTGCCGGTGGAATCCATGCCTTTGATTCCCCACGTGGTGGAGCTTCGGTTTGTCTACAACGAAGGAATGTCCTTCAGCCTGCTCAGCGGCAAACAGGAGTTCCTGATTGTGGCAACCAGCATCGGCATGCTGGCGATCGCCTGGTGGCTGTTCACCCACTGCCGCAACGACCAGCTGCAGCGCTGGGCCTGGGTGCTGGTGCTGGGCGGCGGCATCGGCAACCTGATCGACCGTATCGCCGAAGGCCGCGTGGTGGACTACATCAACCTGCTGTTCATGCGGTTTGCCATCTTCAATTTTGCGGACATCTGCGTCTGCGTGGGCATGGGTCTGTGGATCCTGTCGATCATTCTGGAAGAGCGCAGGCACCCGGAGGAAAAGAAGTAATCCATGGAACAGCGTGAATTTTCGGTGGAAGCGGAGGGGGCAGGCCAGCGGATTGACCGCTTTCTGGCCGGGGAGGACACCGGGCTTTCCCGCAGCGCCCTGCAAAACCTGATTGCCGAAGGCCATGTGCTGGCCAACGGCAAACAGGCCGTGAAAAACCTCAAACTGAAAACGGGGGATACCATCCTGCTGGAAATCCCCGACGCGGCGCCCATTGCCGCTGTGCCCCAGGATATTCCGCTGGATGTGGTGTATGAAGATTCCCATCTGCTGGTGGTGAACAAGCCCAAGGGGATGGTGGTTCATCCGGCCCCGGGCAACCCGGACGGCACTCTGGTCAACGCCCTGCTGTGGCACTGCCGGGGCAGCCTTTCGGGGATCGGCGGCGAAATCCGGCCGGGCATTGTCCACCGCATCGACAAGGACACCAGCGGTCTGCTGGTGGTGGCCAAGGATGACGCCACCCACATCGGCCTGTCCCGCCAGATGGCGGAGCACAGCGTCGAGCGGGCCTACCAGACGGTGGTGTACGGCGGCTTCAATGAGGACGAGGGCTTTGTGGAGAGCTATCTGGGCCGCTCCAAAACCGACCGCAAAAAGATGGCCGTTTATCCCGCCGGGGAGCCCCACACCAAATACGCCTACACCGGCTGGCGGGTGCTGGAACGGCTGGGGGAGTTCACCCTGCTGGAATGCCGCCTGAAAACAGGGCGGACCCATCAGATCCGGGTGCACATGGCATCCATCCACCATCCGGTGGCAGGGGACGCAGTCTACGGGCCCCGGAACTGCATCACCAGCCTTCACGGCCAGTGCCTGCATGCCAAAACACTGGGCTTTGTGCACCCGGCCACAGGGGAGTGGCTGTCCTTTGACAGCGACCTGCCCGAATATTTCACCCATTTCTTGGCCTCGTTAAGGAGGGGACGGACATGAAGCAGTCGCTGGAATCCACGCTGGTTCTCTGCGATCTGGACGCATTGATGCTGGGAGCCGACGGCAACCTGACCCAGGTGCTGCGGGACGTTTTGCAGCTGTTCATGGCCCGGGGCGGCCAGCTGACCGTCTTCTCCCAAAAGACCCCCAAGGCGGTCCGCGCTATCCTGGGCAGCATCTCGCTGGCGGCGCCCGCCCTGCTGTGCGGCGGCACCTTGGTTTACAGCTTCTCGGCCGGCACCGGGCAGGCCATGGGCAGCTTTGCAGCTCTGGGAGATGATTTTCTCACCAAGCTGCCCTCAGCGCCGGGGATTGGGGTTGCCCTCCAGATGAAGGACGGCGCCACCCGGGTGCTTCGGATGAACCACGCCCTGGACCGGCACCTGCGCCACGAGTGGACCCCCTATCTGCTCACCAAAACCGAAGGGGTTTCCAGCGCCGATGTGCTGCGGGTGCTCCTGTATCAGGACGCCAAAACCATCCCGGCTCTCCAGACCTTTGAGAAGGCGCTGGAAGAAACCGGCGCCCCCCTCCGGCAGGAGCGGCTTGCCATCGACTGCCTGGCCCTGACCCCCGATGCCATGAACATGGGGGCCGCCTTCAGCGCTGTCTGTGCCTCCGCCATGTGTTCCCCTGAGAACATAGCGGTTTTGGCCGGCAGCGTTCAGATGGTGGAATTGATGCGCCTGGCCGGCCAGAGCGCTGCTGCCTTTGATGCGCCGGCCGAGGTCCGGCTGGCGGCAGGGCAGGTGACCTATTGCCGCGCTTCCGAAGGAGCCGCGGCAGAGTATCTGTATCAGCTGGTGCGGAACAGCGAGGGCGAGAAGTAAAATTCCTGTAAAAAGTTCTCCGTACCAGGTGCGGAGGGCTTTCTTTTTTGCGGAGGATACAGTACAATGAGAAGGAAGCCTGTCACAAGACAGGAAATGATCTTCCTGGCGGTATCGGTTGCGGTGTCAGTTCTGCTGATGGTGCTGGCCTATCTGTTCACGGCGCCGCTGATCCCCATGCAGACGGTGGGGAGCACCGGTTCCACGGCAACTTTGCTGGATGCTGCGCGGGTGGATTTAAACACAGCCGGGCTGGAAGCGCTCTGCACACTGCCCGGCATCGGGGAAAAGAAGGCCCAGGCCATCATTGATGACCGGCGGGCCAACGGTCCATACCGGCAGCTGGAAGATGTGACGCGGGTAAGCGGTATTACTCAGAACACCATTGCCAACTGGGCCGATCTGGCCTATGTGAGCTGACCGAACGGACAGAAGGGGAAATGAGGACTATGAAGGAAGAAAGCATTTTTATCAACCGGGAGCTGAGCTGGCTGGATTTTAACCAGCGAGTCCTGGTGCTGGGCAAGGACAAAAACGTCCCTCTGGCGGAACAGCTGAAGTTCCTGGCCATCTACGGGTCCAACCTGGACGAATTCTTTATGGTGCGGGTGGGCTCCCTGCAGGAGCGCGCCAACCTCAAGGGCAAAAAGGAAAAGCCCGAGAACAAGACCAACATGACCCCCGAGGAGCAGCTGAACGCCATCATGCCCAAGACGGCCGAGCTGCAGATGGACTGCGACAAGTACTATCACAAGGCCCTGGAGGCGCTGGCCGAGCACGGCTACCGGAAAATCAATTTTGACAAGATCTCCAAAGAGGACGAGCGGTTCTGGAAGAAATATTTCCAGAGCGAGCTGTTCCCGATTCTGAGCCCGCAGATTGTGGATAACCGCCATCCCTTCCCGTTCCTGCGCAACAAGGAAATCTACCTGGGCGTCCTGCTGAAGGACAAGAAGGAAGGGGACATGAGCCTGGGCATCATCCCCATCTCCAGCCAGATGGAGCGCCTGTGCTTCCTCAAGCGGGACGGCGAGACCCAGTTTGCCCTCACCGAGGAGATGGTCTACCACTATGTCAGCATGGTGTTTGCCAAGGAGACCATCCTGGAGAAGTGCCTGTTCCGGGTCACCCGGAACGCCGACATCGACGTCAAAGAAGGCATGATGGATCACGACATCGACTATCGTGAGATCATGACCGAGCTGCTCAAGCGCCGCCGCAAGCTGGCAGCCGTCCGGCTGCAGGTCACCCCGGCGCCGGCCCCCGAGATCACCAAGATGCTCTGCGCCCGGCTGGAGCTGAACCATCGGCGGGTCTTCGAGCAGAAGAGCCCCCTGGATCTGAGCTTCTTCTACAAGCTGGACACCCGCATTGAGAACGACGGCCACGCTGAGCTGTTCTATTCGCCGGCCCGGCCCATGATGCCGCCCCTCAACTACAGCCTCACCAATGAGGTCCAGAAGCACGACGTCCTGCTGTACTATCCGTACCAGTCCATCCGGCCCTTCATCACCATGCTGAAGAAGGCTGCCCGGGACCCGGAGGTCATCTCCATCAAGATGACCCTGTACCGTCTGGCCCGGGAATCCCAGATTGTGCAGGCCCTGGTGGATGCCGCCGAAAACGGCAAGGAAGTGGTGGCTCTGGTGGAGCTGCGGGCCCGCTTCGACGAGCAGAACAACATCGACTGGTCCAAGCAGCTGGAAGAAGCCGGCTGTACCGTGGTCTACGGCTTTGAGGACTACAAGGTCCATTCCAAGCTGACCTTGATCACCCGCAAGAATGCAGAGGGCTATTCCTACATCACCCAGATCGGCACCGGCAACTACAACGAGAAAACCAGTGAACTGTACACCGACCTGTCCTTCATCACCGCTGATCCCGATATCGGCGCAGAGGCAGCAGGCGTGTTCCAGAACCTGGCCGTCCAGAAGCTGACCGAGGAGACCGATCAGATGCTGGTGGCGCCGCTGCGGTTCAAGAGCGTCCTGCTGGACGAGATGGACCGGATTATTGAGGCCGCACGGCTGGGCCGTCCCGCTTCCATGATCCTGAAGAACAACTCCATCAGCGACCGTGACATCATCCTGAAGCTGGAAGAGGCCAGCTGCGCCGGCGTCCGGATTGACATGATTGTCCGCGGCATCTGCTGTGTCCGGGCAGGCGTTCCCGGCAAGACCGAGAACCTGCACATCCGCAGCATTGTGGGCCGCTATCTGGAGCACGCCCGGATTTACAGCTTCTTCGATGGCCGCGAAACCCGGATTTACATCGCGTCGGGCGACTTCCTAACCCGGAACACCGAGTGCCGGGTGGAGGTCGGCGTCCGGATCAACGATCCGGTGCTGGTCCAGAAGCTGACCAACATCCTGGAGATGCAGCTGGCCGACAATGTGAACGCCCGGGAGATGCAGCCTGACGGCAGCTACCAGAAGGTCAAGCACGCCCCCGGCGAACCCCTGATCAACAGCCAGATGGGGATGTATGAGCTGCTGAAAGATGACTGGACCGGCGGCCGGCCTGCCGCCGCTGATGCCGCACAGGCTGCAGAGCATGTGCCTGTCCAGGCAAAAGTGGTGGTGCGTCCCGCTGCACCCGCTGCACCTGCTGTGCCGGCTGCTCCTGCAGCTCCGGCGGCCAAACCGGCACCGCAGCCTGCCCCCGCAGCGGAGCCCAAGCCCGCTGAAACCGTGGAGGCTCCCAAACCCGCCGAGACGGTGGTGGTTGTGAAAGAGCAGCCCCAGGGAGGCCTCTTCTCCCGGCTGCGGAGAGCCCTCTTCGGCGGCAGAAATTAAAACATCTGTGATGGCCCCGCTGCCACCCCGCATACAATAGCCTCAGGGAAAAGGGGGCGTTGATGTGCAGGCAAGGCGGATCCATCGCAGCAGAACCATTTCATTTTCAAGGACAGCCCGTCCAAAGGCCGTCAGGCAAAAAACGCTCCGCCTGGCGGTTCTTTTGTGCGGGCTGCTCTTGTGCCTTGGAGCCGCCATGATCCTGCGGGCCTGCGCCCAGCAGGCGGCCCCTGCGGGATGCAGCCTGCAGGGCAAGAGCCCCGACACCGCCTTTGTCTTTCCGCTGGGGACAAGCAGCTGGCGCCTGTCCTCGGGCTACGGCTGGCGGGCAGATCCCCTGGACGAGGACCAGGAGGATTTTCACCGAGGTGTGGACCTGGCCTGCGGGGAAGGGACCCCGGTGCTGGCTGCCATGGACGGCGTGGTCTTTGCTGCCGGACGCAGCGCCAGCTATGGCAATTACATCCGGCTGGCCCACGCCGACGGCGTCGAAACCCTCTATGCCCATCTCCAGTATCTCTACGCCCGCCCCGGTCAGGTGGTGAAGGCAGGGGAGGTGCTGGGGACGGCCGGCCAGACCGGCAGGGCCACCGGGCCCCATCTGCATTTTGAGCTTCTGTACCGGGCCACCCGCTATGATCCTTCCGATCTGCTGGGGCTGGAGGGCGAGGGCTGATGCGGGGCGGCCTGTTTCCGCGCCAGGTCCAGGTGGGACCGGTGGTCTTCCGGGACCCCTTTTTCACCTGCAGCCTGCTGTACCTGCTGCTCTATTTTGACAGCAGCCAGTTTCTCCGGATCGGCCTGCTGGCGGCCTTCCTGCATGAGTGGGGCCATATCCTGGTATTTCTGGCGCTGTTCCGCCGGGTGCCGGTGATCGAAGTGACCATGACCGGATTCTGCATGCAGACCCGGGGGTATGTTCTTTCCCGCTGGCAGAAATTCTGGCTGGCTGCTGCCGGCCCCGCCGTCAATGCCCTGCTGGCCGCAGTGTGGTATCTGCGGCTGAGCCTGCGGTTCACGGTGTGGGACGCCGCATTTCTGGCAGCCAATCTCCTGACCGGCGGCTTCAACCTGCTGCCCGTTCCGCCGCTGGACGGCGCACAGATGCTGGCAGCCCTGCTGCAGAAAAATGAGAAATTGCAATCTGCCCCGAAATAGGGTACAATAAAAGAACTGATGAAATAAAAACGGGACCAAGATCCCGACTGTGGAGGAACCCGATGTTTGACCCAAAGCTGAAAGAAGCGCTGAGCCATGTGCAGAAACCGGGCCGGTATACCGGCGGCGAGCCGGGCAGCATCTATAAAGATAAGGACAAGGTGGATGTCCGCTTTGCCTTCTGTTTCCCTGACACCTATGAGGTGGGGATGTCGTTCCTGGGGGAAAAGATCCTCTATGAGCTGCTCAACCAGCACGAGAACTGGTGGTGTGAGCGGGCCTTTATGCCCTGGCTGGATATGAAAGCCGAGATGGAGAAGCTGGGCCTGCCCCTGTACACCCTGGAGAGCAAAGACCCCCTCACGGCCTTTGATGCCGTGGGCTTTACCCTTCAGTATGAGCTGTCCTATACCAACATTCTGGCCATGCTGGATCTGGCGGGCATCCCGCTGTATGCCGCAGACCGGGATGAGCGCTGGCCTCTGATTGTGGCCGGCGGCCCCTGCACCTGCAACTCGGAGCCCCTGGCCGCCTTTTTCGACGTAATCCAGCTGGGCGAGGGCGAGCGCCAGCTGCCCGCCATCTGCGCCGCCATCGAGCAGGGGAAGAAGGAGGGCATTTCCAAAAAGGAACTGCTGCTCCGGATCGCCAAGATTCCCGGCGTCTATATCCCTGCCTTCTATGATGTGACCTACCATGAGGACGGCCGTGTCAAGGCCATCACCCCCAACGAGCCGGGCATCCCCGCCGTGGTGACCAAGGCCATCATCCGGGATATGAACGACTTTGCCCCTCCCACCAACTTTGTGGTGCCCATGGTGGGTGCCATCCAGGACCGGGCCAGCATTGAAGTACTGCGGGGCTGTGTCCGGGGCTGCCGGTTCTGCCAGGCCGGTTTCCTTTACCGGCCCATGCGCCAGCGGGATGCCTCTCTGCTGAACAAGGCCGCCCAGGATCTGTGCGCCAACACCGGCTATGAGGAGCTGAGCTTGTCCAGCCTGTCCACCTCGGACCACAGCCAGCTGGAAGAGCTGCTGGACGATCTGAACAGCTGGGCCCCCCAGGAGCATGTCAGCCTGTCCCTGCCTTCTCTGCGGATGGACAACTTCTCCGAGAGCCTGATCGAAAAGACCACCCGCGTCCGCAAGAGCGGCCTGACCTTCGCGGCTGAGGCCGGCACCCAGCGTCTGCGGGACGTCATCAACAAAAACGTCACCTGGGACGAAATCGAAAAGACCTGCCGCATTGCCTTTGAGGCGGGGTATACCTCGGTCAAGCTCTACTTTATGATGGGCCTGCCCACCGAGACCATGGCCGATATTGAGGGCATTGCCGACACCGCCCAGAAGGTGGTGGACCTCTACTACAGCATGGACCACGCCAAGGGCAAGGGGGTGCAGGTAACCATCAGCTGCGCCTGCTTTGTGCCCAAGCCCCATACGCCTTTCCAGTTTGTCCCCATGGATACCGCCGAAACCCTGCAGGCCAAACAGAAGCACCTGCTGGAGAGCGTCCACAGCCGGAAGATCAAGGTCAACTACCACGACAGCAAGACCAGCTTCCTGGAGGGCGTCTTCGCCAAAGGCGACCGCCGTCTGGCCCCGGCCCTGGTGGAGGCCTACCGCCGTGGCTGCTACTTTGACGGCTGGGAGGAGTGCTTCCAGTACGACACCTGGATGAAGGTGTTCGAGGATCTGGGCATCGATCCCCACTTCTACTGCAACCGTGCCATTGGTCTGGATGAGGTGACCCCCTGGTCTCACATGGACTACGGCGTCACCCACGAATATCTGGTGCGGGAATACAAGAAGGCTCTGGCAGCCCAGACCACGCAGCCCTGCAACCGCGCCTGCGGCGGCTGCGGCGCAAATCATCTGTTGGGAGGTCCCTGCTTTGATTACAGTAAGAATTTGGTTTGAAAAACGGAATGAGGCCTCCTACATCTCGCTGCTGGACATGCAGCGGGTGATGCAGCGGGTGCTCAAGCGCAGCAGTCTGCCTGTCTGGCACACCCTGGGCTTCAATCCCCACATTTATATGACCTTTACCTGCCCGCTGTCCCTGGGGCAGGAGAGTCTGTGTGAGAGCGTGGATGTCAAAACCGAGGCGGAAAACCCCGATTTCCAGGCCTGGCAGGACAAGCTGAACGCCATCATGCCGGCAGGCATCCATGTTTTCCGGGTGGAGCCCGCCCGGGACAAGGCCAGCGAGATTGCCTACGCCTGCTACACCATCAGCTACCCGGCGGCAGCCCAGCCCAGGCTGGAGCAGTACAACGGCCTCACCGAAGCCCTGGTGGAGAAAAAAGGCAAGAAATCCAAAAAGCAGATTGATCTCAAGCAGTACATTCCCGCCCTTGACTGCCGCACAGAAGGGGAGAAGGTATCCTTTGACGTCTGCCTCCCGGCAGCCCAGGAGCTGAACCTGAACCCTTCGCTGCTGACCGGTTTTCTGGAGCAGCAGTTGGGCGCATCCGCCGCGGAAGCCTCCATTCTCCGCACCGGCCTGCTGAAGGCGGACAAGACCCCTTTCTGCGCCGGCGGCGGGAATGTCTGACTTTCCGGGAAAACGCAAAATTTTCTGCTGATTTTTTGGCAAAAACGCTTGCTTTCCCGGCGGGTTTATGCTATCATAGTTAGGCGTTAGTGTCCGCTGAAACCACAGCGGGGTTAATGACAAACAATCATTAAACGGGCGGTCCTCTGACGGCAGATATGCCGTGTATGAACGTCTAAAACAAATGGAGGATCATCAAATGGACGCACTGAAGATTATTTCCGAGGGCAGCATCAAGGCTGAGCGCCCCCAGTTCAACGTTGGCGATACCGTTCGCGTGGACGTTCGCATCAAGGAAGGCGAGCGTGAGCGTATCCAGGCCTTTGAGGGCACCGTCATTGCCAAGAAGCACGGCGGCGTCGCTGAGACCTTTACCGTTCGCCGCGTTGCTTACGGCGTTGGCATCGAGCGTGTCTTCCCCATCAACAGCCCCTTCGTTGAGAAGGTGACCGTTGTCCGCAAGGGTAAGGTTCGCCGCGCAAAGCTGTACTATCTGCGGAGCCGCACCGGCAAAGCTGCCAAGGTCAAGAGCGATATCTGATCATCCGCGGCCTGTTTGTCAGGCTGGCTGTAAGGGAAAAGGGACACTTGTTGTCCCTTTTTTCTTTATCCTTTCACACCCTGCCCCTTTTCGGGGGCGGGGCTGTGTGGTACAATAACAGGGAAAATCGCAACGAATGCGGGGTGTAACAGATGGCAAAGGAAAAACATGAAGCAGAGGCGCCCCAGGCGCCGGGGCAGGGTGTGATCGAATGGTACGAAGCGCTGATCTCGGCGCTGGTTGTGATGGTGCTGCTGTTCTCCTTCTTTTTCCGGATCATCCAGGTGGACGGCGCATCCATGAACCCCACCCTCTGGGATGGGGACAAGCTGATTGTCTGGGGCGCCGGCTATACCCCCAAGCGGGGCGACATCGTCATTGTGGATGACTACACCACCTACGGCAAGCCCCTGGTCAAGCGGGTGATTGCCAAGGGCGGCGACACCATCTCCATCGACTATACTTCCGGCACCGTCACCGTCAACGGCGAAGTGCTGCAGGAAGATTATATCGCCGAGCCCACCTATCTGGGCTATGACCTGGAGTTTCCCTATACCGTACCCGAAGGAGAGCTGTTCCTGATGGGTGACAACCGCAACGCCTCCCTGGACAGCCGGTCCACCAGCATCGGCTGCATCGCGGAGGAGGACATCCTGGGCAAAGTGCTGTTCTGCTTTTTGCCCCTGGAAGATGCAGGAGTGGTCAAGTGAACAACGAAGAACTTCAATTTTCCAATCAATACAACATTCAGTGGTTCCCGGGCCACATGGCCCGCACCCTGCGGGTGATGGAGCAGGAAATCCAGCATGTGGACGCCAGCCTGATTTTGCTGGACGCCCGGATTCCACTGTCCAGCCTTAACCCGGAGATCGAGCGGATCACCGCCCGCAAGCCCCGGCTGTACGCCCTGAACAAGGCGGACCTGGCTGACCCTTCCATCACCGAGGAGTGGATTCGGTATTTCCGCTCGGCGGACGCCGGCTGTGTGGCCATCAATGCCAAGAGCAAGGGCGGCACGGCAGCGGTTCGCTCTGCCATTGAAAAAGAGCTGGCAGGGCTGCTGGCCCGACGCCAGGCCCGCGGCATGGGCGGCGCCAAGACCCAGATCATGCTCTGCGGCATCCCCAACGTGGGCAAATCCACCTTCATCAACACCTTTGCCGGTTCTGTCCGGGCCAAGGCCGCAGACCGCCCCGGCGTCACCAAGGGCAAACAGTGGGTCTCCACCGAGAAGTTTGACCTGCTGGATATGCCCGGCGTTCTGTGGAAGAAATTTGACTCCAAGACCACCGCTTCCAACCTGGCCTTTATCGGCTCCATCAAGGACGATATCCTGGACGTGGAAGAGCTGGCCATGAACCTGCTGGACGAAGTCCGCCAGAACTATCCTGACCTGGTGGCCGGCCGGTACAAGCTGGACGCCGAAACCCTGGCACTGCCCCCCTATGAGCTGATGGAAGCCATCGGCCGCAAGCGAGGCCTGCTGGTGCGGGGCGGCGAGGTGAACACCGAGCGGTGCGCCGTCATGCTGGTGGATGAGTTCCGGGCCTGCAAGTGGGGCCGGATCACCCTGGAGCGCCCGCCCCGCCGGGAAGCAGGGGAGGACATCGAGGAATGAAACGCCGGACCGATGAGGAAATCTCCCAGCCTCTCTATGCCTACGACGACGCTGTCCGGGCAGCCAATGGCTGCTTTGCCGGCGTGGATGAGGCAGGCCGGGGCCCGCTGTGCGGCCCGGTCTGCGTAGCCGCATGCATCCTTGACCCCACCAGGCCTGTCTGGGGGATCAATGACTCCAAAAAGCTGACCGAGAAAAAGCGGGAAGCCCTTTTTGCCGAGATCAAGGAGAAGGCTCTGGCCTACAGCATTGTCTTTGTGGGGCCTGAGATCATCGACCGGGACAACATCCTGCAGGCCACCATGGGCGGCATGCGGGAAGCCGTGGAGAAACTGGAGATCACCCCCAACCTGGTGCTGGTGGACGGCAACCGCTGCCCCGGTGGGCTGGCCATGCCGGCCCAGCCGGTGGTCAAGGGAGATGCCACCAGCGCCAGCATCGGCGCAGCATCCATTCTGGCCAAGGTAAGCCGGGATCACTATATGCTGGAGCTGGACCGGCAGTATCCCCAGTATCAGCTGGCCAAGCACAAGGGGTATCCCACCAAGCTCCACTATGAGCTGATTGCCCAGTATGGCATCCAGCCCTTCTACCGCCGCAGCTTTTTGAAAAAGCAGGGCTACTGGCCGGAGGACCGGTGATGGACCGGGCCGAAACAGGCCGGCGGGGCGAGCGGGCAGCAGCCCGGTATTATATCCAGCAGGGCTGCACCCTTCTGGAGCACAACTACCGGATTCGGGAAGGGGAGGTCGACCTGATCCTCCGGGACCCGGAAGGCGTCCTCATTATGTGCGAGGTGAAAACCCGCACCAATCCGAACGCTGTGTGCCGCCCGTCCAACTCGGTGACCAAAGCCAAGCAGCGCCGCCTGATCCTGGCGGCTTCCTCTTATCTGCAGCAGACCGGCCAGAGCGAAGCTTTTACCCGGTTTGATGTGGCAGAGGTAACCCCTCTTGACAGCGGCCGCTGGATCGTACATATTATAAAAAGTGCATTTGACGCAAGCGAATCATAAACACCAAGCAGGACTGAAAAGGAGCGATGGAACATGCAGTTTTTCAGCACGAGAGACACCAGCCGTCACGTGACCTCCTCGGAGGCCATTGTCCAGGGCCTGTCGGAGGAGGGCGGCCTGTTTGTGCCTGAGTCCTTCCCCCAGGTGGATGCCCGGTCCATCTGCCAGCTGGACTATCCGGCCATGGCGGCCGCCGTCCTCAAGGAATACCTGACCGACTATGATCCGGTCTTCCTGGCTCAGGCCGCAGCCCGGACCTACGGCGAAGCCTTTGGCGGCAAGGCCGGCTATCTGGCACCGGTGGAAGGGGACACCTGGTCTCTGGAGCTGTGGCACGGTCCCACCTGTGCTTTCAAGGATTACGCACTGCAGCTGATGCCCAAGCTGTTGGTGGAGGCCAAGCGCAACCTGCACCACACCGAGAAAACCCTGATCCTGGTGGCCACCAGCGGCGATACTGGCAAGGCCGCCCTGGACGGCTACCACGACATTCCCGGGGTGGAGATTGCGGTGTTCTATCCCACCGGCGGCACCAGCGAAATCCAGCGCCTCCAGATGGCCACCCAGGAGGGTGCCAACGTGACTGTTTATGCAGTGCGGGGCAACTTTGACGATGCACAGACCGGCGTCAAGCGGGTCTTTGCAGACAAGGCCATTGCCGCCCAGCTGGCTGAACGGAACATCCACCTGTCCAGCGCCAACTCCATCAACTGGGGCCGCCTGGTGCCGCAGATTGTCTATTACTTTGCTGCCTATGCCCAGCTGGTCAAGGCAGGGAAGGTCTCTTTCGGCCAGGAAGTGGATTTCTGCGTTCCCACCGGCAACTTCGGCGACATTCTGGCCGGCTATTACGCCAAGCGGATGGGTCTGCCGGTCGGCCGTCTGGTCTGCGCATCCAACAAGAACAACGTCCTGACCGACTTCCTGCGCACCGGCACCTATACTGCCAAACGGACCTTCTATAAAACCACTTCTCCCAGCATGGACATTCTGGTGTCCTCCAACCTGGAGCGCCTGCTGTTCCATGTGACCGGCAGCGACACCGAGGTGGCCGCTCTGATGGACCGCCTGAACAAAGAGGGGAGCTACACTGTCCGCCCCGAGACGCTGGCAGCCATCCAGGAGACCTTCTCCTGCGGCTATGCCGAGGAGGACCAGGTGGCCCAGGAAATTCGCACCCGCTGGGAGCGGGACGGCTATCTCTGCGATACCCACACCGCCGTGGCCTTCCATGTGGCCCGGGAGAGCAAGCGGGATGGGGTGCCGATGGTGGTTCTGTCCACCGCATCGCCCTTCAAGTTCCCCCGGAGCGTGCTGGCCGCACTGGGCCACGCCGCACCTGAGAACGACTTTGAGGCCATGCAGGTTCTGGAGCAGGTCACCAGCCGCACCGCCCCTGCCAGCCTTGCCGGCCTGCGGCAGAAGGCCGAGCGCTTTGACGCCGTCATCGATCCCGGTGAAATTGCCGGCGTGGCGCTGAGCTATCAGGAATAAAAACTAGAACAGGAGAAACCAATGGCACTTTTTGTGCTGGGCGACCCCCATCTTTCGCTGGGCGGTGCAAAGCCCATGGATGTGTTTCCGGGTTGGGACGGCTATGTGGAGAAACTGGAAGCCAACTGGCGCAAGCTGGTGAAGCCCCAGGATACGGTGGTTCTGGCAGGGGATATCAGCTGGGCCATGCGCCTGACGGATACCCGCAGGGACTTTGCCTTTCTTAATGGCCTGCCGGGCCAAAAACTCCTGATGAAGGGCAACCACGACTATTGGTGGTCCACCGCCAACAAAATGAACGCTTTCTTTCAGTCCGAGGGGTTCGACACCCTCCATCTGCTGCACAACAATTCCTACACAGTGGATGGATACGCCCTGTGCGGAACCCGGGGCTGGCTGTTTGACGTGGGGGAGCCCCACGACGAAAAAGTGATGAACCGGGAGATCGGCCGCCTGCGGCTGAGCCTGGAGGCTGCCGAGCCGGGGAAAGAGAAACTGGTGTTTCTCCACTACCCGCCGGTTTACACCGGGGCCGACGCCCCCGAGATCGTGGCTGTCCTGAAGGAGTACGGGATTCAGCGGTGTTTTTACGCGCACCTTCACGGCAAAGCCCTGCGCTTTGCGGTTCAAGGCGAGGTGGACGGCATCCGTTATAAGCTGGTCAGCGCCGATGGATTGCGCTTTTGTCCGTATAAAATCACATGACGCAGCCCGGAAAACCAGGAGAAATTCCCAAAATGTGAAAAAACAGCTGGCTTTTATGCAGCGAACGTGTTATAATAAACGCTGACGCGATTGTCGTACCCAAAGGCGCGTGCGCCGTTTGGAAACAGAAGATGGGCGCGCGGCGCAGATGCGGGGAGAGGAATCCTCTGCCCCAGCACCAATTTTTGAGCGGAGGAAAATCAAAATGAATCTTATCAAGTGTGAAAAGCTCGAGAAGAGCATGGCAGAACTGCAGTTCTCGATTGATGCCGAGACCTATAAGAACGAAGTGCTGAAGGTCTTCAAGACCGAGGGCAAGAAGTACACCGTCCAGGGCTTCCGCAAGGGCAAGGCCCCCCGTCACCTGATCGAGCGGATGTATGGTCCCGATGTGTTCACCTACGACGCCATCAACAACCTGTTCCCGGCTGAGTTCGAGGCTGCCGTCAAGGCTGCCGGCATCGAGGCTGTGGGCCGTCCCGAGGTTACCGTTGATTCTGCCAGCGATGACCAGGGCGCAACCCTGACCGTCAAGGTCGCCGTCAAGCCCGAAGTCAAGCTGGGCGCTTATTCCGGTTTGACCGTGGAGAAGACGGTCCATACTGTGCAGGAGTCTGCTGTGGACGCTGAGCTCAAGCGTGTGCAGGAGCGCAACGCCCGCGAGCTGACCCGTGAGGGCGCTGCCCAGAACGGCGATATCGTTGATATCGACTTCGAAGGCTTTGTGGACGGCGTCGCATTCGAGGGCGGCAAGGCTGAGCACTACAGCCTGACCCTGGGCAGCGGCAGCTTCATCCCCGGCTTCGAGGATCAGGTCGTGGGCCACTCCGCCGGCGATGAGTTCGACGTGAACGTCACCTTCCCCGAGGAGTATCAGGCTTCTGAGCTGGCTGGCAAGCCCGCCGTCTTCAAGATCAAGCTGCACGAGGTCAAGTACAAGGAACTGCCCGCTCTGGATGACGAGCTGGCCAAGGATTGCTCCGAGTACGACACCCTGGAGGAGTTCAAGGATTCCATCCGCAAGTCCAACCAGGAGCAGCTGAACAAGCAGGACGACCTGGCTGTTGAGAATGCTTTGGTGGATCAGGTCATCGCAGGCATGGAGGCTGAGATTCCCCAGGCCATGTACGATGTCCGGATGGACGAGCTGGTCAACGACTTTGCTTTCCGTGTGGAGCAGCAGGGCCTGAACCTGGACACCTACCTGAAGTATATGGGCCAGACCATGGAGCAGTTCCGTGCTTCCTTCATGCCCCAGGCTGAGAAGCAGGTCAAGATCCGTCTGGCTCTGGAGGCTGTCGCTGCAGCTGAGAACATCACCGCTTCCGAGGAGGATGTCAACGCTGAGATCAAGCGCATTGCCGACCAGTACAAGATGGAGGAGGACAAGGTCCGCGAGCTGGTCAATATGGACGAGCTGAAGAAGGATCTGGCTGTCAATAAGGCCATCGACTTCATCAAGAGCCACGCCAATATCGTGGAGAAGGCCGCTGAGGCCGAAGAGAAGGCTGCCGACGCTGAGTAATCGCTGTCGGTGAGCTGAGCCAGGGCAGGAAAGCGCCGGCGGCGCGCTGCCCGCGCACATGTTGTTGAAATTGACCGATGCGGCGGTTTTTTGGATGTCGCATCGGTCAATTTTGCAAAAATAGCGAATCAAATTCGATTTTCAGGAGGCGAACTGTTATGAGTTTTGTTCCTTATGTTGTAGAACAGACGGCCCACGGAGAGCGCTCTTACGATATTTTCTCCCGTCTGCTGAACGACCGCATCATCGTCCTGAGCGAGGACGTCAACGATACCTCCGCCAGCCTGGTGGTTGCCCAGCTGCTGTACCTCGAGGGGCAGGACCCGGACAAGGACATCAGCCTGTATATCAACAGCCCCGGTGGTTCCATCAGCGCAGGCATGGCCATCCATGACACCATGCACTATATCAAGTGCGATGTTTCCACCATCTGCATGGGCATGGCTGCTTCGATGGGCGCATTCCTGCTGGCCAGCGGCACCAAGGGCAAGCGCTTTGCGCTGCCCAACTCGGAGATCCTGATCCATCAGCCTCTGATCGCCGGCGGGCAGGGCGGCGGCCTCTCGGGCCAGGCCACCGACATCAAGATTCATGCTGACCACATCGTTTACCTGCGCGACAAGATCAATGGTCTGCTCAGCGAGTACACCGGCCAGCCCATCGAGCGGGTCCGGGAGGACACCGAGCGGGACAACTATATGACCGCTCTGCAGGCCAAGGAGTACGGCCTGGTGGACCAGGTGATTACCACACGCTGAACCACTGGCTGAGCGCAGAAACGCACAAAAAAGGAAAGTACAGCTATGGCAAATAACAATTCCGGCAGAGATAAAAACGAAAAGGATCTTGTCTGCAGCTTCTGCGGCAAGCATCAGGATGAAGTCGAGCGGATGATCATCGGGCCCGGCGTCAATATCTGCAGCGAGTGCATCAACCTGTGCTACGATCTGCTGGGGGAGAAGCCGGACCGTTCCAGCGGCAACCGCCCCAACCGGGGCGGCGCCCCCAATGCCCGGGCCCGGATGCAGCCTGCTGCTCCTGCCCAGATCAACATCATGACCCCCGAGGAAATCAAGGACGGTCTGGACCAGTATGTCATCGGCCAGGATGAGGCCAAGCGGGTCCTGTCTGTCTCGGTGTACAACCACTACAAGCGGATCATGAGCGGGAAGGGGAATGACGTAGAGCTGCAGAAGTCCAACGTGCTGCTGCTGGGTCCCTCCGGCGTGGGCAAGACCCTGCTGGCCCAGACCCTGGCCCGGATGCTGGGCGTTCCCTTCGCCATTGCAGACGCCACCACCCTGACCGAGGCCGGCTATGTAGGCGAGGACGTGGAAAACATCCTGCTCAAGCTGATTCAGGCGGCAGATTTCGATGTGCAGCGGGCCCAGATCGGCATCATCTACATCGATGAGATCGACAAGATCACCCGCAAGAGTGAGAACCCCTCCATCACCCGTGATGTGGGCGGCGAGGGCGTCCAGCAGGCTCTGCTGAAAATCCTGGAGGGCACCGTCAGCAACGTCCCGCCCCAGGGCGGCCGCAAGCACCCCCAGCAGGAGTTCATCCAGATTGACACCACCAACATCCTGTTCATCTGCGGCGGCGCCTTTGACGGGCTGGACAAATACATCCAGCGCCGCACCGACAATTCTGCGCTGGGCTTCGGCAGCACCCTGAAGGACAACTCCTCGGAGGCCCAGAAAGCCCTGCTGCGGAAGGTGGAGCCCCACGACCTGGTGAAGTTCGGCCTGATTCCCGAACTGATCGGCCGTCTGCCGGTCATCACCGTTCTGGATGACCTGGACGAGGACACCCTGGTCCGGGTTCTGAAAGAGCCCAAGAACAGCCTGGTCAAGCAGTACAAAGCACTGCTGGGCATGGACAACGTGGACCTGGTCTTTACCGATGCAGCCCTGCGGGCCATCGCCCGCAAGACCATCGAGCGCAAGACCGGTGCCCGGGGCCTGCGCAGCGTGATGGAAAACCTGCTGATGCCGGTGATGTACGCTGTTCCCAGCGATGCCACCATTATCCGGGTCACCATCGACGAGGATACTGTGGAGGGCGGCGAACCCCACATGGAGTACGGCGCCGTCCGCAAGCGCTATAAGAATCAGATCTCGGTGAGCTGAGGTTTGCCGGATTTTGGCCCGGCCGGGGGAGCAGAACCCCCCGGTTGGGCTTTTTTCATCCGAAATTCTTGTTTCTCACCAGAAAGTGTACTATAATAATAAAGTCTGGGATTGTGCCGGCAGCGCTGGCCAAATGCGAGACATTTCCGACGCACTTTCTCTGGCAGGGAAGCTGCGGTTGTGGGTAAAGAAAGTATTGTAAAGGAGCACACTATGGCAAATTATTTGGAGATGAGCACCGAAGAACTGAAGGAAGAGCAGAGCAAACTGCTCAGTGCCTATGAGGACTACAAGGCCATGGGTCTGAAGCTGAATATGGCCCGCGGCAAGCCCGGCCCTCACCAGATGGACCTGTCCATGGATCTGTTCAAGACCACCGATTACACCTCTGCAGACGGCACCGACGCCCGCAACTACGGCGATCTGGAAGGTCTGTATGAGGCCCGCCAGCTGTTTGGCGACGTGATGGGCGTCAAGCCTGAGAACGTCTTTGTGGGCGGCAACTCCAGCCTGCAGCTGATGTACTTCCTGGTCAGCATTGGCTACACCTTCGGTTTCCCGGAGTCTCCCTGCCCCTGGTCTCAGGTGGATCACCCCAAGTTTCTCTGCCCGGTGCCCGGCTATGACCGTCATTTCCGGATCACCGAGGAGTTCGGCATCGACATGATCAATGTCCCCATGACGCCGGAAGGCCCCGATATGGATATGGTGGAGAAGCTGGTGGCTGAGGATCCCACCATCAAGGGCATCTGGTGTGTGCCCCAGTACTCCAACCCCGATGGCTATACTTACAGCGACGAAACCGTCCGCCGCTTTGCTGCCATGAAGACCGCAGCCCCCGATTTCAAGATCTTCTGGGATGAGGCCTACATCGTCCATCACCTGACCGATGAGATCATCGAGACCCCGGTTCTGCTGGAGGAGAGCAAGCCCTACGGCCATGAGGACCGCGTCTTCATGTTCACCTCCACCAGCAAGATCACCTTCCCGGGCGCCGGTGTTTCCGCTCTGGCCTGCAGCGACAACATGATGAAGTATGTCTGCAAGCGCTTCGGCGTCATGATCATCAGCTACGACAAGATGAATCAGCTGCGCCATGTGCGGTTCCTGAAGAACAAGGCAGGCGTCCTGGCCCACATGCTCAAGCATCGCCGCCGTCTGGTGCCCGCCTTCGACGCAGTTCGCACCACCTTTGCCCAGAAGCTGACCCCCTGCGGCGACATCGCCCACTGGACCAACCCCAAGGGCGGTTACTTCATCAGCCTGTATGTGATGCCCGGCTGCGCCAAGCGTGTGGCACAGCTGTGCAAGGAGGCAGGCCTGGTGCTGACCGGTGCCGGCGCATCCTTCCCGTATGGCAAGGATCCTGAGGATTCCCACCTGCGCATTGCCCCCACTTACCCCAGCCTGAGCGAGGTTGAGAAGGCATCTGACCTGCTGACCATCTGCACCCGGCTGGCCACCGTTGAGCTGCTGCTCAAGCAGAAGGCCTGAGCTTCCGGCTCAGAGCCTGTCTGAAAAGTCCCCCAGCGCTTTGCAGCCACTGTTCGGCCTGTTTGACTTTTCAGATGCATCCTAAAAAATCTCCTCTGCCTGCCCGGCTTGCCGGGCGGGCGGGAGGTTATTTCATTGGGAGGTTTCCAAGAATTATATGAAAACAAAAGGCAGAGCATGGCATCTCGTGGTCCCGGTGCTGCTGATCGTGGCGTTTGCAATCACTGCGTTCTTCGGCGTATCCGTGAAATACGGAGATGTGACCACAACCTACATCAAAGGTGTGTCGGATATCCGTTTCGGTGTGGATATCAAAGGCGGCGTCAATGTGACGTTCCTGCCCTCCGACGGCTTTGATGCAACGGACGAGCAGCTGGATGCAGCCCAGTCGGTCATCGAAAACCGTCTGGTCGCCCTGAACATCACCGATTACGAACTCTATGCAGACTACAATCAGGACAGCCTGATCCTGGAGTTCCCCTGGCAGTCGGACGAGACCAATTTCGATCCCGAGGCTGCCATCCAGGAGATCGGCACCACCGCATACCTGACCTTCCGGGAGGGGAGCAGTGCCGACGGCACCCTGATCCTGGACGGCTCCAGCGTTGAAAAGGCCACTGCTCAGTATGGCCCCGTCACCGACGGCGGTGCATCCGAGTACTACGTGGCCCTGGAATTTGATTCGGAGGGCGCAGCCGCCTTTGGCGACGCCACCACCCGTCTGTACCAGGACGGCGGCACCATTAGCATCTGGCTGGATGATCAGAACATCAGTGTCGCCACCGTCAATTCCGCCATCACCGATGGCAAGGCTGTGATCACCGGCTCCAACTTCACCCGGGACGACGTAGTCACCCTGGCCCGCCAGATCAATTCGGGCGCGCTGCCCTTTGCCCTGACGGTGGACAGCTACTCCACCATCAGCCCCACTCTGGGCGAGAACAGCCTGGAAGCCATGGTCTACGCCGGCATCATTGCCTTTGTGCTGATCTTCATCATCATGATTTCCATGTACCGTCTGCCCGGTGTGCTGGCCAGCGTGGCCCTGCTGGGCCAGGTGGCTGCAACCCTGGCTTTTGTGTCGGGTTACTTCCCGGTGTTCAACAGCTTTACCCTGACTCTGCCCGGCATCGCCGGTATCATCCTGGCCATCGGTATGGGCGTTGACGCCAACATCATCACGGCTGAGCGCATCAAAGAGGAACTGCGCAGCGGCAAGTCTCTGCCCGGCGCCCTCAAGAGCGGTTTTGCCCGCGGCCTGACCCCCGTCATTGACGGCAACGTCACCATCGTGATTGTGGCCATCGTGCTGATGGGCGCCTTTGGCCCCACCGACGGCATCTTTGCCCGGCTGCTGAACTTTGTGTTCTTTGCCTTTGGCGCTTCCACCGCCGGCACCATCTATGCCTTCGGCTACACCCTGCTGACCGGCGTTCTGCTGAACTTCGTGTTCGGCGTTTTCTGCACCCGCGTCATGATCGCCGGCGCTGCCTCCATCAAGGCACTCCAGAACCCCTGGCTCTACGGCGCTGACCGCGAGAAGAAGGAGCCCCGGAAGATTGATTTCACCGGCAAGCGGAAGGCCTTCCTGACCTTCTCCACCTGCCTAATGGCCGCCATCGTGCTGTGCGCTGTGGTGCTGGGCGTCAAGATGGACACCGAGTTCACCGGCGGCGCCATGATCACCCTGAGCTATGAAGGCACCCCCGATCTCTCGGCTGTGCAGCAGACCGCAGAGACCGCTCTGGGCGGCACCGACCTCACCGTCCAGACCGGTGAAAACGTGGCCACCGGCGAGTCCACCATCAAGATCTCGATGCCCGGCCGCGAGACTGTGACCACCGATCAGGTGACCGGCCTGCTGGACAGCCTGGGGGAGAGCTTCCCGGATAACAGCTTTGCCCAGCTGTCCCTGAGCAACGTCAGCCCGGCCATGGGTACCCGCTTCCTCCAGAAGAGCCTGGTGGCTGTGGTGTTCGCCCTGGCCCTGATCCTGATCTACATTGCAATTCGCTTCAGAAACATCGGCGGCCTGACCGGCGGTGCCATGGCCATCCTGGCCCTGCTGAATGACCTGATGGTGATCTTCGGCGTCTTCGTCGTCCTGCGGGCGCCGCTGGACGGCAACTTCATCGCCGCCCTGCTGACCATCCTGGGCTACTCGGTCAACGATACCGTCGTCATCTACGACCGGATCCGTGAGAACCGCAAACTGCTGGGCAAGAAGGCTTCCTTCCCTGAGCTGGTCAACCAGTCTCTGAACCAGTCTCTCCGCCGTACCCTGATGACCACCATCACCACGGTGGCTGCGCTGGCGGTCATGTGCATCGTTTCGGTGCTGTATGGCCTGGACAGCATCTTCACCTTTGCCTTCCCCCTGATGATGGGCATGATCAGCGGCGTGTACACTTCGCTGTGCGTTTCCACTTCTGCATGGATTACCTGGACGGGCCGCAAAAACAAGCAGAAGAACTAATCCTTTGCCGGGCTGACCGGATCACTTAGAAAAATGGAGGACACACTATGAAATGCCCCTATTGCGGCGGCGAAGAGTCCAAGGTGATTGATTCCCGCCCAACAGAAGATGGTGAGCGGATTCGCCGCCGCCGTGAGTGCCTGGCCTGCCACAAGCGGTTCACCACTTATGAGGCGGTGGAAACGCTGCCCCTGATGGTCATCAAAAAGAACAACTCGCGGGAGCCCTTTGACCGTCAGAAAGTGCTCAACGGCATGCTCCGTTCCTGCGCCCAGCGGCCCGTCAGCTACGAGCAGCTGGAACAGGCGGTGAGCAACATTGAGCAGACCCTGCTCAGCAGCTACGACCGCGAGGTCAGCAGCGTCCAGATTGGCGAGCTCGCCATGCAGGAGCTGAAGAAGATCGACGAAGTGGCCTATGTCCGCTTCGCCTCGGTCTACCGGCGCTTCGCCGATGTGGAGAGCTTCTTCTCAGAACTGGAACAGCTGATGAAGGACCGCAAACCCTGAACCACTTAATCACCTCAAACAGCCCGGATGCCTGTGCATCCGGGCTGTTTTTGTTTTGAGGGATGCCTTTCAAAGCCAGCGGCGGGTCAGCCAGTCAATGCTCTCTGCCTGGAAAGAGGCCCGGCCTATTTCGCCCCGGGCTTCTTCCCGGGAGCCCTCGGTCAGATAGCTGGCAGCAGCCCTGAGATAGGCTTCCAGCTCCAGGAAATCCTCGGTGCGCAGATACAGCACACTGCTCCGGCGCATGGCCTCGCAGAGGGATGCGCCTTCCAGGACAGCCTGGTGCGCCCGGGGCAGGTCGTCCTGGTCCAGCGCCTGACCGGCGGTTTCCAGCTGGGCCGTCACCTGATCGGCGAAGTTTCTGACCCGATAGGTACTGTAGCAGGTCAGCAGCAGGATGGCCGCAACAATCCCCAGGCACAGCCAGATTCGCTTCATATTCCACCAGCTCCTTTTTCGGGCGCCCTGTCGGGGGCGCCTTTTTGTTTGCGCAGAAGAAAGTAATCCTCGGTGTCGTTGCCCAGCAGCAGAAGGATCTCACTGACCAGCAGGGTGTTGGCAGCGGCGGTATGCTCCAGCCAGACCTGGTCCTTGCCGCAGAAGCGGAGGTTGTCCTCCAGCACCTGGCCGTCCACCACCAGAGGAATGGTGGCCTGTGCCTTCTGAACCGCCACCCCCAGATCCGCCAGGGTTACCGTTTCCTTGGCAGGCTTGCGGGCCACCGAAAGGCTGCCGTTGGTCTCTACAATGGCGTAGGAGACATCCCGGGGGTCAAAGATTTCCTTGCCCCGCAGCGCCTCCATCAGGTCTGCGGCAGTCAGCCGGAGCATCCGCAGGGCATTCTGATCGATCTGCCCGTTGAGGATCACGGTTTTGGGCCGGCCGGACAGCAAATTGGAAAAGCGCTGGCTGTAAAAGCTGAGCACCGAGCCCAGCAGTTCCAGCAGCGCAATCAGGAACAGGGGAACCAGGCTGGCTGTAATGGGAACCTCCTCCGACTCAATCGAGATGGAGGCCAGATTGGAGATCAGCATGGTGGATACAAGTTCCTCGGGCTGCAGCTCTCCCAGCTGGCGTTTTCCCATCAAGCGCATGGCAAACAGCACGCACAGGTAAATCAGGGCGGTGCGGAAAAGAAGCAATTTCAAAGGACTGTCCTCCTTTTGCGTCCGGGCGGCCGGGTATGAACCCGGTGTCTTTCGGGCATACTGGGTTTGCAATCAGAAAAGGACGGTGAACCTGTGGGAATGGAGCAGCTCACAATCAAACTCAGTGAAAACCTGGCGGAACTCAATACCATGTTTGGCGCCTCAGCTGATTATTATGCAAAGCAGATCAGCATCTGCGGCTGCCCGGCGGCCATCCTTTTGTTTGACGGCATGGCCAGCCTGTCTTCCCTCTGGACCGTTTTGCTGGACGCTGTCAACCGGGAGGACCAGTTCACCGATTTTGAGCAGGCCCCGCCCCCGGGCCAGAGGATTTACGATCACCTGATGCATCATTCCGACCTGCCGGCGGAGAGTGTCCCGGTGCGCTCACTGGATGATGTGGTGATGCGGCTAACCGCGGGCTTTGCCGTTCTGCTGCTGGATGGGTGCAGCCAGGGGATCGCCTTTTCGGTCCAGAGCCTCAAGTTCCGGTCCATTGGCGAGCCTTCCGGGGAGGGCAACCTCCGTGGCAGCCGGGAGGGTTTTTCAGATCTGCTGCGGGTGAATCTGAGCTTGCTGCGCCGCCTGATCCGGAACGATGCCCTGGTGATGGAAGTTTCCCAGGCCGATACAGACATGAAAACAGAATACGCCCTGTGTTACCGCCGGGACAAGGCAGACGCCCAGGTTGTGGCCAAAGTGCGGGAGATTCTGAAAAGCGCCAAACCGGAATTGCTTCTGGATTCCAGCTACTTCGTGCCTTGGCTGCTGCCGGTCCGCTACCGGCTTTTTACCCCTGTGAGCTATACCGAGCGCCCCGCAGTAGCCGCAGCCAAACTCTGTGAGGGCAAGATTGTGATTATGGTGAACGGCAGCCCTTCGGTTTTGGTATTGCCGGCACTGTTTGCAGAGAACTTTGAGTGTCTGGATGACTACGCCACCACCGCCTTCTTTTCCTCCTTCATCCGGATTTTGAAGTACGCATCTTTTTATCTGACCATCTTTCTGCCGGGGGTTTTTGTCTGCCTGGCCGTCTACCTGCCCGAGCTGATTCCTCCCCAGCTGCTCTCCAAAATTGCCGCTGCCGAGCAGGGGACACCGCTGCCCCTTTTCGCGGAAATGGTGATGGTTATCCTGATCCTGGAGCTGATCCGGGAGGCAGGGCTTCGGATGCCCCAGTCCCTGGGGCACTCGGTAAGCCTGGTGGCTGCCCTGATCATCGGCGACGCTGCTGTTGCCGCCGGGCTGATGAGCACCCCGGTAATCCTGACCGCCTGCATCACCTCGGTGGCCCTGTTCATCACGCCCTCTCTGTATGAGCCAGCCACCCTGCTGCGCCTGATGGTGGTGGTGGCAGCCGGACTGGCCGGGCCGGTTGGGCTGGCCGGCATCTTCCTGGTATTCCTGTTCAGCTTGTCTGATGTGTCTGCCATGGGGGTGCCTTATCTGGCCCAGCATCCATTCCCCCATAAACCACTGGCAGAGGACGGCGTCATTCGCCGGGACTACCGGCGGATGTCACGCCAGCCCTTCAACATTTGGCAGAGGAGGGGATGAGGTGAACGAGGAAAACAAAGGCGGCTTTTCCACGTCTGCTCTGGGCCTTGGCCTTGTCACAGCCACCCTGGCAGAACGCTTTTACAGCCCGGCGGGGGAGTACACAGCCCGCAGCACCATCCTGCTGGGGTTCCTCAGCACCCTGGGTCTGGTGATCGGTGCAGGCTGCTTTTACCTTCTGGCCATGAAATGCCAGCTGTTCACCGGCCAAGGGTTTCTCACCCGGCTGGGGGCCTGGATCTTTTTTGGCTGGTTTGGTCTGGAATTGATCCGCACTGCATCCGCGGCCCAGACCATCTGCCGGGAGCACTTTGGCTCCAACGGTCTGATCGCCGTTCTGCCCGTTCTGCTGCTGGTCTCCTGGGAGATGAAGACCAGCGCCCTGGACAGGTCTGCCAGGGCCGTCTGGTGGCTGCTGGCAGCTGGAATCTTGATATGCCTGGCAGGTGTCTGGGGCCAGATGCACTGGCAGAAGCTGTTTGACCCGGAGGGTGCCTCCCTGTGGGGCAGCGGCTGGCCGCCGGTGCCCATCTATCCGGAATACTTTGCGCTGCCGCTTCTTTGCCGGCGAAATAAAATCCGTCAGGGTGTGCTGCTGCCTTTTTGGAGTTACGGGGTCCAGGCCGGCTACGCGCTGGTTCTGGAGCTCGTGCTGGGCCGCGTAGCAGGCTCGGGATACAGGGGACTGGAAGTGCTCCGGGCCTGGGCGCTGGGGTATTTTTCCCGCCTGGATGCCCTGCTGCTGCTTTTGTGGCTCACCGCAGCCCTTTGGAGAATCTGTCTGCTGGCCTATCTGCTGCGCACCCTCTGGCAGAACGGCATCGGAGTTAAAAAGAAACCAGGGATTCAAAAACAAGACAAGGGAGTGCAAACGTGAAACAATTCCATCATTCTACGGCCCCCGCCGGGCGCCGGGTGCGGCGGATCTGCGCCGCCTACTTGCTGGCTGCCGCTGTGTCAGCGCTGGGCTGGCTGTACAGCAGTCTGCCCGGCCATATCTATTTGGAGCCGGGGCAGGCGCTGGTGCTGCCCCGCTTTGCCTATGTGGAACCGCTGGGCAGCGGCAGCACCCAGAATGTTGTCAGCACCCGGACCGTGGGCAGTTACCAGACCACCCTGTCCATCGGCGGGGTCTTCCCGATCAAAAAGGTACAGGCCGTCATTACGCCGCGGCAGACCGTCACCGTCTGCGGCACACCGTTTGGGGTCAAGATGTTTTCAGAGGGCGCCCTGATTGTGGGCTTCACTGACATCAACGGCAGCGACGGAACCCCGGTGAACCCCTCCAAAGCCGCCGGGCTTCGTCTGGGGGACCGGGTCATCTGCATCGGTGACACTTCCACCGAGAGCAACGATGAAGTCAAAGCAGCCCTGGAGGCTGCCGATGGCCAGCCGGTGCGGGTTGTCTATGTCCGGGACGGGCAGCAGCAGCAAACCACCCTCACACCCTGCTGGGACGCTGTTGCCAATGAGTGGCGCGCCGGCATGTGGGTGCGGGATTCTTCCGCCGGCGTGGGCACGCTGACCTTTATTGAAGAGGAAGGGGGCATCTTTGCCGGTCTGGGTCATTCCATCAGCGATGGGGACACCGGCCAGAGCATTGCCCTGCGCAGCGGCGAGATCGTCCCCTGTGAAATTGTAGGCTGCACCATCGGAACAGCCGGCAGTCCCGGGGAACTGAAGGGCAAATTCATCGGCAGCCACGCCGTGGGCACCATTGAAATCAATGGGGAGAACGGCGTCTATGGGGAAACCCGCGCCGACTTTGAGGGCCGCTCGATGGAGGTTGCCTTTGCCCAGGAGGTTGTGACAGGCCCTGCCCAGATCCTGACCACCACCCTGGGGCAGACGCCAAAGCTCTATGATGTGGAGATCGAAAAGGTATCGGACGCTGAATCTGTCCGCAACATGGTGATTCATGTGACAGACTCGGATCTGCTGCAGGAAACCGGCGGCATTGTTCAGGGGATGAGCGGCAGCCCCATCCTTCAAAACGGGAGGCTGGTGGGAGCCGTAACCCATGTTCTGGTGAACGACCCCACCCGCGGCTATGCCATTTTTGCCGAAACCATGCTGGCCCAGGCGGATCAGCTGGAAGAATAGAGAGAAACAGAACAGGAATCCGGACCGCAGGGTGCTGCTGCGGTCTTTTTTTCGTCCATGGACACGCAGTTCTAAAAGTACAGGCTGTCCCATATAGTGTTGTAACCCGGGCAGGCCGGGCAAACAGATGCAGAACTGCTCTGTTGAGGAGGAAAAGGCAATGGATGCATACAGACAAGTTGTGGAAGCGCTGCCGGATTTTCTGGCAAAGCCATTGCGCAGCATCAGCCCTGATACTGCCAGCCGGATTCACGAAATCCGTCTGCGGGCCGGGTGTCCGGTTTGGGTGAACCTGAGCGGTTCCCTCTGTCCTGTGGGGCAGCTGCCCGGCTGCCCGGCGGAGCTGAAAACGCTATGCCTGACCCAGGCCCAGGTGGAGGAAGTCTTCTATGGCCTCTGTGAAGGCTCGGTCCATACCCATCAAAATGAGCTGGCAGAGGGGTATTTGACCCTCCCCGGCGGGCATCGGGTCGGTGTCGGGGGCAGGTATCTGGCTCACCCCGAGGAGGGGACTGTCCTGCAGACGGTTCATTCGCTGAATCTGCGCGTTGCCCGCATCAAGCAGCTTCCTTTGCCTTGTCAGCTGGTTCAGCAGCTTGAGGGACATTTTGTGGGGATGCTGATCGCAGGGGAGCCGGACAGCGGCAAAACCACCCTCCTGCGGAATATGATTGCCTTCCTGGCCCGGCAGGGGAAAGCGGTATCCGTCATCGACGAGCGGGAAGAGCTGTGGCCCCCATCCTGCCAACATGTCAGGCCGCCGGTGGATTTCATTGCGGGTCTTCCCAAGGGACAGGCCATCCAAATGGCACTGCGCACCCTTTCTCCCCAGGTAATCGTACTGGATGAATTGGGCGGCATGGAGGAAGTAAAGCACCTGGAGCAGGGATTTTTCAGCGGTGTGGATTATATCGCCAGTCTCCACGCCGCCAGCCTGGAGGAGGCTTTCCGCCGCCCTCAGGTGGCGTACATGAAACAGGAGAAGATGCTCCGGGTTGTTGTTCAGCTCTCTGGCAGACAAGCTCCCGGACAAATTCAGGAGGTAGCTGCCTTATGAACGGCACAGCTCTGCGGCTGGCGGCAGCAGCCCTCTTAACCCTCTGTGGCTTTTGTGCAGGGGACACCCGGCGGCAGAAGCGCTCTGCCCGGCGGCGCACGCTGGAGGAAATTGTGGGGCTACTGATACGGCTGCGCCAGGAGATTGCCTGCCGGCGTACCGATTTAAACCGGCTGTATCAAACGCTTGCCTCTGCCTATCCGCCGGACAGCCCGCTGAAACAGATCTTTTTGCATGGGAGCAGTTTTCAAAAACTGCTTCCTCCCGATTTGCTGGAACAGGAACAGGCCGCCTGCTTCTCGGAATGTTTTGCCGGCCTGGGGCGCACCGATGCCAAGCAGGAATGTGCCCGTCTGGATTATTACTTGCAGCGGTTTGGCGACTTTCTGACCAAAGCCAGACAGGAGGAACGGCTCTCCCTCCATCTGGACCGGCGTCTCGGCCTGGCAGCAGGTGCTCTGCTGGGGCTGCTGGTGATGTAGCGAAGATGCAGCGATAAGGAGATGACGGGGCGTGGATATTGATCTCGTATTCAAAATAGCGGCCATCGGGATCATTGTGGCTGTTCTCAATCAGCTTCTGATCCGTTCCGGGCGGGAAGATCAGGCCATGATGACGACCCTGGCGGGTCTTGTGGTGGTCCTGTCCATGCTGGTGCAGCAGATCAGCGAACTTTTTGTGACCATCAAATCCCTCTTTGCATTGTAGAGGCCGTCCTATGACCGAAAGTTTGCTGCCCACCCTTGGATTGGCCATTGCGGCCGCTCTGCTGTACGGGCTGCTGCGCAAATCAGCCCCGGCTTTTGCGCTGCTGCTGTCCCTGGCCGCAGGCCTTGTGATTCTCGCCCGCCTGGTCTTTTGGATGGACGGCATCATCGCCGGGCTGACCGCTCTGGCAAACCGGGTGGAAGGAATCGCATTCACCAGTCTGCTGCGCTGTGCAGGGGGTTTGCTGCTGACCGACTACGCCTGTTCTGTCTGCAAAGAAGCCGAGGCCGAAGCTCTGGCCTGGTGCACCGCCTTTGCCGGACGGATTCTTACACTGGCGGCCCTATGGCCGCTGTTGGAGGAGGTCTGTGAGATGATATGGAAGCTGACAGGGTGAAACGTCTCCTCTGGGCACTGGTACTGGCACTGTTCCTGGTGTTGGGTGCACCGGTCTGCTGGGCTGGCGCAACTGTTTCTGACGGACAGGCTGCGCTGCCCGGCAGCGAAAGCTGGCAGCCCTATCTGGACGACACGCCGGTCAGCATGCAGGATTTTGTCCAGAACCCGCTGGAGGCCATCCGGCAGCTGCTGCCGGGGGATCTGATCCAGACAGTACGGGAGTCGGTGGCCAGCTATGCCCAGGTGTTCCTGTTCCTGCTTCTGGTGATGCTGGTCTCTTTTCTGATCGGCAGGGAGAAGGGGGATCTGCTGGACCTGGCTGCAGCAGGGGGGAGCGCCATTCTGTGCTGGACCACTCTGGCCGCTCTGTCAGAGACCGTCTGCACCAAACTGGAAAACTGGCGGATGTACCTGCTGGGCTTCGTGCCGGTTTATGAGGGTGTTCTGGCGGCAGGGGGAGAGGTCACCGCGGCCGCAGCCGCAGGAGGGCTTTTTCTCAGCGGCCTGTGCCTGCTGACCCAGGCCCTCAGCAGCTGGGTGCCGCCTCTGTTCCACTGCTACCTGGCCCTCAGTACCGCCTGCTGCATCAGCACCGAAGCCGCGCTGGCCACGGTTTGCCGCAGTATGGGCCAGCTCTTTCAAAAGTGCCTGCGGTGGGCTGGACGGGCTTTTGGAGCCATTTTAGGTCTGCAAAGGATTTTTACTTGTCAGCTGGATTCAGCCAGTCAAAAGCTGGGGCAGTTCCTAACCGGAACGGTTCCCATTGTAGGGCAAAGCCTCAGTGATGCAGCCAGCACTGTGCTGAGCGGCATCCAGCTGCTCAAGAGCGGTCTGGGGTTTGCAGCCATCGCTTTCCTGGGTGCAGAATTCCTGCCCCTGTACATGATTCTGATGGTTCACGCCCTTTTGCTGTTTGGGTGCGAACTGCTCTGCAGTGCCGCCGGTATCAGGCGGTGCGGGGCCCTGTTCAACTGCCTGCGGGAAGCGGTCCAGGGGCTGGCGGCGGCCACTGCGCTGGTCTTCGGCATCGCAGTGCTGGGCACAGCACTGCTGTTTATGGTGGGAGGAGGCTGACAAATGCAGCAGCTCAAAACGGCTGTCGCCGTCTTCTGCATCGCCTGTGTCTGTGCAGAACTGGTGGGGCAGCTTCTGGGAGATGCTTGGGGAAGACAGTGCATAAAGGCTGCCGCAGGCCTATATATTCTAGTAGCCTTTTTCCATGCCCTGCCCGAAATCCAGGCCGGAATCCTGCCTTTTAAAGTGCCTGATCTGCCGGCTGCCAGTTTCGGCAGTGCAGAGGACGCCATCCTGCTCCAGGCACAGAGCAATCTCTCCGCCCGGCTGGAAGAACAGATCACTCGGGAGACCGGCCTTTCCGTATCTGTGGATGTCACTTTGGAAGAATCCCAGTCTGGTGTGCAGGCTGTCGAGGTGCAGCTGTCTCCCTCATCCGAAACCAGTGAGCAGCAGCGCAGCACGGTCGAAAATCTGCTGTGTAAAGCATTAGACCTTGACACCAATTTCATTCACTGGACCGGACAGGCAGAAGGAGGATAAACGCATGGCATGGCAGGAACAACTGGCTGCCTGGTTCAAACATTCCAAAGGGAAGCCAAAGACTTCTTCTCTGGCTGTTGTGTTGGGCGTGGCCGCCATGGTGCTGATTTTGTTGAGTGAAGTGTGGCCTTCCCAGGCTGCCCAGGAAACGCCCGCGGAAATTCATACCATCCAGTCGGCTGCCTCCTATCAGGATGAACTGGAGACCCAGCTGGCTGGCCTGATCCAGCAAGTTGCAGGGGCAGGTGAAACCACCGTCATGATTACGCTGGAAAGCGGGGAGGAGAGGATCTATGCGACGGATACCCAAACCGGTGAAAATCAAAGCCAGCAGACCCACGTGCTGCTGGAGGACGGCACCGCTCTGGAGGAGACGATCCATCTGCCCACCATCTGCGGTGTGGCGGTTGTCTGTGAAGGAGGCGGTGACGTGGGTGTCCAGGCGCGGATCACTTCACTGCTTTCCGCGCTGCTGGATGTTCCATCCAACCGAATCTGTGTAGAACAGCGTGGATAGTACATGGGAGCGCGGGTGCGGGTATGCCTGCACCATTGCCTGCATATTCTTCTTTAAAAAATTCGCAAACGACTTAAGGGAGGAACCGAAGTATGAGAAATATAGCCAAGAGTACCCGCCGTGCCACTGCTGTGACGCTGGCTGCCGCCCTGGCGGTGGCCTGCTACTTGAACTGGCAGTATGCCCGCACCGATCTGGACACTGTAGCTGTGGAAACCGCGGCAGCGGCTACCTCCACATCCTCGGAGGCTTCCTCCGACTCTTCTGCCTCCAGTTCGGGCAGCTCAGGCCAGGTGACAGATGCCCTGCTCACCGAAGCAGAGGCTGCTTCTGCTGCCAACAAAAACTACGGCGAGGCCCAGCTGGTCAGCGTTGCCAACGACACTGGCAGCCAGTTCTTTGACGAGGCCCGCCTCAAACGGGAAAAGGCCCACGATGAAGCCCTGGACACCATCCAGAAAACCATGAAGGATTCCTCCCTGTCCGACAGTGAAAAGGCCGAATTCACCGCCCAGCTGACCGCCAACCTGGAAGACATCAACGCTGAGACCGAGATCGAAACCTTGATCAAAGCCAAAGGCTTTGCAGACTGCCTTTGCTTTTTGCAGTCGGGCCGGGCTGACCTGACCGTGATGACTTCGGGGGAGCCTCTGACCACCTCCCAGGTGGCGCAGATCCGGGACATCGTCATCAGCAAGAGCAATGTAACCGCCCAGAACATTACGGTGGTGGAGGTGAAATAAGGGGATATCCGGCGAAAGAATGCGTTCCTGCGCGAGAGTGAACCTGCCGCAGCAGCCATCCCACAGGGAAAGTATTTTTTTACTGGTCTGAGTGTTGTGAAAATGAAAAAAGGATGGTATAATAACAGCAGAATGGTTTACTGCCCTCAAAATTTTGAAAGCCTTTCAAAGGCAGGTTTGCTGCGGCCTGTTCCGCAGCAGAGGGCAAAGCTAAAACAAAGGCCGGAGTATGCAGTAGCCTGACACGAGCAACAGCATTCAATCGTGCCGGAATGAACGGAGGACCGTAGAATGGATATGCAGAATATGGATCTTATGGGCGGGAGCCTTCAGATTTCTACCGACGTGATCGCCAAAATTGCACGCTGTGCAGCCATGGAGATCGATGGCGTGGCCGATGTTTCCTGCGGCAGACAGCAGAACAAGAAGGCCAAAGAGCTGCTGGAAATGGTCAATCTTCAGTCGCCTGTAACGGTGGAAATGCGGGAAGGCACCGCAGATATCACCCTGAACCTGATTGTCCGCTTTGGCACCTGCGTTCCGGTGATTGCCGAGAAAGTGCAGAAGAACGTGAAGAATGCAGTCCAGAACATGACCCATGTGACTGTCAGCCGGGTCAATCTGGTGATTGCCGGTCTGGTCGCTGCTGACGACCAGCCTGCTGCTGAATAACCGGAACAGAATACAAAAAACAGCCTCTCTGCGGGAATTTCCTGCAGAGAGGACTTTGATGTTGTGAGAGGAATACTATGGAAAATCAGATGCCTCGCCGCCAGGCCCGCGAGAATGCGTTCCTGCTGGCCTTTTCTCAGACTTTTGGCGAGCTGCCCTTGGAGGAAGCCCTGGACGCCAACCGCGAAAACGATGAGGAACATCCCGTTGACGATTTCGGCGCCTGCCTGCTGCGCACCTATTATGATCATTCCGCAGAAGTGGATGACCAGATCCGCGACCATCTGCGGGGCTGGACGATGGAGCGCATTCCCCGCGTAACCATCACCATTCTGCGCCTTGCCATTGCAGAGATGCTGTATGGCCCCGAGCACAAGCCCAGCGTTGCCATCAACGAGGCTGTGGAGCTGACCAAGAAATACGGTGCAGAAGAGGACTACCAGTTTGTCAATGGTCTGCTGGGTAGTGTCGCCCGCGAATCCGGCCTGGTTGATGAGGACGCAGACGACGCAAAAGAGGAGCCTGCTAAGCTGTGAGTTATACACTGGGCATTGATACCAGCAACTATGCGACCTCTCTGGCTGTTTTTGATACAGCCGGGGAGGTTGTTTGCGCAAAGAAGCGTTTTCTGCCGGTGAAAGAAGGTCAGCTGGGCCTGCGTCAGAGCGACGCGCTTTTTCACCACACCGCCGCGCTGCCCGGCATGCTGACTGAGTTGGGGAGCGAATTCGATTTGACCCGGATTCAGGCAGTGGGAGTCTCCGAAAAGCCCCGCCCGGTGGAGGGCAGTTATATGCCCTGCTTTCTGGCAGGCGTCAGCGCGGGACAGGCTTTTGCACTGGCCCGCGGGATTCCGCTGATCCGCACGACCCATCAGCAGGGCCATGCTGCGGCTGCCCTTTTTGCAGCCAAAGGTCCGGCTCTGTTCGAGCAGAAAGTGCTGCTGTTCCATATTTCAGGGGGCACCACCGATCTGCTGCTCTGTGATCAGGTGCGCCGGATCGATCTGCTGGGTTCCAGCAGCGACCTCTATGCAGGGCAGGCAGTGGACCGCCTGGGGGTCAAGCTGGGGTTTGCATTCCCGGCCGGCGCCGAGGTTTCCCGGCTGGCCGCAGAATGTCAGGAGGATATTAAGCCCAAGTCCTCGGTCAGGGAAATGACCTGCAGCCTCTCAGGGCTGGAAAATCAGTGCAACGCCCTGCTGGCTCAGGGGAAGAGCCAGGCTTATGTCTGCAAATACTGTCTGCTCTGTGTGGCAGACACGGTGGTCAAGATGACCCGTGCAGCGCTCAAGCTCTACCCGGATCTGCCGGTGGTCTGTGCCGGCGGCGTCATGAGCAGCAGTATCATCCGGGAATGGGTGCAGCGCCGGCTGCCCTCGGTGCTGTTTGTGCCGCCCCAGTACGCCAGCGACAACGCCATCGGCGTTTCGATTCTCGCCGCACGGGAGGCAGGCTTATGGCTGAAGTAATTACCGTTACCGCCCTGAACCGGTACGTCAAAACCCTTTTGGACCGCAACGATGTCCTGTATGATCTGGCGCTGCGGGGAGAGATTGCCAACTTTGTCCAGAACGCCAAAAGCGGCCACTGTTACTTTTCCCTGCGGGATGGTCAGTGCAGCGTCAAAGCGGTGATGTTCCGCTCGGACGCTCAGCGTCTTGCATTCCGTCCCCAGGAGGGAATGCGGGTGGTGGTTCGCTGCCGGGTGACCCTGTATGAACGGGACGGCGCTTTTCAGGTCTATGTGAACGCCATGTTCCCCGACGGCATCGGTGAAGCCCAGCTGGCCCTGGAACAGCTGAAAGCCAAGCTGCAGGCAGAAGGGCTCTTTGCCTCAGAGCACAAAAAGCAGCTGCCGGCTTTCCCTGAGCGGATTGGTTTGGTTACCAGCCGGACCGGCGCCGCCCTGCAGGACATCAAAAATGTGATGGGCCGCCGGTGGCCGGCAGTCCGTTTGATTTTATGCCCCGTCAATGTGCAGGGGTTTGAGGCCGCAGAGGAAATTGCTGCGGCCATTGGACGGCTGGACCGCCTGGGGGTAGATGAAATCATTGTAGCCCGGGGCGGCGGCAGCAGGGAAGACCTGTGGGTTTTCAATGCCGAGATCATTGCCCGCGCTGCCTACCGGTGCAAAACGCCTTTGATCAGCGCCATCGGCCACGAAATTGACTATACCATTCTGGATTTTGTGGCAGACTGCCGCGCACCCACGCCTTCAGCTGCTGCCGAGCTGGCTGTCCCCGACCGGGAAGCGCTGCAGCGGCATTTGTGGGAAATCGAAGGAAATATGCATGAAAATATGCAAAAGCGTCGGGAAATATGCTATACTAAATGCAAACTCTGCGCAGATGCCCTGGCAGGCGGGCTGGCACGGCGAAAGCTGGAAACAGCAAAGGCCCGGCTTGGTTTTCAGTGCGAAGCACTGCATGCCAGCAGCCGCATACGCTGGAAGGATAAAAGCCGCCAGCTGTCTCATGCGGCACAGCTGACGGGATCTCTCAACCCCTACCAGGTTCTGGCCCGGGGGTATGCCATGGTTGCCGGGCCTGACGGGAAAGTCCGCCAGGCCGACCAGCTGCAGGAAGGGGAGACCATCTGCCTTATGACGGCACACCGCCGCGCACAATGTCTTGTCACAGCAGTGGAGGAGACCCATGAAAGCACCCAAAACCTTTGAAGAAGGTATGACCCGTCTGGAAGAAATCCTTGCAAAAATGCAGAGCGATGAAACTTCGCTGGCTGAATCGGTAAAACTGTATGCCGAGGCCGCCAATCTGGTGGAATACTGCAGCCGGACCCTGGGCAAGGTATCCTTGCAGATTGAAGAGATTGACAGCCGTCTGGCGGCGGCGGGCGAGGTCCCGGACGGGCCGGAAGTGAAAAACGATGTGGAGGAACAGACATGAATTACCAGGAGCAGTATGATGCTTATCTCGTCCGGGCCAAGCGCGCCCTGGAAGAAGCCTGCCGGCGGTATCTGCCGGCTGAATCCCAGGTGTGCCAGGCCGCCCGCTACAGCCTGATGGGCGGCGGCAAACGGGTGCGTGCTGTGCTGGTGCTCAGCGTCTGTGATATGCTGGGCGGCGATGCCACCGCGGCGGAACACTTTGCAGCTGCGGTGGAAATGCTGCACTGCTATTCCCTGATCCACGACGATCTGCCCTGTATGGACAACGACGACCTGCGGCGCGGGCGCCCTTCCTGCCACAAGGCATTTGGAGAGGCGACGGCGCTGCTGGCCGGGGATGTCCTGCTGACAGAGGCATTTGAGGCTGTGGCGCAGGCTCCCGCCTCACCGGAAGTCTGCGTCCAGGCAGTGCGGGCTCTGAGCAGCGGCGCAGGCAGCTGCGGCATGGTATACGGCCAGGAACTGGATCTGAAATATGAGGTCCTGGACACCTCCGAAAGCCAGCTGCTGCAGATTCACCGCAACAAAACCGGCGCCCTCATCAATGCAGCCGTCCAGATGGGCGCCGCTGCCGCCGGCGCCAGCCAGGCTCAGCGGGAAGCTTTGGAGCAGTACGCCTATGGGCTGGGACTGGTGTTCCAGATCGTGGACGATGTGTTGGACGCCACCGCCACCACCGAGCAGCTGGGCAAACCTGCCGGCAGCGACCAGGCCAACGGGAAGACCACTTTTGTGACCCTCTATGGCCCCGATGGCGCCATGACCCTGGCACAGCAGGTGAATCAGGATACTTGTGAGGCCGTACATACGGCCTTTGGCGACCAGGCAGCATTCCTGGAACAGCTGGCCGGCGCCATGCTGGAGCGGCACAGCTGAACTTTTGGCCAAGGAACAACAATAGGAAAAGGAAGGGAAGCGGACGATGGAATTGATTCACAATATTTTGACATGGAATGAGATTCTCACCATCTCCATTTTGGGATGGTTGATCGCCCAGCTGATCAAAACCACCATCAGCTCCATCCTGGCAGGGAAACTGCAGCTGGAGCGAATGGTGGGGGACGGCGGCATGCCCAGCGCCCACAGCGCCACGGTGTGCGCCATGGTGGTTGCAACGGGCCGGATTGAGGGTGTGCATTCCTCGCTGTTTGCCATTGCCTGCGTGATTGCAATCATCACCATGCACGACGCCATGGGCGTTCGCCACGAGACCGGCGAGCAGGCCAAGGTGCTGAACAACATCATCGAAATGTGGCTGGAGGAAGGGGAAAGCCACTCTCCCTTCCTGCAGAATATGCACCTGAAAGAGATGGTGGGTCACACCCCGCTCCAGGTTTATGCCGGTCTGATCGTGGGAGCGGCCGTTGGTTTTCTGTATCCGCTGTCCTCGATGATGGGATGACGGGTCAGGCTGTGTGTCGGGTGGTGACGGGATGAATACACCTTTACTGAATCTGATAACAGGGCCGAAAGATGTCAAGCAGCTGAGCGAAATGGAGGTTATCCAGCTTTGCAGCGAGATACGGGGATTCCTGGTGGACAGTGTTCTGCACACCGGCGGGCACCTTGCCTCCAACCTCGGTGCCATTGAGCTGACTGTCGCTTTGCACCGCGCCCTGGACCTGCCTCAGGACAAGATTGTCTTTGATGTGGGCCATCAATGCTATACCCATAAACTCCTCACCGGCCGCAAGGCCGGCTTTGCCCATCTGCGGCAGCTGGATGGGATTTCGGGGTTTCCCAACCCCCGGGAAAGCGAGTATGACGCCTTCATTGCCGGCCATGGCAATACCGCCCTTTCACTGGCCATCGGCATGGCCTGGGCCAAAAAGCTGAAGGGGGAGCCCGGCTGGGTGGTAGCCATCATCGGAGACGGCGCCTTTACAGGCGGCATGGTCTATGAGGGGATGAACAACATTGCCTCTCTGAATAACCTGATGGTGATTCTCAACGACAATAAAATGTCCATCTCCAAAAACGTGGGCGCCATGGCTCGCTATCTGACGCGTCTGCGGGCCAATCCCAAGTATTTCCGGATGAACCGCCATCTCAGCGATACCCTTGGGGGAATTCCTCTGGTGGGGCCCCCTGTGCGGGCGTTTCTGAGCCATGCCAAGAAAGTAATCCGAAGGTCTATGTTTGATTCCACCATGTTCGAAGACATGGGGTTTCAGTATCTGGGCCCTCTGGATGGGCACGACGTCTTGAATCTGGAGCATACTTTCCGCAATATCATGGTCCGTTCTGGTCCATTGTTTTTGCATGTGGTCACCACCAAGGGAAAAGGGTATCGGCCGGCCGAGCAGAATCCCGGCGAATACCATGGCATTTCCGCCTCCTTTGTGCCTGACCCTGAAGTGGCTGCCCCGGCTTCCTTCTCCACCATCTTTGGCAGGGCATTGTGTGAAGCAGCTTCTGCTCATCCCGAGATCTGCGCCATTACGGCAGCCATGAAATACGGCACGGGGCTGCAGTTCTTCGGGCACGCATACCCCGACCGCTTTTTTGATGTGGGTATGGCAGAACAGCATGCGGTTACCTTTGCAGCTGGTCTTGCCAGCCAGGGGATGCTGCCGGTGGTTGCCATTTATTCCACCTTCCTCCAGCGGGCCTACGATCAGATGATTCACGATGTCAACCTGCTGCAGGAAAACGTAGTCTTTGCCATCGACCGGGCCGGCCTAGTGCCGGCAGACGGCGAGACCCATCAGGGCATCTACGACCCGGCCTATCTCAGTCAAATTGGCATCCCGATCTATTCACCTTCCAACTATGCGGAGATGTATTACTGGCTCGTCAAGCTTCTGGGCAAGGACTTTAAAGGCCCCCGAGCCATCCGCTATCCCCGCGGCGGCGAGGTGGATATCCTGGGCCAATACGGCTGCTCCGGCCGGGACTATGATTTTGTAGTGAACCCATCCTCCGCCAAAGCTGTTTTGATCAGTTATGGCAGCGAAGTGGAGGATGTTTTGGTAGCCAATTCCATTCTGGCATCCAGAGGCATCCGAACCAGCGTCTGCAAACTTGTAAAGGTATTTCCCTTTACGGATGATTTCTTGCGTGAAATCGCAAAATTCAACGTGATTCTGTTTGCAGAGGAATGCGTCAAACAGGGCGGCATTGGCGAGCACCTGCTGGCGCATCTGGTGGAGAACGGATGGAAGGGACAGTATCTGCACTGCGGCGTAGACAATACAAAGTTGACGCATGCCACTGTTCCCCAACTGAAAAAAATCCTTGGACTGGATGCAGCGCATCTGGTGCAGCTGATGCAGACAGCCCTGACAGAAAAAAAGGAGCATCTATCTTGAAAACGCGATTGGATCAATACTTGGTGCAGCACGGCCTGATGCAGAGCCGGGAGCGCGCCAAAGCAATTATTATGTCTGGCGTGGTCTATATCAACGGCCAGAAAGCCGACAAAGCCGGCGATATGGTCAAAGAGGATGACGTGGTGGAAATCCGCGGCCATGATATCGGCTATGTGAGCCGGGGCGGCCTCAAGCTGGAAAAGGCCATGCAGGTTTTCCCTCTGACCCCCAAAGGGAAGGTTTGCATGGATATCGGTGCTTCCACCGGCGGTTTTACCGACTGCATGCTGCAGAACGGTGCCTCCAAAGTCTACGCAGTGGATGTGGGATACGGCCAGCTGGCCTGGAGTCTCCGCACCGACCCCCGGGTGGTGAACATGGAGCGGACCAACATCCGCAATGTGACGCCTGACCAGCTGGAAGACCCGATCGAGTTCTTCAGTGTGGATGTGTCCTTCATTTCTCTGCATCATATTTTCCCGGTGGCCCAGGCGGTCACCACCCCTGACGCCACCGGCGTCTGCCTGGTCAAGCCGCAGTTTGAGGCCGGCCGGGAAAAAGTAGGCAAAAACGGCGTGGTGCGGGACCCCGCCACCCACAGGGAAGTCCTGATGAATGCCATGGGTTATGCTGCTGCCAACAGCTTTGCCGTGCGGGGACTGGATTTCAGCCCCGTGAAAGGCCCCGAGGGAAACATCGAATACCTGATGTTCGTGGAGAAAAGCAGCGAACCCTGCACGCTGGGAGAAGATGCAGCAGCCGCTGTGGTCGCCGCCAGCCACCAGGCTCTGGATCGCTGACAAACCCTTGCCGGAGGTGGATTCCATGACTGTCTACATAGCACCCAACACCGGTAAAAGTTCCGCCGGGGAAGTCGCCCTTCGGGCAGCGCAGATCCTGCAGGCCCACGGCGCGGTTGTCCTGATGGACCAGGAACTGCGCTCCAGCTGCAACATTGCAGGGGTGCAGTATCTGCCTTTTACCGAGTGCCTGGAAAAGACCGACGCCATTCTGACCATCGGCGGGGATGGAACCATTCTCCAGGTTGCCAATCAGACATTGGGTTATCACAAGCCCATTCTGGGCATCAACCTGGGGCGATGCGGTTTTCTGGCCACCTGCGAAGTGGACGAGCTGGAAACCAAACTCAGCGCAGTGGCCCACGGCCAGTATAATCTGGACACCCGGATGCTGTTGTATGTGCGGGTTCTGGGGGATACCAGCTGGGAGGGTCATGCGCTGAACGATGCGGTGGTAACCAAGGGCCGCCTCCAGCAGGCCATCGACTTCAGCGTGTACTGTGATGACATTCTGGTGGAACATTTCCGGGGAGACGGGGTCATTGTCGCAACCCCCACCGGGTCCACGGCCTATTCTCTGGCCGCCGGCGGGCCCATTCTGGATTCTCAGACCAAAGGCATTGTGGTGACCCCCATCTGTCCCCACAGCCTGGCGACCCCTGCCATGGTCTTTGCCCAGGAACGCAAAATTCATATCTGTGTCGGCCAGGTGGCGGACAACGAGGTCTTCATCAGCTGTGACGGCGACAGCGGTTATCCGCTGCGTGCCGGGGATACCGTTATGGTTCGTCTGTCGGATCAGGTGATCCAGCTGATTACCTTCAGCAAGGCAGAGCAGTTCCAGGCCATTGACCAGAAGCTGCGGAGCCGGACTTAAGAATGCTTGCAAAACAGTGCTTTCCTGGCTGTGTATGGGCTGCGGCGCTGCGCTGCCATCCCTGCATGGACGGAACATTGTATCAGGATAGAGGAGAAGGAGGCGGATTCCCATGAGCCGCAAACCCCAGGAAGATTCCAAAACACGGACCGAACGGCTGCAGGCAATCCTCCGGCTGATCCGGGAGCATCCCATCAGCCGTCAGGAAGAGCTGCAGGCCTATCTCAATCAGGAAGGCTATGACGTAACCCAGGCCACTATTTCCCGGGACATTCGGGAACTCTGTCTGGTGAAAGCCGCCACCGAACAAGGCTACCGCTATGTATCCAGTCACAGCGACCGCTATGACCCCAAAGTCCAGGAACGGTTTGAGACCATCTTTCGGGAATCGGTTCTGCAGGTGGATTATGCCGGGCACATCGTCATGATTAAGTGTTACTCCGGCATGGCTAACGCTGCCTGCCAGGTCTTTGACTCGATGCAGTGGAAAAATGTGGTGGGGTCTCTTTCAGGCGATGATACCTTTTTGGTTCTGGTCCGCTCTGAGCGGGACGCCAAAAACATCAGCGCCGAACTGGAACGGTATATCGTTCGCAAGTAAAAGCAGAAAATGAGGCAATGGAATGCTGAGCAGCTTGCAGATTGAAAATGTGGCCGTCATCCAAAAGGCGGATGTCCACTTTGAAAAAGGCCTGAATGTGCTGACCGGTGAAACCGGCGCGGGCAAATCCATCCTGATTGATTCCATCAACGCCATTCTGGGCAACCGCACCTCCCGGGAGCTGGTGCGTTCAGGGGCGTCCAAAGCGGTCATTCGGGCGGCCTTTGAGGAAGTCCCTTCCTCGGTGCAGGACAGCCTGGAAAAGGCGGGGTATGAGCGGAGCGAAGAGCTGCTGCTGACCCGTGAAATCACCGCAGAAGGGAAGAGCGTCTGCCGGATCAATGGAATGCCGGCCACCGCAGCCATCCTGCGGGAGCTGTGCGGCGGCCTGATCAATATCAACGGCCAGCACGACTCGGTGGGTTTGCTGAACCCCGCCCATCACGAGGGGCTTCTGGATGACTACGCCCAAAACCGCACAGAATACCAGAACTACTATAAAATTTACAAACAACTGATTGCAGTCAAGCGGGAGCTGGACAGCCTTGTCACCGACGAAGAAGAGAAGCGCCGCAAGACCGACCTCCTGCAATACCAGGTTCAGGAAATTGACGATGCTGCATTGACACCCGGTGAGGAAGAAACGCTGGAAAGCCGCCGCAAAGTGCTGGCCAACGCCTCCACCATCCGGGAACAAATTGCCCGGGCCTACGCAGCTCTCTCGGGCGGTGACGAGGCCGCCGGCGGCGTGGATCTGCTGGGAGAGGCCTCCAACGCCATTGATGCCGCGGCCCAGCTGGACAGCGGCCTGTCGGAAAGCGCCGGGCAGCTTCTGGATCTGTATTATACAGCCAAAGACCTGTCCGCCGATCTGGCCTCCCGCCTGGAAGATTATGAGAGCAACGACGGGGAACTGAACGAGATCGAGCAGCGGCTGGATCTGATCTACAAACTGAAACGGAAGTATGGCGATACCGTGGAGGATGTTCTGGCCTTTGGCGAAAAGGCAAGGGAAGAGCTGGACCGGATTCAGTTCTCTCAGGAACATCACGAGCGGCTCCAGGCCGAAAAGCTCCGCTTGTACGGTCTGGCCCGGGAAGCCGCCGAGGTTCTGACCCAGACCCGCCTCAAGGCTTTTGAAGACCTGAACCGCCGGATTTCGGATACCCTGGATTTTCTGAACATGCCGAGCGTCCGGCTGAGCCTTCGCCACAGCCGCGGCCCGCTGGCCAGCCATGGGCAGGACAGCATTGAGTTTTACATTGCCACCAACCCCGGGGAGCCGCCCAAGCCCCTCGCCAAGATCGCCTCGGGCGGCGAGCTGAGCCGTATTACCCTGGCCATCAAAAATGCACTGGCTGACCGTGACTCTGTGCCTACCGTCATCTACGACGAAATTGACAGCGGCGTCTCGGGCAAGGCTGCGGGAAAAATCGGTCAGGTCCTGCGCCAGAGCGCCAAGGGACATCAGATTCTCTGCATTACCCACACAGCTCAGATCGCTGCCCTGGCTGACTGCCACATGCTGATTCAAAAACAGGTGGAAGGGGATCGGGCTTATACCCGGGTTTTCCCGCTGGACACAGAGGGCCGGGTGGATGCACTGGCCCATTTGATTTCGGGAGATCATGTAACCGAGCTTTCCCGCGCCAATGCCCGGGAAATGCTGGATCTGGCCGGCCAGGAAAAAATCTGATGGTTTGCGCGTGTTCCTCTTGACATTTGCAGCGGCTTCCTTTAGAATAGGCTATTGTAAAGGCGAAGAAGGGAATAAGTACCCTGATGTTCTCTGCCCAGAGAGGCCCCGGCTGGTGAAAGGGGCGTGCAGAGCCGCAGGAGAACTACCTCCCGGAGCCGCAGGCTGAACCGGCATCGTCCGCAGTAGGTCCCGCCGCGTGCGAGCGTTACAAACGCAGAGTGTACTCCATACTCTGGGAGCTGCACTTGTGAGGCTGTCATCCGTGAGGGGACAGCAAACAGAGGTGGTACCGCGAATTTCTCGCCCTCTGCCAATTTTCAAGTTGGCGGAGGGCGTTTTTGTCTCTCTGCCCAAAGACACAGGAGGTATTTGTTTTCCATGAAACTCTACGACGAACTGAAGGCCCGCGGCCTGGTGGCACAGATCACCGACGACGAAATCATTGACCTCATCAACGAGGGCAAAGCTACTTTTTATATTGGTTTTGACTGCACTGCTGACAGCCTGACCGCCGGACACTTTATGGCCCTGACCCTGATGAAGCGCCTCCAGATGGCAGGCAACAAGCCCATTGCCCTGATTGGCGGCGGCACCACCATGATCGGCGATCCTTCGGGCCGCACCGACATGCGCAAGATGCTGACCAAGGAGGACATCGCCCACAACGCTGCCTGCTTCAAAAAGCAGATGGAGCGGTTCATCGACTTCAGCGACGGCAAGGCCCTGATGCTGAACAACGCCGACTGGCTGCTGAACCTGAACTATGTGGAACTGCTGCGGGAAGTCGGCGCCTGCTTCTCGGTCAACAACATGCTGCGGGCTGAGTGCTATAAGCAGCGGATGGAGAAGGGCCTGTCCTTCCTGGAATTCAACTACATGATCATGCAGAGCTACGACTTCTACTACATGTTCCAGCACTACGGCTGCAACATGCAGTTCGGCGGCGACGATCAGTGGAGCAACATGCTGGGCGGCACCGAGCTGATCCGCCGCAAGCTGGGCAAGGACGCCTACGCTATGACCATCACCCTGCTGACCGATTCCCAGGGCAAGAAGATGGGCAAAACGGCAGGCAATGCAGTCTGGCTGGACCCCAACAAGACCAGCCCCTTCGAGTTCTACCAGTACTGGCGGAATGTGGGTGATGCCGATGTCATGAAGTGCATCCGGATGCTGACCTTCCTGCCTTTGGAGCAGATCGACGAGATGAGCACCTGGAAGGATCAGAAGCTGAACGAGGCCAAGGAGATCCTGGCTTACGAGCTGACCAGCATGGTCCACGGCAAGGAAGAGGCTGACAAGGCTCAGGACGCTGCCCGGGCCCTGTTCAGCGGCGCTGCTGACACCGACCACATGCCCACCACCACCCTCACCGCTGACGATCTCACCGATGGCAGCATCGGCATCCTGACCCTGATGGTCAAGGCCGGGCTGGCCGCTTCCAACGGCGAGGCCCGCCGCCTAGTTACCCAGGGAGGTGTTCTGGTGAACGGTGAAAAGGTGGCTGCTCCCACCGCCAGCTTCACCGCAGACCAGCTGGCTGACGGTCTGGTCATCAAGAAGGGCAAGAAAGTTTACCACAAGGTCACCCTGTAAGGCCTGGAATACAATATAAAAAGGAACCCTTTCCCGGATGAAACAGGAAAGGGTTCCTTTTTTTGTATGCATTGAATCGACTGCCAAAAGGGGAGAAACGGCGCAGGGGCAGAGCTCCGAAAAGCCCCGCCCCTGCACGCAAGATCCCTTACACCATAAGGAAGTCTTACTTAACCAGGATCACGTCCTGACCCTCAGTCACCTTGCCGGTTGCAATCGGCTCCACACTGGTGAAGTCATCGGTGTTGGTGACAACCACAGGCGTGGTCAGCTTATAGCCGGCGGCAGAAATGGCGGCCATATCAAACTTCAGCAGCAGCTGGCCCTTCTTGACCTTGTCGCCAACCTTGACCTGGGGCTCATAGCCCTTGCCCTTCAGCTCCACAGTATCCATACCCACATGGATCAGGATCTCAACGCCGTTGTCGCCCATCATGCCGACAGCATGGCTGGTCTCAGCAACCTGCTCGATGGTGCCATCAAAGGGAGCCACGATCTCACCCTTGGAAGGCTCAATGGCACAGCCCTTGCCCAGAGCCTCGCTGGAAAAGACAGGGTCCTCGATCTCGCTCAGGACACGCATTTCGCCCTCCAGAGGAGCGCAGACAATCTTATCGCCAGCCGGTGCAGCGGGCTTTGCAGCCGGTGCAGGTTCAGCTTCTTTTTTGTGGAACAGATTGGAAAAGAATCCCATGACGTGTTTCTCCTTTTTGGTACAAAATTTGCTGCATGAATCCAGTTGTCCAAACAAACGACAGCTTATTCCATATGCAATTCTACCACATTTTTCAGTGATTTACAGCACAAAAAGAATCCCGAATTCACTTTTCGTGAATCAGCCCAAAAAACGGCTCCAATTTTTGTAAAATTCACCTATTGAAAAGGGCTTTACAAATCATACGCCTTCCGCAGCGCCTCATAAGCGGCATCCTCGTTTTCGCTGCGGACCAGCAGGGAAATATCCAGATCACTGGTGGTGATCAGGTGAACCTCGATGCCGGCAGCTGCCAGGGTGCTCAAGGCACGGGCCGCCACGCCGCAGCTGGTGACCATTTCCTCACCAAACAGATTGAGTTTGGAGTAGCCGCCGCTGATCAGCGGCGCCGACTTGGCGTCGGGGTCCAGCTTGGCAGCAGAGATGGCTTTCATGACCAAGGGCAGGTCATTGCTGGATGCAGTAAAGCTGAAATCCAGCCGGGTCCCGTGGGGGGCGCTCTGGCTGATCATATCCACCACCACACCGGTATCGGCAAAGATTTTGAGGTACCGGGCCAGGCTGCCAGCACTGAAGGCAGCATCCTGCACGCTGATCATCATCACGCCCGGTTCAACGGTAATTTTCGATACTCCGTACATAATTCATGCTCCCATTCTGTTCATACAGGTGTAAAGTAAATTTGCTTTGCACAGTTTGAATCTTTGATACGCTCTTAAAACAATGGATGCAGGTAAATTTCTGCCAGGGTATGCTTGACAGGATGGCTTGAAGCATCCGATGCTTGTCCATCTGTGCACTAAAAATCAATGGCAGGAAGGACGTGCGGCCAGTATACAGAAGGATCTCAGCGCTCTGCAATCAGGTCGCTCATGTTGTACAGGCCGGGCTCCTTTTTCGCCAGATACAGTGCGGCATTGACGGCGCCGTTGGCGAACACGCTGCGGGAATAGGCGGTATGTTTGAGGGTAATCACCTCATCCGGCCCGCAGAACAGCACTTCGTGGTCGCCGACAATGCTGCCGCCCCGCACCGAGCTGATGCCGATTTCCTTGGGGTCCCGCTTGGCCCGCACCGACGACCGGTCATAGACATAGTGATAGGCGCCGTTGTTTTCCTCATTGATGGCATCGGCCAGCATCAAGGCTGTGCCGCTGGGGGCATCCAGCTTGTTGTGGTGGTGCTGCTCCACGATCTCTACATCGTAGCCGCCGCCCAGAATGGCAGAGGCACGCTTGCAAAGCTCGGCCAGCAGGTTGATGCCCAGGGACATATTGGCGCTCTTGAAAACCGGAACGCTGCGGGACAGCTGCACAATTTTCAGATTCAGCTCATCCGACATACCGGTGGTGCACAGGACAATGGGCATCTTGTGTGCTTCGCAGTAGGGGAGAATATGCTCCACCGCAGCAGGGGAACTAAAATCAATGATGACATCGCCGCGGCCAGCCAGATCCTCCGGATTGCTGACCACAGGAATGCCGTTCTGTTCGCCGTCATGCAGATCAATGCCGGCTACCACCCGGCAGTCCTCCCGCTGTGCAATCATATCGCAGAGTACATGACCCATCCGTCCGCCGATGCCTTGAATGACAATATCCGTCATGGTTGGTATTCCTTTCTGTTCCAATGGATGAGCTGAATGCCCGGGACCGCAAAGTTCGCCGGGCATTCAGCATCGGAATCTTATGACAGCAGCCCGTGCATCCGCAGGGTCTGCTCAATCTTGGCCTTCTGTGCATCGCCGGGCTCCACCAGGGGCAGACGGCACTTGCCGGCCTCCCAGCCCAGCAGATTCATGGCATACTTCACAGGAATCGGGTTAACGTCGCAGAACATGGCGTCGCTCAGAGGCAGCATCTCCAGCTGGAGGCGCCGTGCCTCAGCGGTGTCGCCATCGAACCAGGCCTTGCAGCAATCGTGCACCAAGGTGGGGGCGATATTGGACACCACGCTGATGACGCCCTTGCCGCCCAGGGACAGCAGGGGCACCACCTGGTCGTCATTGCCCGAGTAGATGTTCAGGTCATCACCGCAAAGGGCGGCAATCTGTGCCACCTGGGCAATGTTGCCCGAGGCCTCCTTGATACCGTTGACCAGCGGATGCTCGCTGAGCTTCTTGGCGGTTTCCGGCTTGATGTTGACGCCCGTGCGGGACGGCACATTGTAGAGAATCACAGGGATGCCGCCTGCTTCTGCCATGGCAGTAAAGTGAGCCACCAGGCCGGCCTGACTGGTCTTGTTGTAATAAGGGGTAACCATCAGCAGGGCATCGGCGCCGCAGGCAGCTGCGCCGGCTGCCAGCGCGCAGCCATGCGCCGTATCGTTGGAACCCGCTCCAGCCACCACAGGAACGCGGTGGGCCACCGTATCCACTGCAAACTTGATGGTTGCCAGCTGCTCCTGGTCGGTCATGGTGGAGCATTCACCGGTGGTGCCGCAGATCACGATGGCATCGGTGCCGCGGGCAATCTGGTCCTCGATGATCTGCCTCAACGCATCATAATGGATGCTGCCGTCCTGGTGCATGGGGGTAATCAATGCCACCGCTGCACCTGTAAAAACAGGCTTCTTCATCATAGTAAGGTTCTCCTTTTTCTGAAATGCTGTATCAATAGGTTTGCGTCTGGATCCGCCGGTGTCTCAGTCAAGATAGCCCTTTGCTGCCAGCAGCTCGGCCAGCAGAACGCCGCCGCCTGCTGCACCGCGCAGGGTGTTGTGGCTCATGCAGGCAAACTTGTAGTCAAAGATGGTATCTTCCCGCAGGCGGCCAATGCAGACAGCCATGCCATGCTCGGTATCGCGGTCCAGCTTGGGCTGGGGACGGTCGTTCTCCTCAAAATAGTGGAGGAACTGTTTGGGCGCGCTGGGCAGGTTCAGCTCCTGGGCGGGGCCGCGGAAGTTCTTCCATGCCTCCAGGATCTGCTCCTTGGTGGGCTTTTTCTCAAAGCTCACAAAGACAGCGGCGGTGTGGCCATCCGAAACAGGCACACGGAAGCACTGGGCAGTGATCAGGGGCTTTTCTGCATTGACAATCCGGTCGCCTTCGATGTGGCCCCAGAGCTTGAGGGGTTCCTGCTCGCTCTTTTCTTCCTCGCCGCCGATATAGGGGATTACGTTGTCAATGATCTCAGGCATCCGGTCAAAGGTTTTGCCAGCGCCCGAAATGGCCTGATAGGTGCAGACCAGGGCCTTGGTGACGCCGAAATCCTTCATCAGGGGATGGAAAGCGGGGACATAGCTCTGGAGGCTGCAGTTGGACTTGACAGCGATGAAGCCGCGCTTGGTGCCCAGGCGCTTGCGCTGGGCAGGGATGATCTCAATGTGGTCCGCGTTGATCTCGGGGACAACCATCGGGACATCCGGGGTGCCGCGGTTGGCGCTGTTGTTGGAGACCACCGGGCACTCGGCCTTGGCGTAGGCCTCTTCCAGAGCCTTGATCTCATTCTTGGGCATATTGACAGCGCAGAAGATGAAGTCCACCTGGCTGGCAATCTTCTCGACCTCGGCGGCATCCTGAACCACCATCTTCTTGACGCTTTCCGGCATCGGCGTGGTCATGGCCCAGCGGCTGCCCACAGCGTCCTCATAGGTCTTGCCTGCGCTGCGGCTGGAAGCCGCCACAACGGTCAGTTTGAACCAGGGATGATTCTCCAACAGGGTGACAAAGCGCTGACCAACCATGCCGGTTGCACCGACGATGCCTACCTTATAAGACTGCTTATTCATTTCAAGCACCTTTCCTTTCAAACCCGGATCGATATTTTGCTTCATTTGCCGAAGAAGATGCATCGGCGGCTTGCAAACCGGATTGTGTTGCAATATAATAAAGACCAGTTGTATAAAACCAATGATATCATTGATACGGCTTCCGTGTCAACCCACTGGAAAGGCGAATACATCCCATGTTGAAAAAAGATTTTTGGTACGATTTACCCAAAGAGCTCATTGCCCAGGAACCGGTCAGCCCCCGCGATGCTGCCCGCCTGATGGTCTTGAACCGGGACAATGACACCATTGAGCACCGCATTTTCCACGACCTTCCGGATTATCTTATGCCGGGAGACTTGCTGGTGGTGAACAATTCCAAGGTCCTTCCGGCCCGAATTGTGGGCGTAAAGCAGCCTACCGGCGCAGTTTGCGAACTTTTGCTGCTGCGCCAGGCCAAGGGGGATCAGTGGGAGTGCCTGGCAAAACCCGGCAAGCGGATGCATCCGGGCAATGTCATCACCTTTGGCGACGGCACCCTGACCGCCACCATCGACGAGACGATGGAGGACGGCAACAAGCTGGTTACCTTCCATTATGATACCGAAACCCTCTACGAGAAACTGGACGAATTCGGCAAGATGCCTCTGCCGCCCTATATCACCAAGCAGCTGGAAGACCAGAGCCAGTATCAGACAGTGTACGCCAAAGAGCTGGGCAGCGCCGCCGCCCCCACCGCCGGCCTGCACTTCACCCCGGAACTGATGGACGCCATCCGTGCCAAGGGGGTGGGTATTGCTGAGGTCACCCTCCATGTGGGCCTGGGCACCTTCCGCCCCGTGCAGGAAGACGAGATATCGGACCACAAGATGCACAGCGAGTGGTATTCCATCAGCGAGGAGACTGCACGGCAGATCCAGGAGACCAAAGCCGCCGGGCACCGGGTGATTGCAGTGGGCACCACCAGCTGCCGCACCCTGGAGGCCGTCGCCGCCAAGTACGGCGAGATCAAGCCCTGCAGCGGCAACACCAGCATCTTCCTTTACCCGGGTGTGCCGTTCCGGTGCATTGACGGTCTGATCACCAATTTCCATCTGCCCGAAAGCACCCTGATCATGCTGGTATCGGCCTTCTACGGCTATGAAAAGACCATGGCCGCCTACAAAGTGGCTGTGGAAGAAAAATACCGCTTCTTCTCCTTCGGCGATGCGATGCTGATCCTGTAATATCCTTGCCCCACGCCCGGACGCCGATCCGTCCGGGCTTTTTTACTGGGCGTGTCGGCCCTTTCGGTTGCAAAAGGAGAACACGCCAGGTATAATAATGTCGTATGCATCTGATGCAGCCCTGCCTGCAAGAGCGCGCAGCTGTTCTCTGCGCATAAAGAAAGGATTACCACACATGGCTTCACTCACCACATTCCGCCTCCTGAAACAGGAGCACGCCGCCCGCCGGGGCGAATTCCGAACCGTTCACGGCACCGTGCAGACCCCGGCCTTCCAAAACGTGGCCACCGCCGGCGCCATCAAGGGCGGCCTGTCGGCCCACGATCTGAAACAGATCGGCACCCAGGTGATGCTCTGCAACACCTACCATCTGCATCTGCGGCCGGGGGACAAGCTGGTGGCTGACATGGGCGGCCTCCACAAATTCACCCGCTGGGATGGCCCGATTCTGACCGACAGCGGCGGATTCCAGGTTTTCAGCCTGGCCAAGCTCCGGAAGATTACCGAGGAGGGCGTTACCTTTGCATCTCACCTGGACGGCCACCGGATCTTCATGGGCCCCGAGGAGAGCATGCAGATTCAGGCCAACCTGGGTTCCACCATTGCCATGGCTTTTGACGAGTGTGTCGAGAACCCGGCGCAGCACTCCTATTCCAAGGCCAGCTGTGAGCGGACGGTCCGCTGGCTGGCCCGCTGCAAGGCTGAAATGGCCCGTCTGAAGCGGGAAGGGAAGGCGGTCAATCCCGATCAGCTGCTGTTTGGCATCAACCAGGGCTGCACCTTCCCGGATCTGCGGGTGGAGCACATGAAGCAGATTGCCGAGATGGATCTGGACGGCTACGCCATTGGCGGCCTGGCTGTGGGCGAGCCCGCTGAGGTGATGTATGACATCATCAGCAAGGTGGAGCCCTATATGCCCAAGGACAAGATCCGCTATCTGATGGGCGTAGGCACCCCCGGCAACATCATCGAAGCCGTGTCCCGTGGCGTGGATCTGTTCGACTGCGTCATGCCCAGCCGCAACGCCCGTCACGGCCATCTGAACACCTGGAGCGGCATCATCAACATCAAAAATGCAAAATACGAGCGGGATGAGCGTCCCATCGATCCCGCCTGCGGCTGCCCGGCCTGCCGCAACTACAGCCGGGCCTATATCCGCCACCTGTTCAAGGCGGAAGAGCTTCTGGGCATGCGGCTGGCGGTGATGCACAACCTCTGGTTCTACAATCATCTGATGGAGCGAATCCGCGATGAGCTGGACGCCGGCACCTTCACCCAGTTCCACGACAAGTATGTCAAACTGCTGGACACCCGGATCTGATCTTTCGCTTTTTTCGCGGGATTTGCGGATTTGGCCTTGCATCCAGACGTATAAACCGGTATAATAACGATAAACGAATTTGAGAGGAGAATTTTCGCAATGACAGGTACTGAAAGCTATCTCAGCTTATTTTTTACCCTCGCACTGATGGTGGTTCTGCTGTATTTCATGATCTACCGTCCCCAGAAGAAGCAGGAGAAGAAGGACGCCGCCATGCGCAACAGCCTTGAAATCGGCGACCAGGTGACCACCATCGGCGGTGTCATTGGCCGTGTCGTCGCCATCAAGGACGACACCTTCGTCCTCGAAACCGGCAGCGACCGCGTCAAGATCCGTTTCGCCAAGACCGCCATTGGCTCGGTTGAGAAGCTGAACATGGACAATGCCTCTGCCGCTCCCACCAAAACTTCCGCCAAGAAGTAACTCCCAACGTATACGCAACACGCCTCCCTGCATAGAGATAGAGCAGGGAGGCGTGTTTTTATGTCTGCAAATCATTCCATGCAACTGTCGATTCCCATTCACATTCTTGCTGCCCTGGCCGTCGGCTCTGCTGCCATGGCCGGCAGCGGGGCTGCCCTTGCTTCCATGATGGTTTCCCGGGAGATGGGGCTGTCAGCTGCGGCCCCGCTGGCCACGGCTGCCGCCTGTGCCGGGAGCCTGGTGGGCGGCTGGCTTTTGGCTGCGCTGCGAAAAAGCCGCGGCCTGCTCTGGGGCATCCTGATCGGCGCTGTCTATGCGCTGGCCCTGCTGGGGCTTCAGCTGTCCAATGAGAATGTTCCCGATCTGATGCAGGGCATTCGTCTGGGGCTGATGGTCCTGGCGGGGGCGACAGGCGGCTATCTGGGGACACTGCGCTCTGAAAAGAAGCGCCGCCGGTGAACGCTCACCATGTACATTGCATTGCAAAAAGGGAGCCGGAATTTTGCCGGCTCCAGACTGGGGGACAAGTTCTATGTGGGTTTATCAGGAATCCAGCAGCCATGCACTGACTGCTTCGCCTGCCGCGCCGCAGCAGGAAAGCCATGCCGGCTCACCATCCGTTATCCAGGAATACCTCTCTGCTGTTCCGCCCAAGCAAACAGAAACCAATGAACCAGCGGCGCGCAAAAAATCGATTCCCCGGGATTGCGTGCTTCTGGCCGTATCATACCTGTTCGGCGCCCTGCTGTCCGGGGTGACCCTGGCCTTGTGCCAGGCTCATGAACTGGACACGTTATCCGCCTATCTGGCCAACTGGTCGGGTCTTTTTGTGCTGGACGGGCCCCGGTCGGTCTGGAACCTGTTTGGGGCAGAATATATCACAGCGGCCGGCGGCGCGACCCTTTTGCTGCTGCTGGGCCTTTCGGCCTTTGGCCCGATGCTGATTCATTTGTTTGCCATGCTCTTTGGGCTGGGGATCGGGATTGTCCAGCTGCAGCTGTTTTTGCAGTCAGGCTGGAAAAGCGCCCTGCTGGCTCTGGTTTTGACCGGCATTCCCACGGCCGCCGCCGTAACCTGTCTGTGCCTGTTCGGTGCTTCTGCCCTCAGGGTCAGCGGCCGGCTCCAGAACACGGCCTTTGGCAAAAAGGCCTATCCCACGGGCTCAGGCGCACGCCGGCTGGTGGGGCAATACCTGGTGCTGGATGTATTGTTTCTGCCCATCTGCGGCGTTTCCACAGCCCTGGTGTGCCTGGTCCATCAGCTGGGCAGCCATTTGCCCGGCTGAACTTGCAGGCGCTGCCGCGCCGTGGTATTATAACGTAAAAAGAATCAGGAGAAGCTGTGCAATGAAAGAGCCCAAATTGAAAACCATCTATGTCTGCTCCCAATGCGGTGAGACAAGCCCCCGCTGGATGGGGCGCTGCCCCAGCTGCGGCAGCTGGAATACCATGAGCGAGGATGTCATTGCCGAAGCCCCCAAACCCGGCACTGCAGCGGCCAAGGCCGCACCCCGCCAGGAGGGTGTCACCACCCTGACGGCCAGGCGTCTGTCTGAAATCAGCACCACCGAGGAGAAAAGCCGGATTGTAACCGGCATCACTGAACTAGACCGCGTGCTGGGGGGCGGCATTGTGCTGGGTGGTGTTGTGCTGCTCAGCGGCGAGCCCGGCGTGGGCAAATCCACCATGCTGCTTCAGCTCTGCGGCGCCATCTCAGACCGGTACACCGTTCTCTATATCACCGGTGAGGAATCGGTCCGGCAGGTGAAGCTGCGGGCAGCGCGCCTGAACATTGCCCAGAACAATATTTTTCTGGCAGCTGAAAACGACGTGGACGAGATCTGCGGTCTGATCGAAAAGGAACGGCCCGACCTCGTGGTCATTGATTCCATCCAGACCATGCGGTGCACCGACATTTCTTCTTCTTCCGGCACTGTCAGCCAGGTAAAGGAGAGCACTGCCCGGCTGCTGGCCGTCGCCAAAAAGCAGGAAATCCCCATGTTCCTGGTGGGTCACGTCAACAAGGACGGCGCCATTGCAGGCCCCAAGGTAATGGAACACATTGTGGACACCGTCCTTTATTTTGAGGGTGACAAAATGCTGCCTTACCGGATTCTCCGGGCAGCCAAGAACCGCTATGGTTCCACCAATGAGCTGGGGATGTTTGATATGACAGGGAAGGGCCTGACTGAAATTGCCAACCCCTCCCAGATGCTGCTGGAAGGCCGCCCTCTGGGAGTCTCCGGCAACTGCGTCGCCTGTACCATGGAGGGCACCCGCCCCATCCTCAGTGAGATCCAGGCGCTGGCCGCCAAGACCACATTCCCGTCGCCCCGGCGGGCCTGCACCGGTTATGATTACAACCGCATCAGCCTGCTTCTGGCAGTGCTGGAGCGCCGCGCCGGCTACTTCTTCGGCAATCTGGATGTGTATGTCAACATTGTGGGCGGCATCGCTTTGCGGGATACTTCCTGCGACCTGGCCGTCTGCCTGAGTCTGATTTCCTCGCTGCTGGACAAGCCGGTCAACGACAAACTGATCGCCATCGGCGAAGTGGGTCTGGGCGGCGAGGTTCGCAGTGTGCCCAATCTGGAGCAGCGGCTCCATGAGGCCGAGCGGATCGGGTTTGAGCAGGCCGTCATACCCAAACACAGCCTGCGTCACCTGGATCCCGCCGACTATCCCGGTCTGTCTCTGATCGGCGCAGCCTATGTCTCTGACGCCATTGCTGCGCTGAGCATCGGGAAAAAGTAAGGAGACACATCCATGGACGTGCTGATTGGGACCACCAATCCATCCAAAGTTGAATACTTTGCATCCCTGCTGCAGGGATGCGACATCACTTTTTACACCCTCCAGGATCTGCACATCCGCCGGGAACCGGAAGAACGGGGCCGGACTCCCGAGGAAAACGCTATTTTGAAGGCACGGTTTTATGGAAAGTATTTCGACCGTGTCATCTGCAATGACTTTGGCCTGTACCTGGATGCACTGCCGCTGCAGGATCCCCGCCAGCCTGGGCTCCATGTCAGGACACCCTTGAATCTGCCCAGGTTGTCGGATGAAGAAATGGTCGGCTATTATGCGCAGCTGATCCGCAGCCTGGGCGGCAAAGTCCTGGCCTATTATCTGAACGGTGCTGCCGTCTATCATAAGGGCCGCATCACATCCTTTATGGAGACCATCCAGGAGGGCAGGGAAGAAGCATTCTATATGGTCGATCAGCCAGCAGTCAAACGGCAGCCCGGGTGGCCGCTGGATTCTCTGTCTCTGGACCGCAAAACCCTGACCTATTTTGTGGATCACGAGGACATGGATGAGATCGGCCGCAACGCAAGCGCCTACTACACCAGGCTGGTGCAATTTTTAAAGGATTCTCTTTTTACAACCAGCAGTTCCAAAAACGCTGCATCTCTCTAAGAGGAACGGTATGTCAATTTATCTGGACGAAAAAAATCCATCCAAGCACAAGCCCTTCCAGGACGCATCCCAGGATATTGTGGACTATGTGCGGTATCTGGAAGTGATCGCAGGCAAAAGCCCCAATACCGCCTTCAACTACTACTGCGACCTGCGCAATTTCAGCCGCTTTATGAAGCAGCGGAAGGGTCTTGTTGCAGAAGATACTCCGACGCAGGAAATTGATCCAAAGGGTTTGGATACTGCTTTCTGGGGAAGCGTCACCAAGGAAGACATTTATGAGTATCTGTATTTTCTGAATCAGACCTGCGGCAACAAAAAATCCTCCACAGCCCGCCGGCTTGCCAGCCTGCACGGCTTCTATGATTATATGGTGAACCATGCAAGCCGGCTGGAGAATGACCCCACCGCTGCCGTCAGTCCACCCAAGCTGGACAAGGTTCTGCCCAAGTATCTGACCGCCGACCAGGCGCGCCAGCTGCTGGAAGTCACCCGGACCATGAGCGAATTTCCAGAGCGGGACTACTGCATGGCCGTTTTGTTTCTGAACTGCGGGATGCGCTTATCCGAGCTTGTGGGAATGAATCTGGAAGACATCGATCTTCCGGGCCGTCAAATCCGCCTTTTCGGCAAAGGACACAAGGAACGGATGGTCTACCTGAATGATGCCTGTATCGAAGCGCTGGACCTCTACCTCCAAAAACGGGGAACGGTGGAAGGCCTTTCTCCCAAAGAATCAGCAGTCTTCATCACCCGGCGGCGCAAAGAGCGCATTTCTAACCGGAGGGTGGAACAGCTGATTACCGGTGCCATGAAGGCTGCCGGCCTGAAAGGATTTTCTACCCACAAACTGCGCCATACGGCGGCCACCCTGATGTATCAAACCGGCGCTGTGGATGTATTGACCTTGAAAGAGCTGCTGGGCCACAGCAATGTGGGAACCACCCAGATCTATACCCACTTGAAGGATGCCCAGGTACGGGCCGCTGTGGAAGCCAATCCGCTGGGTTCTGCACATCATCCCAAAGCCAATCCTATGACGGATTCCGCTGCCGCTGAAACAATTCAGAACGCTGCCCAGGGAGACGATGAATCGACGGGGGAGCGGGCAGGGGAGCCGCTGCCTGAGATCCTGCCTTCCATGGTGGATGCGTTTGAAAAGTCAGACGATGATTCGTCAGAATCCTAGTGGCTTCAACCGCCTTCATTCTCTTTTTCAAAAATCGTTGACAGCGCACTGGGTCATCTGGTATAATGCAGGCAACGATTAACAATTATGTTAAATATTGCTTTTAGGGAGGTTTGTCCTTATGGAATTGCAACCTGTATCCATCGGCAACGTTCTGGGAATGATGTTTTCCCTTGTGGTGAGTTTTGGTGTGCCCATTGGCCTCTTTGTTTACCTGTGGCGCAAAAAGAAAGCCTCCTTTTTCAGCTTTGCAACCGGCCTTTTGGTCTTCCTGGTGTTCGCGCTGTTTCTGGAAAGCATGGTGCACTCGATTGTTTTCAATGCCACCGGAAATTTGATCACCGGCAACGTCTTTTTGTATGCATTGTACGGCGGGCTGATGGCTGCACTCTTTGAGGAAACCGGTCGGTTTCTCGGCATCAAGTACATTATGCGAAATCAGCTCACCAAGGAAAACGCATTCATGTACGGCGTAGGACACGGCGGTATCGAGGCCATGTTTTTGCTGGGCATTACCTCCATCAACAATCTGGCCAACGCCATGATGATCAATGATGGCTCCATGACCAGCGTACTGGAAGGGCTGGATCAGACAGCCCGTGAAACGGCCGTTCAGGGCTTGTCTGTGCTGTGGGAAACCCCGGCATCGCTCTTTTTTGCAGCCGGTTTTGAACGCATTGTCGCTATTTGCTTGCAGATTTCGCTGTCCATTTTGATCTACCAGGCGGTCAAGGAAAAGAGCGGCCGCTGGTATTGGGCAGCTTTCGGGGTTCATTTTGTGGTAGACTTCGCAGCCGTGTTATTGTCCAGTTTTTCGATTGCAGCTGCAGAAGTGGTGATGGCTGTGATGACCGCGGCAGTTGTCTGGTACGTGGCAAAGATGTACCGCGCCATGAAGGAATAAAGCAGCCGGAATAAATAACTGCACTGGATTTTATTGAGCCAGGATGAAAAGCAAAACATAAATTTGTTTTGGCAAGATGCGCGCCGTTTGCAGCAAATGAAATCCTGGGCATCAATGCAGTACATAAAGCAAACAGAACGAAGCGACAGCCTCCAGAAAAATCTGGAGGCTGTTTGTTTTGGCGGTGGTGCAAAATCAAATAAAAAATAAATAAATTCCATTTTATTAAAAGATCGGCTCAAAGGGCCGTTCAGGCCATGAACAGCGGCTCAGGCCGCTGAAAGACCCAAAACTGGCCGAAAAGGGCTTTTTCGCTCCCCTATATTTCGTATAACGTGCATTATACGAAATATAGCCATCTGAAAAAGAGGCTCCTCTTCTGCCGCACATTCCGCCGCGAACCTGTTGATTTTGCGTTTCTGATCCCATCCATCTTTTTGAAATTTGCAAATCAAAAGCGCACCCCTCACCTGTGCCCTGCACAGATATCAGGATGCGCTGATATTTTTTGAAAAACGCTATCAATCCAAATCGCAGATGGCGCCATAGCATCCAGGCCTGCGGTCCCGGAACAAACCCCATTCAAGGCGTTCCTGGCGGATGGCTCCAAAGTCATAGCTCGCGGTCAGAACTGCGTCTCCGTCCCGGCCGGCCTGTTCCAAAACGGCTCCCGTCTCGTCCGTCAAAAAGCTGGTCCCGTAAAACCGCAGTGCACTTTGCTGCCCGCCATTTTCCCGGCACGGTGTAACCACCTCTGTCCCATAGCGGTTTGCCGCTGCCACCGGTACAATATTGGCTGCTGCATGCCCCTGCATGGTTCTTTGCCAGTGGCCTGCGCTGTCCACGTCCAGAATCGGTTCGCTCCCAATTGCTGTTGGATACAAGATGAGATCTGCTCCTGCCAGCGCAAGGCTGCGTGCCGTTTCCGGGAACCACTGGTCCCAGCAAATTCCGACGCCGACTTTGCCATACTGGGTATCAAACACCTTGAAACCTGTATTGCCCGGCGTAAAATAAAACTTTTCCTGATAATAATGGTCGTCCGGAATATGCGTCTTGCGGTAAACGCCCAAAATCTTTCCGTCAGCATCCACCATGGCAACGCTATTGAACAGCCGGGTGCCGTCTTTCTCGTAGAAACTGATGGGCATCACCAGATCCAGTTCACGGCACACCTCGGAAAAACGCTGTACCGCCGGATTTTTGCTTACAGGCATTGCATAGCTGTAGTATTCATACCGGCGTTCCTGGCAAAAATAAGGGCGTTCAAACAACTCCGGCAGCAAGACAATCTGGGCACCCTTGACAGCAGCCTGGCGCACCAGTTCCTCTGCGTGGGCAATGTTCTGGGCCGGATCTGCACTGCACGCCATTTGAATGGCGGCAACCGTAATTTGAGGCATGGGTCTTCCCTCCTTTTTTGTTTATAGCGGAATCTGCTGGGTAATGCAATGAATATTTCCCCCGCCCTGCAGGATATCCCGGGCAGGCAGGCCAATCACACGGCGGCCGGGACAGACTTGCTGCAAAATGCGGCAGGCCCGTGCATCACTGTCAGCATTTTCCCCGCCAAACTGCGGAACCAACACAGCATCGTTTGTAAAATAGAAATTCACATAGCTGGCGGCCAGCCGTTCCCCCGGCTCCCGGGTGTCCTCGCCCGGTTCAAAAGAGTAGGCTTCGCAGTCAGCCTCGCTGCACAGAATCGGGTGATCCGGTATCGGCAGTTTGTGAATGGTCAGCGGCCGGCCTTTGGCGTCGGTCACACTCTGCAGGTAGGCGTAATCCGCCATGGAAAGCGGATACTGGGGGTCATCTTCCCTGTCGGTCCAGGCAAGAACCACCTCTGCAGGTCCGACAAAGGCGCAGACGTTGTCCACGTGTTCGTTGGTCTCATCGTTGTAGATACCGCGGGGCAGCCACAGCACTTTTTCTGCGCCAAGGCGCCGGCAAAGTTCTGCCTCAATTTCGGCGCGAGTCATGGAGGGATTGCGTCCCGCCGAGAGCAGGCAGCTCTCGGTAACCAGAACCGTCCCCTCTCCATCGGTATGAATGCTTCCGCCCTCCAGCACAAAAGGTGCTGCATCTTCCCACGGCAGGCCCACTGCCTGGCAAAAAAGCTTTGCTACTGCGTCATCTTTCTGCCAGTCTGCGTACAGGCCATCCACGGTGCCTCCCCAGGCGTTGAATTGCCAGCTGATGCCCTTGATGCCTCCCCTTTCATTTTGAACAAATGTAGGGCCCACATCCCTTGCCCAGGCGTCATCCGACTCAATGGGAAGCAGGCGTACCCGGCGAATATGGGCTGTGGCAGCTTTGGCCTGCTTCCAATGGGCAGGATCAACCAGCAGATACAGGTTTTCACTCCGGGCAATCGCTTCAAAGACCCGGACAAACGCCGCCTGCGCAGCACTGGGATCTTTGCCCCAACTGCCGGGGCGGACCGGCCAAATCATCAGAGTGGCCCGGTGCGGCTGGTATTCAGCCGGCATTCTGTACATAGAAATACTCCTTTATCTGCGTCAGGACAGACGCATCTTGAAATCCTGATATCCGAAATGGCGCACCACTTCACAGCTGCCGTCCTGATGGCGCAATGCAATATCCGGCAGCGGCATGCCGTTGAAGGTGTTGTTTTTCACCATGGAATAAATGGCCATATCCCCAAACACCAGCCGGTCACCGATCTGCGGCAGCGCATCGAAGCTGTATTCCCCGATCACGTCCCCAGCCAGACAAGTGCGGGAACCCAGGCGGCAGGTCACACGTTTTTCCCCCGGCAGGCCGCTGTCAAACAGCGGCGGACGGTAGGGCATTTCCAGCACATCCGGCATGTGGCAGGCCGCCGAAGTATCCAGAATCAAAACCGGCATATCGGTGGCCTGGACAATATCCAGCACCGTGGTAATCAGCGTCCCGGCTCCAAGGGCGATGGCCTCGCCCGGCTCCAGATAAACAGTCACGCCATATTTTTCCCGGATATACAGGATCAGACGCTCCAGCGCTGCCACGTCATAGTTCGGGCGGGTAATATGGTGGCCGCCGCCCAAATTGATCCACTTCAGGCCCGGCAGATAACAGCCGAACTTTTCTTCAAATGCCGCAAAGGTTTCTACCAGCGGGGCGGCATCCTGTTCACACAGTGTGTGGAAATGGAGTCCTTCCACCCCTTTGGGCAGCTGGTCGGGCAGATTTTCCCGTCGGATACCCAGCCGGCTGCCGGGAGCGCAAGGATCATAGATGGCATGGCCTTCCTGGGTGGAGTGTTCCGGGTTCACCCGCAGCCCCACACTCACCCCAGCCTTTTCCCAGACCGGGCGATGGGCCTCCAGCTGTGCCAGAGAATTGAAGCTGATATGATCGCAGATGGTGACAAGCTCTTTCATCTCTTCCGGCGTATAGGCGGGACAAAACACATGGTTTTCCCTGCCCGGCATCTCCTCATGGGCCAGCCTGGCCTCAAAGAGGCCGCTGGCTGTGGCGCCCGACAGATACCGGCCAATCAGCGGATACACCCGGAACATGGAAAAAGCCTTTTGAGCCAGCAGAATATGGCAGCCGGTGCGCTGCTCAACTCCCTGCAGAATTTCCAGGTTATGGACCAGCGCTGTTTCATCCACCACATAGACCGGTGTGGAAAGCGCCGGTTCCCGATTCATTAAAGCGCTCATCATTCCACCACTGCGGGATGCTCATCCACCACCCAGGGCAGGCCGTACTGGTTCAGCATCTCCATAAAGGGATCGGGATCCATCTCCTCCAGGTTATGGACGCCGGGTTTACGCCACTGGCCGTTGGCCACCAGGGCAGTGCCAATCATGGCCGGCACACCGGTGGTATAGCTGATGGCCTGGCTGCCCAGTTCCTTGTAGCACTCCTGGTGATCACAGACGTTGTAGATATAGATGGTCCGCTCCTTGCCGTCCTTGACACCGGTGTAAATGCAGCCGATGTTGGTCTTGCCCACGGTGCGGGGGCCCAGCGAAGCAGGGTCAGGCAGCAGAGCCTTCAGGAACTGGATGGGCACAATCTCTCTGCCCTCATACATGATGGGGCTGGTAGAAAGCATGCCCACATCTTCCAGACACTTCATGTGGGTCAGGTAGCTCTGGCCAAAGGTCATGAAGAAACGGATCCGCTTGACGCCGGGGACATTCTTGGCCAGGCTCTCAATCTCCTCATGGTGCAGCAGGTACATGTCCTTCATGCCCACCTGGGGGAAATCATATTCCCGCTTGATCTCCATGGGCTTGGTCTCCACCCAATGGCCATTCTCCCAGTAGCTGCCATTGGCCGAGACTTCCCGCAGGTTGATCTCAGGGTTGAAGTTGGTGGCGAAGGCATAGCCGTGGTCACCGCCGTTGCAGTCCAGAATGTCGATGGTGTGGATTTCATCAAAGTAGTGCTTCAGCGCGTAGGCGGTAAAGACACTGGTGACACCCGGATCAAAGCCCGAGCCGAGGATGGCGGTCAGGCCCGCATCCTCGAACTTCTTGGCATAGGCCCACTGCCAGCTGTAGTCAAAGTAGGCGGTGAATCCTTCCTCTTTGCAGCGCTTCTCGTAAACGGCGCGCCAGGCGGGATCATCGGTGTTTTCAGGCTCATAGTTGGCGGTATCAATGTAGTGAACGCCGCAGGCCAGGCAGGCGTCCATGATGGTCAGATCCTGGTACGGCAAAGCCACGTTCAGCACCAGCTCCGGCTTATAAGCCTCAATCACCCGCTTCAGATCTTCCACATCATCTGCGTTGACCTGCATGGTGGTAATCTTTACAGGGGTGCCGGCAGCTTCCAGTTTTGCCTTCAGCGCATCGCACTTGGACACGGTACGGCTGGCAATGCACAGCTCGGAAAAGGTGTTGCAGTTCTGGCAGCACTTCTGGATAGCCACCGAGGCGACGCCGCCGCAGCCAATAACAAGCAGTTTGCTCATGAGAAATAGCTCCTTTCAAATCAAAACAGCATCGGTTTATGCTCTCTTGTCTCAGTCCTCTTCTTCCTTCAGAAGGTCTTCGACATAGCGCGGCAGCATAAAGGCGCCGCGGTGCAGATGGGTGGTATAATACCAGGTCTTGATCCCCCGCTTGTTCCAGCGTTTGGGATCGAAGTCCTTGATGGGGTGATATTTTTTGCTGGCAAAGCCAAACAGCCAGTAGCCCGCCGGGCAGGTGGGAATATGTGCCTGGTAGACCCGGCTGATGGGGAACGACCGGTATGCCCTCTTGTGCATGGCACGGCAGCTCTCCTCGTCTTCATCAAAGAAGGGGCTCCCATGCTGATACACCATGATGCCGTCCTCATGAAGCGCCTTGTAGCAGCTGCCATAGAATTCTTTGGTGAAAAGCCCGGCTGCATGGCCCAGAGGATCTGTACAGTCATTGATGATCAGATCGTATTCGTCCTCTTTGCTCCGCAGAAACCGCAGGCCATCCTCATAATAAACCCGAACCCGGATATCATCCAGGCCGCAGGCATTGTCGGGGAAGAATTTGCGGCATACATCCACAAACATCTTGTCCGGTTCCACCACGTCAATGACTTCGATTTCCTGATAGTAAGACAGCTCTCTGGCCACGCCGCCGTCGCCGCCGCCGATCACCAGAACCCGCTTGACGTCGGGATGAACTGCCATCGGCACATGAACGATCATTTCATCGTAGGTGAACTCATCCTTCTCTGAAAAAATCACGCTGCCGTCCGAGGTCAGAAACCGGCCAAACTCAGGAGAATCAAAGACATCAATCCGCTGAAAGTCACTGGTTCCGCTGTAGAGCTGGCGATCCACCCGGATACAGGTCTTTACGTTGGCTGTGTGCAATTCACCAAACCAATAATCCATTTCCTGCAAGATGCACCCTCCTTCCTGATTCAAGCCAAAACATTCAGTTCTGAAATATCTTCACTGGCCGGTCCCTGCATGGAGCAGCCCTTGGCCTTGGCAAATTCGATATAATCGATGATTTCCTGGGTGATGACTTCCCCCGGCGCCAGAATGGGAATTCCCGGCGGATAGCACATCACAAATTCGGTGCAGATCTTCCCTGCCGTCTCCCGCAGCGGCAAGCTCACCTTGGGAGAATAGAACGCCTGCTGGGGAGTAGCCTTCACCTGAGGCGTTATATACTCGGCTGTAAACAGATCGCTGCGGGGCTTGGCATAAAGGCGCCGGATGTCGGCCAGCGCACCCACCAGGCGCTCGATATCCTGGATGCGGTCTCCAATCGAGATATACGCCAAAATATTGGAGAGGTCGCCGAACTCAATCTGGATATCGTACTCATCCCGGAGCAGGTCATAAACCTCAATGCCGGTCAGGCCGATCCCGCGGGTATTCACTGCCAGCTTGGTCACATCGAAATCATAGACGCTGCTGCCATTGATGATCTCGGAGCCAAAGGCATCGTAGCCGCCGATGGCGTTGATCTCCCGCCGGGCATACTCGGCCATATCAATGACCTTGGCGAAGCTCTCCCGGCCCCGCATGGCCAGGTTCCGGCGGCTGATATCCAGGCTCGCCATCAGCAGATAAGAGGCGCTGGTTGTCTGGGTCAGATTGATGATATTGCCCACATAGCCGGCGTCCACATTCGGGCCGCACAGCAGCAGAGAGCTCTGGGTCAGGCTTCCTCCCGATTTGTGCATCGAGACCGCAGCCATATCCGCGCCAGCTGCCATGCCGCTGAGGGGCAGGCTGGGATTGAAGTACAAATGGGTTCCATGGGCCTCATCCACCAGGGCCAGCATGTGGTGCGCATGAGCCAGCTCCACCAGCCTGCTCAGATCCGAGCAAATGCCGTAATAGGTTGGATTGTTGATGAATACAGCGACGGCATCCGGGTTGGCCTCGATGGCTGCCTGTACGTCCTCAATCTCCATTCCCAGAGGAATGCCCAGGTCGGTGTCCACCTTTGGATCAATATAAACCGGCACAGCGCCGCACAGCACCAGCGCATTGATGGCGCTCTTGTGCACATTCCGGGGCAAAATGATTTTGTCCCCCGGTTTGCAGGCCGTCAGCACCATACCCTGCACACTGCTGGTGGTTCCGCCCACCATCAGAAAAGCATGGGCCGCGCCGAAAGCATCCGCAGCCAGTTCCTCGGCTTCCTTGATGACCGAAACCGGATGGCACAAATTGTCCAGCGGCTTCATGGAATTCACGTCAATGCCGACACATCGTTCCCCCAACAGCTCCACCAGCTCCGGGTTTCCACGGCCTCGCTTATGGCCTGGAACATCGAATGGGACAACCCGCTGCCGGCGGAATTTTTCCAGCGCCTCATAAATTGGCGCACGCTTTTGGCGATCCCGGTTCAAAAAACATCCCTCTCTTTACAGATTGTGAGTCAAGCGAAAGAAATCTTTCCCAGATATGCTTTGGACAAACCCGGCTGCATGCGGTCCACGTTTCCTATCCAAACAAAAAAGGCAGCGCACCCTTTCGGGCACACTGCCTGTGATACACAGTCGAGGAGGCTTGCGATTCTTTGCGAAAAGAAGCGCCGGCATGACGCCAAGCCTTACCTTTGGAAAGAGAACTTCAGCAAATAGATCGTGGGGCGGTTCTGCTGCTCTTATTGACGTTTCACAAGTGGTGTGCATCCGCACAGAGAAATCAAAGTGACCAACTTATAAAATTTCCGGGTGACCTCACCCGTTCAATAATGTTGTGGCGCTTTACGCCACACGCGGCAGCGGCCAGCCCTGTCCGATGAGCTTTAGGTGTTTGAGCATTCAAAGCACCCGGCCAAATCTATTTGTGTGCACATCCGTGCACGCTCTGGAATCATTGTACCATGTTTTTTTCACTTGTCAAGGTATTGGATGCAAATCCTTTCACTTTTTATCCGGAATTTGGAAAAAGCATCGAATCAGCATCATAAAGACGGAAAATAATTTTATGGCAATCAGAGCCGCCCAGTGCTGAACCATTCCCGTCTACCTGGAACCGCCTTCATAAACGGTCAGGACTCTGCGCTCAGGCAGCCGGTGCTTCCACAGGCTGGGTGCCGAAATAGGAGCAAATAGCCTGATAATAGACCTGGGCAGTCAGCGCACAGCCATCCTGATCTCCAAAACGGTCCACATCCGCTGCACTGGTTACAAAGCACTGCTCTGCCAGCACCGCCGGGCAGTTGGATTCTTCCAGCAGGGTAAACGTCTCTTCCTCCCGCACCCGGAGGTCATTGGCTTCTGCCAACACTTTCTCGCCGTTTTCATAGTAGATATACCGGATGCCGTTCTGTCCCCGCAGGGTGCTGCCGGCCGCCTCCATTCCCGAGGCCAGGAGTCTGGCAAAATAGACGCTTTCCCGGTGCCATACACGTCCCGGAGTAATGGGATAGCATTCAAAGCCGCTGGCCTCTGCAGCAGCCGAATTGCCATGGATAGACAGCAGCAAATCCGGGTGCTGATGGTTGGAAGCCTCTGCCCGCTCCATGGGGGTCGCCGTTGTATCATAGCTTTCCCGGGTGGTCACCGGTATGTAGTTGGGATCGGCCCGGAGCCATTCCATCAGGTCTTCTGCTGTCTGGGCAGTCATGTCCTTTTCCACCACAATGCCGGTGGCGCCGGGATCATCCCCGCCGTGGCCGGCATCCACCGCTATGGTATAGGGCGGTTCTCCTACATCGGGGCGGAAATCTTCCGCCGGTTCTTCCACCGCACTGGCTTCGCGGATGGCATTCTGAACCGCAATCCATTCACTTCCCATTTGCCAGGCCTTGGGAATGCTGATCAGCACCACCGCTCCCACCAGCAGCAGCGGCCAGTGAAATCTGCCTTTTTTCCCGTGTCTGGATTTTGTACGTCTGCCTTTTTGCATGGTTCCTGCCGTCCCCTCCTTTTCCCTCTCTTTTCTAAAACGAAACAGACCGCCCCTGCATTACAGCCGGGCGGTCTGCTCTTTTGATTCTGCGTTTATTTCAGCTCTACCACTGTCACGCCGCTTTCGCCTTCACCATAGCGTCCCAGACGGAAACTCTTTACCATCCGGTGACCACGCAGGTGCTTTTGGATGGCATTGCGCAAAGCGCCGGTGCCATTGCCGTGAATCAGGTAAACCGTGGACTGCCCGTTCAGGATTGCATGGTCGATGAAGGAATCTGCCTCCTGGATGGCTTCATCCACCGTCAGACCCAGCAGATTGCACTCCATCTTGGCATCCCGGCGGACCCGTTCCACATGGCCGCCGGTGCCGCGGGTCCCATCACCAGTCTGGCGGGTATACCGCTGCTGTGCTTTGGTTTTGGGAGCAGCCGGGGCCTTCTCCATTTTATCGGGCTGTTTGAGGCCCTTGAGCGGAACCTTGGTTTTGATGATGCCGGCCCGAACCAGAACATCTCCGTTTTTGTCGGGCAGAGCCAGGACGGTAGCCAGCTGGTTCAGCTCGGCGATGCAGACTTCCTGCCCCACCTTGACCTCTTTCAGGGGCACAAAATCCCGCACCGGATTATGAACCACATCCGAGTTGGCAAACAGTTTTGCCGACTCTTTCTTGGCAATCTCGCGGGCCCGCTGTGCCCGCTGCTGGGCGCTCATCTTTTCGTCTTTCTGCAGCTGGCGCAGCTCATCGGTCAGGCGGTAGGCTTCATTCTCCACCTGCTGGGCCAGAGCACGGGCCTTGGCACGGGCTGCCTCCAGCTCGTTTTCACCCTGCTGAATCAGCTCTTCTTTCTTCTTCTGGGCCGCTTCCAGCTGGTTGGCAGCCTCATGGCGGAGCTTCTCCACCTCATCCTGGCTGGCTTTCAGCTGAAGCTTTAAATCATCCAGCTGTCCCAGCACAGCATCCAGACGCTTGTCGTCTGCCGAGAGGTGCTGCTGGGCCGCCTCGATCACCCGCTGGGGAATCCCCAGCTTTTCACTGATCAGGAATGCGTTGGACTTGCCGGGCACGCCGACGCTCAGCTTATAGGTGGGGCGCAGGGTTTCCAGATCGAATTCACAGCTGGCATTGACCACCCCGGGAGTCTCCAGTGCAAAGACTTTCAGCTCTGCATAATGGGTGGTTGCCATCAGCAGCACATTGCGGCGGCGCAGCTCCTCGATGATGGCCACTGCCAGGGCCGCGCCTTCGGCGGGGTCGGTGCCTGCGCCCAGCTCATCCAGCAGAACCAGTGTGCCGGGGCCGGCCAGCTCCAGAATGCCGGTGATTTTGGTCATGTGGCCCGAGAATGTGGACAGGCTCTGCTCGATGCTCTGCTCGTCGCCGATATCCACCAGATATTCCTGGAAAACGCAGACCTCGCTGCGCTCATCTGCCGGGATCAAAAAGCCGCACTGGGCCATGGCGCACAGCAGGCCCGCCGTTTTCAGGGTGACCGTCTTGCCGCCCGTGTTGGGGCCGGTGATGATCAGAGAATCATAGTCCTTTCCCAGTGCAATATCCACCGGCACACACTTGGACGGGTCGATCAAAGGATGCCGCGCACGCACCAGGGAAAAACTGTGCTCATAGCTGACAGAAGGCTTGAACGCCTTCATTTCCAGGGCCATCCGGGCCTTGGCCAGCAGAATGTCGATTTCCAGCATAGCCTTGTAGCTGTACTGGAACTGGGGCTCAATGGCTGCCACCTGGCTGGTGAAGGCTGTCAGAATCCGTTCGATCTCCTGTGCCTCCTGGGCCCGGAACTGCAGAATGCGGGCATTGGCTTCCACAACCGCCTGGGGTTCCACGAAAACGGTGGCGCCGGTGGAGGACACATCATGAATGATGCCGCTGACTTCGCCGCGGTATTCGCTCTTGACCGGCACAACATACCGGCCGTTGCGGATGGAAACCACTGCCTCCTGTAAGTACTTGGAGGACTCCATGTTGTGGACCAGGCTGTCCAGCCGATCACGGATGGCATTCTCGGTGGCGCGGATTTTCTTCCGCAGCTCATTCAGGGTGTGGGAAGCCGTATCCGCCATGGTGTCCGGCGCCAGAATGGCGTCCGAAATCTGCTGCTCCAAACCCGGCTGGGGCGCCAGCGCATAGAACAGGTCATCGGTGGGCAGGGCTTCGTGGTCGGTGGAACCGTACCAGGTGCTCAGATTCTGGAAGTTGCGCAGCGCGCCGGCCACCAGCAGCAGCTCTCCCATGGAAAGGACGCCGCCCTTGACCGCGCGGGTGGCCAGGGCACTGACGCCCTCTACACCGCCGAACCGGGGCGAACCATTCTTGATGAGCAGCGTATTGATGGCGTCGGTCTGTTCCAGCATAAACCTGACTTCGTCGGGGTCGCACTGGGGTTCCAGCTCCAGCATTTTGGCTTTGGCTTCCTGGCAGACGCACCCGGCAGCAGCACGCTCGATGATTTTATTGAGTTCCAGTGTTTTTAAGTAACTTGTCTCCATTGATTCAACCCTTTTTAGATTGTTGGTCCGGGTCCCAGGCCGAAAGGGACCGCAAGAATTTCAGGGAATTCAGTTGTTTATCCATGTGGGCCAGGGCATACTGCTCCGCCGCAGCATAGAGGAGTTTGGCACTCCCCGCCGAAATGCGAAAGCCAAACAGTTTTTTGTCCTCGATCAGGCAGATGTACCGCACAGCGAACAGTGCGCCTTTGTCCAGATTGCAGCTCTTGTTTTCCTTGGCCGCACAGTCCGCACACAGCAGGCAGCCATCCTCCACATCCAGGCAGAACCGGTCGCCATCATAGGCACCGCAGCTGCGGCAGGCCAGCAGCTGGGGCATGAACCCGCACTCGCACATCATCCGCAGCTCAAACACCGCCTTGACAATTTTGGGGTCGGTTTTTTTCTGGCAGATTTTGTACAGGCAGTTCATCAGCAGCTTCAGCTCTTTTTCAGCCGGCTGCTCCACCAGGGAAAGAGCCATGGTGAACTCCATCATATACATGGCCACGCCCTGGGCCTCAAAGCTGTAGGCAATATCCCGGAAGTCGGTTTCATAGCCGGCCTCTACCACGGTGTACATTTTCTCTTCTGTGTTGCGCCCCGGGCGCAGGACAAATTCAGAATAGCACAACTGGCCGCAGGCCGCAAAAAGATGGCTGGTCAGCCGCATGCTGTGTTTGGCAAATGCGGTAATCAGTCCTCTTTCAGCCGTCAGTATTTTGAGAATCCGGTCCGACTCCCCGTATTCGATCTCCTGCATCACCAGGCCTTTGATTACAAACTCGTCCATTGTACGCTTTCTGTGCGGCGTCTGCGCCAGCAGCCCGCTTGTAGTCCAGGTAGTGATCGATCTTTCCCGTTGAGGCAAACGCCTTCCAGCAGCTTTCTGCATCCATTTGTCAGCACCTCGCCTTCGGTTTCAGTGTTAACTTCATCATACTGCCCTATCCCCGGGAATTCTGTCCTGTTCTGGGAGATGCTTACTTGCGGCCCGGGTCCTGCCGGAAGCCGAAGCTGTTCAGCAGGAATTCATTGTCCCGCCAGTCGGGTTTTACCTTCACCCAGCACTGCAGATTGACACGGCAGCCCAGGAAATCCTCGCAGTCGACACGGGCTGCACTGGCAATTTTTTTCAGCATGGTGCCGCCCTTGCCGATGACCATTCCCTTGTGGCTCTCCCGCTCACAGTAGATGTTCACGTCGATATCCACCAGATCGGTGCCCGGGCGCTCCTTGAACCGCTCCACCACCACAGCCAGGCCATGGGGGATTTCGTCCCGCATGAACAGCAGGGCTTTCTCCCGGATCAGTTCTGCCACCAGCTCTTTTTCGGGCATATCGGTGTAGGCGTCATCTTCAAAGTAATGAGGCCCTTCCACCGCATAGCGGGCCAGCAGGTCAAACAGCTCCTCACAGTTTTTGTTGTCCCGCACGCTGACGGTGCACACAGTGTCAAAGACACCCAGCCCTTCCAGCTCTGCTTTCCGGGCTTCCAGCTCCGCCGGGTCTTTCACCAGATCGATTTTGTTGATGACCGCAATGGCGGGGCCGCTGCGGCGCAAAGCGTCGATCAGCATCTGCTCCGACTCGTTCAGCCCCGGATGGGGCTCAAAGAGCATCATGGACACATCCACATCGCCCACCGAGTCACTGGCGGTCTTGTCCATCCGCTTGCCCAGCTTGTTTTTTGCCTTGTGAACACCGGGGGTGTCCAGCAGGACATACTGCAGCGGGCCGCGGGTAATCACGCCCGTGATCCGGGTGCGGGTGGTCTGGGGTTTGGATGTGACGATGGCCACCTTTTCCCCAACCAGCAGGTTGGTCAGGCTAGATTTGCCCACATTGGGCCGCCCAATCACCGCCACAAACACCGAGGAGGTATCATAGTGAGGGGTATTTTCCTTCTTTTCTGTATGATTCAAGGGTCTTCTCTCTTTCCTTTATCCCAAAATATCCCGACAAATGATTATTCCGTGTAGCTCACGGTGCGGGGCAGGCCCAGCTGGAGCAGGATTGCTTCTTCCCGCTCCCGCATCCGCACGGCCTCCAGGCCGCCGTTCTCATGGTCATAGCCCAGCAGATGCAGCATGGAATGGACCGTCAGAAAGGCCACTTCCCGCTGGAGGGAATGGCCATACAGATTGGCCTGCTCCATGGCCCGCTCCATGCTGATGACAATGTCTCCCAGCATTTTGCAGCCGTTGGTCTCATTGATGTCATACTGCCCGTCCACTCCCAGAGGGAAGCTGAGCACATCGGTGGGCATGGGCTTGCTGCGGTACTGATTGTTCAGTTCCGCAATGGCAGCGTTATCCACAAAGGTCACGCTGATTTCAGCAGGGCCTTCAAAATTCTCATATTCCAGCACCGCATTGCAGGCACGGCGGATCAGGATCCGGAGGCCGGACGGGACTTTGACGGTTTTCTGTTCGTTGGTAATCAATACTTTATTGGACATACAGGTCCGCTCCTTTCTTTTTAGGCGCTCGGCCTCTTATCTCTTTGCAGGGTGTACCGCAGCATCATAGGCCTTGATGATCTCCTGAACCAGGCGATGGCGCACCACGTCTTTTTCGTTGAAATAGCACTGCGCGATGCCGGAAATATTTTTCAGCACCTGCAAAGCATCCACCAGGCCGCTGCGGGTGCGGTCAGGCAGGTCGATCTGGGTCACATCGCCTGTCACCACCACCTTGGAGCCTGTCCCCATGCGGGTCAGGAACATCTTCATCTGTTCCGGCGTGGTGTTCTGGGCTTCATCCAGGATGATGAAGGAATCATCCAGGGTGCGGCCCCGCATATAGGCCAGCGGAGCCACTTCGATCAGCTGCTTTTCCACCAGCTTTTCAAAGGATTCGGCCCCCAGCATATCAAACAGCCCGTCGTACAGCGGACGCAGATAGGGGTCCACCTTCTGCTGCAGATCTCCGGGCAGGAAACCCAGTTTCTCCCCGGCCTCCACAGCGGGACGGGTCAGGATAATCCGCGATACATCCTTTGCCTTGAAGGCCTTGACAGCCATGGCAACCGCAAGATAGGTTTTGCCGGTGCCTGCAGGGCCCACACCAAAGGTAATGGGATGGGTGCGGATGGCGTTCAGATACTCCTTCTGCCCCAGCGTTTTGGGCCGGATGGGCCGCCCTTTGACGGTGACGGCCACGAAATCCTCTGTCAGCTCCCGCACACGCTTTTCCTCGCCGTCATGGGCGAGGCTCATGCAGTAGTGGACGGTCTGGTCCTCCAACGGCGTGTGGTTCTCGATCAAGAGCAGCATTCCTTCCACTGCACGGGCGGCAGCCGCCACGTTCTCCTCCTCGCCCGCCAGGCGCAGCATGGTGCCGCGGCAGGTTGCTGTGACAGAAAATTCTTTCTCCAGCAGGCGGATGTTGCAGTCGCAGTTTCCGAACACTGCGGCGGCAATTTCTACACTGTCCAGTTCGATGCTCTTTTCAGCCATGTGATCCCTCCCGATATCCCAGCAAAACCCAGGCAAATGATTTGCCGGTTTCGACCATAGATGGTTCTTGCATTTATTATATCACCAAAACTTTGCAGTGGAAACTGTGAAAATTCCACAAAATTATTGTGTCACATTCAAGCGCTTTTCCCTGTAGGAACAAGACTTGTATCCCAGCTTTTCATCCGCCGGCCGCCTCAGACAGAACAGCTTGACAGCAACCTGGTTTTATGCTAAAATAACTCACGTCGCATATGCTACTGTGGCTCAGCCGGTAGAGCAGCTCACTCGTAATGAGCAGGTCGTCCGTTCGAATCGGATCAGTAGCTCCATGCAAGTCCCCGGGACCGTGTGAAACGGTTCCGGGGACTTTTTTGTTAATCCGGTCCCGGCAGTGACCGGTTGAGATGGCACACCAGCAGACAGCAGCCCAGCAGAATCAGGACTGCACAGTCCGGCGGGACCCGCCGCAGCACAACCGGTGTCTGATCCATCACCTTTCCGGCAGTCACTGCGCCGCCGGGCAGCCAGAGCAGCAGCCGGAACAGCATCAAGGAGAGCGGCAGATGCAGCAGTCGGGCCGCCAGCAGCGGCCGGAAAGAAATCTCCCCTGGACAGATGGTGCGGACCTGCAGCAGAACCGACGTTCCCTGCAGGCTGATGGCGGCACAGCAGAGCCAGCTGGCCCACCGGCCCGTCCGGGAGGCCAGGTCGCAGCCCGAGCAGACTTCCAGTATCATGGCAGCAGGAAGGCTCAGACCTGCCCCAACAGCCCCCAGCCCGCCGACCAAAAGCCGAAAATACAGAATAAAGCCGCAGAGTTTGCAATAAGTGATGGCAGCGTCTGCGATCACTGTGTCCAGCCGGAGGGGCGGCAGAGGTCCTGACGGAACAGGAGCCTGTGTCCGATCCAGGGGCGCCTGCCGGAACAGGCGGCACAGAACAGCCGCTGAGAGAATGCCTGCCGCAGCCTGGGCCGCAAACAGCCGCGCCCCCGCGCCTGTATTGCCCAGCATCCCCTGGCCTACAGTTAGAACGACAAAAGAAGGCCCCGAGCAGATACAGGCAGGCAGAAGCGCCGACGCTTCCTCAGGGGAAAGTTTCCCGGCGCGGACTGCCTGGGAAGCCGCATTGGCCGCAGGGGCAAAGCCGCCGGCAAGTCCCATCAGGAGGACGCCGCCCCCGCTGGGCGCTTTTGCCCCTGCCAGCCGCGCCAGCGGGCGTAGCAGCAGCCCCAGCAGATCCCCCGCCCCGGTGCGGACCAGCAGGGTTGAGACAATCAAAAACGGAAACAGAGACAGCAGCAAAGGCCCGCTGCACAGCTGCAATCCCTCCCGGAGCGCCTGGGCACAGGCCTCCGGCGCCCAAAAGGGCAAAACGGCAGTCAGCAGCGCGGCCCCCGCCAAAAGGACCTTTTTCCCATCACAGCAGCGCATAAGCAGCCCCCCTGTTTCCATATATATGGACAGAAACAGCGCACCATACCGGCAGAACGGCGCGGCCGGCGCTGCCCTGGAAACAGGAGGGGGAAAGGTGTCAAAGCAACACAAAAGAAGGCTTACGCCGCAGAGCTGGTTCAAGCTGTTGTTCCGCCAGCCGCCCGCCGGCATGTATCGCCGTCCGTCTGTCTATATGACAGGAACACAGATGGAAATTGAACATTTCCGGCGAATCCGCACTTACGATCAGAACAAGCTCTGTCTGGAGCTGTACGGCGGCACCTTTACCGTTTACGGCGATCAGATGCAGATTCTATCCCTGGCCGCCCATCGGATTACATTGCAGGGGCGGTTTGTGCGAACCGATTTCACCGACGGCGTTGATGCATGAAGGAGGCGGCTGAATGGAGGTTGTACAGCTCTGGGCAGGGGTCTCCTTTACCGCCCGCAACGGCAACACCGAGGAACTGCTGAACGACGCAGCCCGAACAGGGATTTATCTGTCCAAAATCCAGCCCCTGCCCGGCGGGTTCTCCGGGCGCTGCGCAGCCTGGCGGTACCGCAGACTGGCAGCTCTGGCCCGGCGCAATCGGGTGAGGCTGCAGGTACAGCGGCGGCGGGGCCTCTTTTTCTGTCTTCGGCCCCTGCTGCGGCGCACAGGGCTCTGGGTCGGACTGGCTCTTTTTGTGCCGCTCCTTTTGTGGAGCCGGAACCTCGTCTGGGCAGTGGATTACGGTGAACTCACCGCCGGGCAGCAGGCCCGGGCTGCAGCCGTCCTGCGGGAAGAAACCGGCCTGGAACCGGGCACCGTTGTTTCCCAGGATCTGCTGACCGCCGGCGAGTATGCCCTCTTGAAGAGCGGGGAATTTTCCTGGGCCAGCCTCAACTTTTTCGGCGGACGTCTGGAAGTGGAAGCTGCCCCCGCCAAACAGGTCCCCGCCATCTTTTCGGGCAAGCTGCAGACCCTGCACGCCAAGACCGGCGGCCTTGTGACTGAGGTCAACCTCAAAAGCGGAACTGCCCTGGTGGTTCCCGGCCAGCAGGTGGAGAAAGATCAGCCCCTCATTGGCACCAGCCGCACGGAACGGGACGGCACCCCCATCTTTGCCCCGGCTGCCGGCGTGGTGATGGCCCAGTTCACATGGGATACCGCCTGTGACCAGCCGCTGGCCGACCAGGCGCCCCTTTTGACCGGCAAAACCCATACCAGGCTCAGGCTTTCCATCGGCAGGCTGCACTGTACCCTGCCTGGTCTGGACGGCGGGCTGGTGGGTCCCACCCCCAACGACGTGGAAATCACTCGCCACCTGCAGCTGGAACTGTTCGGCCTGCCCCTGCCGGTGGCCGTGGATGAAACCACCCGGTATCAGCGGCGCATCCGGGAGGTAACCTATTCGGAAGACGGAGCCCTGGCCATGGCCCGGTTCAAATGTCTGGAACAACTGGCCGAGGCCTGGCCGGATGCTGAAATTGTGGCCCAGCAGGAGACGGTGGACCGGCAGGCACACAGTCTTCATTACGCTGTCACCTACACTCTGCTGGACAACATTGTCCAGGACTAAATGACACAAAAACGGCCGGTCGGTGCTGCGAAGCACGGCCAGCCGTTTTCTTGTTTTATTCCTTTTCCGTGGCGGGCGCCTTGGCATCCGCCGGCAGCTCCTTCAGGAGCTGGTTCAGATCAAAGGTATATTTGCTGTGGCAGAAGTGGCAGACCACCTCACAGTGGGGGTCCTCATCCCGCAGCTTTTCCAGTTCCTTGCGGCCCAGGCTGAACAGCATTTCCTTGGTGCGCTGCTGGCTGCAGTCGCACTTGTACGCCACCTGGCGGCGGTCCAGCACCGAGGGTGCAAAACCGGCCAGTGCCTTTTCCATCATGTCCTCTGTGGTGGCGCCGGCCCGCAGCATCTCGGTAACCGAAGGCATGGCCGCAATGTTCTGCTCCAGCTGGGTGATCTCTGCATCGGTGGCACCGGGCAGCAGCTGCACCAGATAGCCGCCGGCGCAGTGGATGGTGAGATCCGGGTCCACCAGGACGCCCAGGGCACACACTGTGGGAATCTGTTCGCTGTAGGCATAGTAGGCCGTCAGATCCTCGGCAATTTCCCCCGATACCAGAGGCACCTGGCCGATGGTGGGTTCCCGCTGAAGTTTATTGTCCCGGATGACGGTGAGGACGCCGTCCTTGCCCACAGCACCACCTACATCCAGATGGCCGTCCGCCCGGGGCGGCAGCTCCACCAGCGGATGGTCGATACAGCCCTTCACGTTGCCATGGCCGTCGGTGCATGCAATCACCAGGCCGGCCGGGCCGCCGCCGTTGATCCGCAGGGTCACGCTGTCCCGCTCATCTTTCAGCATCGATCCCATCAGGGAGGCCCCGGTCAGAAGCCTGCCCAGGGCAGCGCTGCAGGTGGCGCTGGTCTTGTGCAGCTGTTCCGCTTTGCGGACAATATCGGTGGAATCTATGCCGCAAAATACAATGCCCCCGTTTTCAGAAAGGCCGCGGATCCATTCAGACATCTTGTTCTCCTTCCAGCTGTGTGTAGTTTTTGACGGCGCAGAAAAAATACCGCTCGCTGGTATCGGTCAGCGGGCCAAAGGTTTCTCCGTCACAGACCGATTCCAGGGTAAATCCATGCCGTTCCAGTGCGGCGCGGATCTCCTCCAAGGAATAGGTGTACTCGCAGAACTCCTCATGGAAGCTCTCGCCGTTTTCCTCGTCGGTGATATCCAGCGAAATGCGGACCCTCCGGCCGCCGTCCTCCAGCTGGTTGCGCCAGACGCAGCCAGCCTCTTCTCCCTCAAAGGTAAAGGTGTTGTTGCCCAGCACCTTTTGGTGCTTATAGGGGGTATTCATGTCAAACAGCAGCACGCCGCCCTTTTCCATGAAAAAGCCCGCATTGGCAATGGCTGCATCCAGAGTGGGCAGGTGGTTGAAGGTGTCAAAGGTGGACACCGCCCCCTGAATGGTGCCGTAAAGGTCCAGATGGCACAGGTCCTGCTCCAGCAGCAGCAGCCGGCCGGTCAGCTCCAGCTGGTCGGCCTTATCCCGCACCACACAGAGCATCTCCTCCGACTGATCAATGGCGATCATATCGTAGCCGTCCTGGGCCAGCATCAGGGTCAGTTCACCGGTGCCGCAGCCCAGATCGGCCAGAATGCCGCTGTGGATGCCGTGGGCTTCCAGCTCCGCCTTGATGTGCCGGTAGAGGGCATCATAGTCTGCATCCTCATTCAGGGAGTCATAAAAATAGGCAAATTCATTGTACGCCATGGGCTTATTCCCTGTCCGCCAGGGCGGCATTCACCGCCTGATCCAGAATGGCCTGCAGCTCCGGAATGCCGCTGCCGCTTTCGGCGCTGGTCAGCACCACCGCCTGGCAGCCATAGGCCAGACACACCTTTTCAAAGGCCTGACGGGTCGACTCCATCTGGCTCTTTTTGAGCTTGTCGCCCTTGGTCAGCGCCACCACATAGGGAATCTGATGGTAGTGCAGATACCGCAGCATCTGGGCGTCATCGGCGCTGATGTCGTGGCGGCAGTCGATCAGCTGCACCAGCAGGGTGTGGTGCCGTGCGGCACCGAAATAACTGTTGATCAGGTCATCCCAGCGCTGGCGGTCCGCATTGCTGACCTTGGCGTAGCCATAGCCCGGCAGATCCACAAAATAACAGTGATCCACATCATAGAAATTGATGGTGGCCGTCTTGCCCGGCGTGCTGGACACCCGGGCCAGATTTTTGCGGTTGCACAGTTTGTTGATCAGGCTGGACTTGCCCACGTTGGACCGGCCCGAAAAGCTGATTTCGGGGCGGTCACTGTCCGGCAGCTGGCTGGAAATGCCATAGCTGGCAAGAAAGGCCGCTTTGTTGTAGTTCATCTGTTCTCCTCATCCGCTGTCTCAGCAGACCACACCCGGCTGCGGCGTCTTGTCCGATGCCGGCGGCAGAATCGAGTCGGCTGTCTTGGGTTTACGGGCCCGGGTGCGCCGGGCAGGCATGGGCTTGGGAGCCTTCAGCAGGGCGGTGCGCAGCACCTGCTCCAGGGTGGACACCGGCACAAACTGGATGTGCTCCTTGACCTCGTCGTCCACCTCGTACAGATCGCTCTCGTTGTCCTTGGGAATCAGCACCAGCTTCATCCCCTCCCGGTAAGCCGCCATGCTCTTTTCCCGCAGGCCGCCGATGGCAAGGACGTTGCCATGCAGGGTAATCTCACCGGTCATGGCCACATCTCCCCGGACCGGACGGCCGGACAGGCAGGAAATCAGCGCCGTGGTCAGGGTGACGCCGGCGGAAGGGCCATCCTTGGGAATGGCGCCTTCAGGGGCGTGGATATGCAGGTCGCACTTCTTCAGCTTCTCGGTGTCGATGCCGTATTCCGCCGCATGGACACGGGCGTATGTAATGGCCAGCTGGGCACTCTCTTTCATCACGTCGCCCAGAGAGCCGGTGACAGTGATCTTGCCGGAACCATCCTCGATGACCTGCACTTCGATGGGCAGGGTCTCGCCGCCCACACTAGTCCAGGCCAGGCCGTTGGCAATGCCCACGGCATTGTCCCGGTTGAGGAACTCGGGCTTGACCATGCGGGGGCCCAGCAGGTCCTCCAGCATGGAGGAAGTCACCGAGACGCTCTCCACTTCCCCGGCGGCAATCTTGCGGGCGCACTTGCGCAGAACGCTGGTGATGGTGCGCTCCAGGCTGCGGACGCCTGCCTCCCGGGTATAACCGTCGATCAGGCCGTACAGGGCCCCCTGGGACAGGGTAACCTTGCCGGTCAGACCGCACAGCTCCAGCTGCTTGGGCAGCAGATGGCGGCGGGCAATGTTGTACTTCTCCACCCGGGTATAGCTGGGCAGCTCGATGATATCCATACGGTCCCGCAGCGGGCCGGGGATGCCACTCAGATCGTTGGCGGTGGTGATGAACAGCACATGGCTCAGGTCATAGGGGATATCCAGGAAGTGATCCTTGAAGGTATTGTTCTGCTCCGGGTCCAGTGCTTCCAGCAGGGCCGCCGCCGGGTCACCCCGGAAATCCCCTGCCAGCTTGTCAATCTCATCCAGCAGAATCAGAGGATTCTGGCTCTTGGCGGTGATCATGGCGCTGATGATCTTGCCGGGCATGGCCCCGATGTAGGTGCGGCGGTGGCCGCGGATTTCGGCCTCATCCCGCACGCCGCCCAGGCTCAGCCGGACATACTTGCGGTGCAGGCAGGCGGCAATGGACCGGGCAATGCTGGTCTTGCCGACGCCCGGAGGGCCAACCAGGCAGATGATCTGGGCTTTCACATCCGGCGCCAGCTTGCGGACAGCCAGCATCTCCAGGATCCGGTCTTTCACCTTTTTCAGGCCGTAGTGATCATGATCCAGAATCTGCTGGGCCTTGGCGATATCCAGGTCATCCTCAGTGAAGGTGTTCCAGGGCAGATCCAGGCAGGTATCCAGGTAGGTGCGGATGACCGTTGCCTCCTGATTGCTGCCCTGCATCTTGGCCAGACGGTCCACCTCTTTCAGCAGCTTCTGCTCGCTGTCTGCCTCCAGATGGAGGGCAAGAATCCGGCGGCGGTAATCCTCTGCCTCGGCGTGGGTGTCGTCCCCTTCCCCCAGCTCGCTGCTGATGATGTTCAGCTGCTCATGGAGGTAGTAGTCCCGCTGGTTTTTGTCCATCGACTCGTTGACCTTGTCGTTGATCTCCTTCTCGATCTGCAGGACCTGGCACTCCCGGCGCAGCAGCTCGATGAGTTTTTCCAGCCGGCCGGTGAGGGTGTTTTCATCCATCACGGCCTGCTTGTCCTCATACCGCAGCAGCAGATTGGCCGGGACATACTCGCTCAGGAACACAGGGTCATCGCTGGAGACGATGGCAAAAACCACATCTTTGGCCAGCCGCTGGTTCAGGGCCAGATACTCGTCAAAGATATTTTTCAGGCTGCGGACCAGGGCATCGGTCTGGAGGGAATTTTCCTCCTTGACCCCCCGGACCGGCGCCTGCTGGACAGCGGCCAGCAGGAACTTGCCGTCTTCGTCCAGATCGGTGATTTTGGCGCGGTACTTGCCTTCCACCAGAACCCGCACCAGGTCATCCGAAACCCGCAGAACCTGCTTGATCTCGGCAACCACGCCATAAGTAAACAGGTCGTCGCGGGTGGGCTCGTCGGTGTCCATCTTCTTCTGGGCGACCAGAAATACATTGGAATTGTTGCTCATCGCCCACTCGATGGCGGCGATGCTCTTTTCACGGCCCACCTCAAAGTGAACCAGGTTGTTTGGGAAGACCACCAGCCCCCGCAGGGCAATGGCAGGAAGATGGAGGGTCTGACGCTCCACCTTGATCGTTACTTTCTCAGACATTGTGAACCTCCCAAAGCTGTGCCCCCAGTATCGCGTCGGGCACAGCCTTTGTTCTCTAGGCAGGGCGCTGCCCTGCCCCTGTATTATAGCCGGTTGCGGCAGCAGTTGCAACGGGTCCCACTGGTTTTGCCAGCGATGGACCCCCGCAAAGATTTTCCATCCGCCGCAAAATGGCTTAATCTTGGTTTCGTTCCCTTATATTATACCCCAGCTTGTCCAGTGCCGGCAACAGAGCCCGCAGGATCAGGGCGGTCAGGGCGCCCATCACCAGGCCCAGCACCAGCATCACCGGCGCATAGTAGAAGGAAAGGGCGGAAGAAATGATGACCCCCGCGCCCAGCAGCTGGCCCACATTGTGGCCAAAAGCGCCGCAGACCGACAGGATAAACCAGGTGGGATGCACCGGCAGCACATCATACAGCAGCCACATCACCAGCAGCGAGAGCAGCCCGCCGCACAGGGAGAGAAATCCTGCCGTGGGCCCGGACACCAGAAAGACAAACAGTGCTTTCAGCAAATCCAGGATCAGGGCCTGCTTCGGCCCCATAAACAGCAGGCCGTACATCACCACAATGTTGGCCAGGCCCAGCTTCATGCCGGGCAAAAGGCCCGGTATGGTGAGGGTGCCCTCGGCAAAGGAAAGGGCCATGGCCAGGGCAAAAAGCATGCCCGACAGGGCAACCTGTTTTGCTTTACTTCTCTGCTGCCTGCGCATGGTCTGCCTCCTGCAAAAGTTTATGCTTCGGTGTTCTCATTGGATTCCAGCGAATGTTCATACTGCTCCTGTTCCTCAACGGCAGCCTCCCAGGCAGCGAACAGCTCCTCCTGGTGGAACCGCAGGTCCTCCAGCTCATCGCTCTTCTGGCGCAGCAGCTGGGGGTCGTTGTAGACTTCCGGGGAGTTGATCTCGTTGTCCAGCTCCACTTCCCGGGCGCCGCACTTCTCCATCTCCTCCTCGCAGGATTTGATCTTGGCCCGCAGTTCGGCCCGGCGGCGGCGCTGCTCCTTGCCGTAGCCCGCCTTGGCGGCAGCATCCGATTTTTCCGGTGCAGCGGCAGCTGTGCTGCGGCCCATCAGGGCATCGTAGTTGGGGTAAATGGTGGCCTTGCCGTTTTCCAGATAGAGGATCGGGCAGGCCAGGCTGTTCATCAAGTGGCGGTCATGGGTCACCAGCAGCAGCGTGCCGGTATAGGCCATCAGCGCCTCGGTCAGATTTTCACGGGTATAGATGTCCAGGTGGTTGGTGGGCTCGTCCAAAAACAGCAGGTTGGGCCGTTCCAGCACAATTTCCGCAAAGCGGAGCCGGGCCAGCTCGCCGCCCGACAGGGAGGCGCAGTCCTTGAACACCGTCTCGCCCCGGAAGCCCAGCCGGGCCAGATGGCTCCGGACTTCCAGCTCGGTCATCTGGGGGTACTTGTCCCAGATGGCATCGATCACCCGGCCTGCGCCGGTGCGGTGCTGCTGCTGTTCAAAAATGCTGGGGCGGGCGCCGGTGCCCAGACGAACCATGCCCCCCGAGGGGCGGCGTTTGCCGTCCAGCACCTGCATCAGGGTGGACTTGCCGGCGCCGTTGGGCCCGGCAATCACCAGCCGCTGGCCCCGGCATACCGTGTAGGTAAAGGGCTCCAGCAGCACACGGTCCCCGATCCGGACCGTCAGGTTTTTCATGATCACCAGCTCATTCCAGGGCTCCACGTCGTACTCAAAGCGGAACTTGAGCTTGTTGGTCTCATCCCTGGGCGCTTCGGTGATCTCCAGCTTTTCCAGCTGTTTGCGGCGGCTCTGGGCCATCTTGGTGGTGGAGGCCCGCACCAGGTTTTTGTCAATATAGTCCTGGAGCTTTTCGGCCAGGGCCACGTCGGCGTCATGCTGCTTCTGCCGCAGGGCGTCGGCCGCCTCTTTCTGGGGCAAATAAGCCGAGAAGTTGCCCTTGTAGACCGTCATGGTCTGGCCCGCCACTTCCCAGATCTTGGTACAGACGTTATCCAGGAAATAGCGGTCATGGCTGACCACCAGCACCGCCCCGGAATAGCTGCGGAGATAGTTCTCCAGCCACTCCATGGTGGCGAAATCCAGGTGGTTGGTGGGCTCGTCCAGGATCAAAATATCCGGCTTTTCCAGCAGCAGTTTGGCAATCCGCAGCCGGGTCAGCTCACCGCCCGACAGAACACCAATATTCTTGGTCCAGGTATCCTGGGGAAAGCCCATGCCTCCCAGCACCTTTTTGATGTTCACATCCATATTGTAGCCGTCAGCGGCATCTATCACCGCCTGCAGAGCAGCATGCTGTTCCAGCAAAGACGGGTCTGACTTGACGGCCATTTTCTTTTCCAGCACCTGCATCTGCGCCATGGCATCCAATACAGGCGCAAAAGTCGAGCGCATTTCACCATAGACATCCAGTGTATGGTCCAGCTTGGCGTTCTGTGCCAGATAACCCAGCGTGACGCCGTGGGTCAAGCTGAACTCGCCGCTGTAGTCGGTATATTCACCGGTCAGGATCTTCAGAAGGGTGGTCTTGCCTGCGCCGTTCTGGCCCACAATGCCGATGCGGTCTTCCCGCTCGACACTGGCCGTCACGTCCTGCAGCACGACCTTTTCCCCAAAGCTCTTGCCGATATGTTCCAGATTCATCAACATCGTTTTCTTCCCCACACTTCGCGTCCGGGCCCGGGACTCTGCGCCGGAATCCTCAGATCTGGTGACGCCGGTTCTTCTGTCCCACCCGGGCCAGTTCGTCCGGCTCCATTACAATCGGATACAGCTGCTCCAGGCTGTCAATTTCATAGGTCGGGCTTACCTGCCCCGGGTTTTCGGCATGGTTCCGGTTCAGCCAGCAGGTATCCAGCCCTGCATTGATGCCGCCCTGGATGTCGCTGGAGAGGCTGTCCCCCACCACCAGCACATGTTCCCGATTTTCCACCCCGAGGGTCTTGAGAGCCGTATCAAAAATCTTGCGGTTGGGCTTTTCGCTGTCGGCCCGCTCGGAGACAAAGACTTCTTCCATGAACTCCCCAACACCCGATTCCTTCACCCGGCGGCTCTGCACCTTGTCAAAGCCGTTGGTGACGATGGCCATGGTGGCCACTTCTGCCAGTTCGTGGAGCACGTCCAGGACATTGTCCGCCATCAGGTCCGGGTGGCTGGACAGCTGGCTGAGATAGGCCCGGTTCATTTCGGCACCGTTCCCCTCTTTGCCAATCTCCTTCAAAAACCGGGTAAACCGCTCATTCATCAGTTTGTCCCGGCGGATCTGCCCTTTTTCCAGCTGGCGCCACAGGCCTTCATTGATCTCGCGGTATTTCTGAATCGTCTCGTTGGACGGCTCGATCTCATACTGAGTCAGGGTTTCGATCAGAGCCTTGTTCTCTGCCATATCGAAATCCAGCAGGGTGTTGTCTGCATCAAACAGAATGCAGTAATATTTTGCCATACCTCTCCCTCTTTTCTCTTCAAGCTTCTTTACAAGGCAAAGCCAGCTCCGTTCACGCAGAGCTGGCCCTGTCGCATCATACGTTTATGATCTCGTACCCGCCCGCATCATCGGTCTGCTGGGGCTGGTTGTCGATGCAGCGGCGCTCAACTGGTGTTTCGCCGCCGCAGCCGCAGCCGGAATCTTCTTCTGTGGAGCCGGGATCTACAATCTCCCACTCCATCTCATAGAAATCCACGCTGCCGTCTGTCACATTGCCGCAGCCAGGCTGGCTGACGACATATTCATCCTGCTGCATGTTTGGGTCCTCCTCTCTCCTTTGGGCTATATCCCAGCCTATGCAGGCAGGAGACAGAAGGTGCCCCGCTTGTTACTCCACCCGGAACAGGCCATCCATCACTTGACCCAGAGCACCATCCGAATCCTCCGAGCTGCTGGAAGGAGCCACGCTGCTGGAGGAAGAGGTGCTGGGCCGGGAAGAGGAGGACGTGCTGGGTTTGGAGGAAGTCCCCGGTTCCTCGTTCACTGCAGCGCTGGAGCTCGAAGAGCTGGAGCTGCTGGAGCTACTGGAACTGCTGCTGGAACTGGAAGAGCTGCTGGATGCCGGCTTGCTGGAGGAAGAACTGCTGGAAGAAGCTGCCGCCTCTTTCGAAGGCTCCTCCGTCTCTTCCTTCCCAGAAGACGAGCTGGAAGAGCTGCTGGAACTGCTGGAGCTGCTGGAGCTGCTGGAGGAAGAGCTGGACGAACTGGAAGAGCTGCCCGAGCTGACCCCCTTGTCAAAGGAAACATGCAGGGTGTTGCTGGTCACCTGGCTGTCGTTGTAAGTGACCACAGCGTAGACGCTGTAGGTCTCATTGGCCAGCACAGGATCCACCACAAAGGTGATGGAGGTCTTGCCGGCTGCTTCCTTGGACTCCACGCCGTTGACATACCAGTGCAGGTTTTCAGCCTTGGCGTATTTGCCGCTGAGCTTTGCCTTGAAGGTATAGTTCATGCCCAGGACACCGGAGCCCTCGCCGGTGATCTCCACCGAAGCGCTGGAGAAGACCGCGGTCACATCCAGATTCTGCTTGAAGGCGCTGTCGGTGCGGGTGCGGGAGGTGACGCCGTCGCTCCAGTTGACGAAGAAATACCCGTCGGCCGGCACAGCTGTCACGGTGACCGACTGGTCTGCCGTCACATTGAAGCTGAGAGACTTCTCACCCGAGGTATCGCCGCTGGTAAGGGTGCCGCCGGTCTGATCGATCCGGTAGTGGGCTTCAAAGGTCTCCCCTTCTTCAGCTGCTTCAGAAGAGCTGGAAGTCACGGGATCGCTGGGATTGCTGGTGTACTCCAGGGTCCGGGTGGGGATGTTGCTGGTATCAGGGCGGCGGTCCTCGGTCTCATAGGCATGGGTGGTCAGGTAGTTCAGCACTGCCTTCAGGCCGCTGCTCTTGAGGTGAATGTCGCCGCTGATATAGTAATCGTCCTTGCCGAAGCCGGTGGCAGAGTCCTTCAGAACCTCTGCGCTGTTGAGGAACTTGACCCCCAGATTCTCGCACATGGTCAGCAGAGCCATGTTGAGGTCATCGATCTTCTCCTGGGACACAGAGGGATAGTTGGAGTGATCCTGGGGAACCGGCGGAATGGTGTTGACAATGATATCGGTATAGGGGTAGCTGGACTGGATGTCCTGTACCAGCCGGGTATAGTGCTCGATGAAAGTCTCCACTTCCATGCTGTTGTCATTGGTCCCCAGGGTGATGACTACCCGGCGGGGCTTCATCATGGCCACAGCCTGGGCCATGGTGTAGCGCTGGTCGGTTCCCTTGAAGGTGACCAGCTCCTCCGAAAGAGCGTCCTGAATGCCGATGCCCTCTTTTGCGCAGAACTGCTGCAGGGTAATCAGGCCATTGTTGTACAGGCGCACCGTGTTGGAGTCGCCCAGGAACAAAGTCTCGTCCAGATAGGACTGGCCTGCGTCATCGGTTTCGGTCAGCAGCGCCGAAGATTCGGTGTTGACCTGGTAATGGGTGGCCAGGTCATCCGGCTCTTCCACCTGCTGGACTTCGCCGGCCCCGCCGCCGCCCTTGGTGTGCAGCAGCACATAGGTGACGCTGGCGGTAATCAGGATGGCCAGCGCGCAGATGGCGCACACAAAAATGGCCTGTTTCTGGACTGGTGTCATAGGCTGTGAATTTCGACTCATCGTAACTTCCCCATCTCTCCGTTAGACCGACTCTCCTACCAGGAGGTCCGCCAGTTGTTTGCAGCTTGCAGCGTACAGTTTTGGACTGAAGGGTGCAAGTTCTTCCTTGCTGCCGTAGCCATACAGCACGGCGGCCGCATCCAGCCCGCAGGCTGCTGCACCCCGCATATCATCGTTCCGGTCTCCCACCATCAGAGCCCGCTTGCCCCGCAGCAGCGGCTGATCCAGCACATACTGAATCACCTGCGCTTTGGTGTCGCGGCTCTGGTCCATGGAGGCCCCTGCAATCAGATCCAGCAGAGGCGCCAGGCCCTGCTCTTCCAGAATCGGCGTTACCACCCGGGTGGGTTTGGACGTAGCGGTGCAGAGGGTCAGCCCTGCAGCCCTGAGCCTGCGCAGCATCTCTGCCGCCCCGGGATAGGGTTTGCACATATGGCATCCCGTCACCGCATAACTGTCTCGATACAGGTTGGTGGCCCGCTCGATCTCGGCTTCGCTGGTGTAGTACTCGGCGAAGGTCTTGCGCAGGGGCGGCCCCACATAGCGCATCAGGTCCACACCGGTGATGTCGGTCCCCATGGTGTGAAAGACCTCACGCAGCGTATAAAGAATCCCTGGAGCGGAATCCAACAGGGTCCCATCCACATCCAGCAGGACAGCATCGTAAGGTAACAAACGGCGATCCCCCTTTGATTGTCATAGATATACAGTAGGTAGTATAGCACAATTTGGGCCGCCGGGCAATTCCAGGGCGCCATTTTAACGAATTTTCCATTTTTCCCCGGGCTGCAGACAGCACAAAATGCCCGCCCCGGGCCACCGGGACGGGCATTGCATCGGCTTTCAGCGCAGCAACATCAGCAGACCGGGCCAGTCTCCTCTTCACAGCAGCCGTCGCCGTCATAGGACAGATTGTTGGTCACAAACTCCAGCTTATCCTTCAGCACCAGCTCCAGGTTGGCAACAGCGTGAACCATGTTGGTGGCAGAATCGTTGATCTCCAGCAGCTTGCACAGATCAATGCCCTCCATATTGAGGGCAGTTTTCATCTTCTGGCTCTCGGCGCAGAGAATGTAGCTCAGAGCGCCCTCCTGCATGGCGATGCTCTCGAACAGATCCAGCACAACCTGGTGCATCGAACGGGCCTCGATCTTGGGGCAGGTGGTATTAATGGTGGTCATAGTGGGTATCCTCCCTTTCATCTGTTTTGGATACGCCAGTCTATGCCGCCGCAGCCCCGTGTGTGCGGCCCTTACTTTTCTTTTGCTTCCTCCAGACGCTGGATGATGGTCTGGTAGCCGCCGGCTCCATACTGGATGCAGCGGTTGATCCGGCTGATGGTGGCGGTGCTGATCTCAGCCGACTTGACAATCTGCTCGTAGGTTTTGCCTTCCAGCAAAAGCTTGGCAGCTTCCAGCCGCTGGGACATATCGGAAATTTCCTTCACCGTGCACAGATCATCGAAAAAGCGGTAGCACTCTTCCCTGTCCTGAAGGGTGAGAATCGCATCAAAGAGAGCGTCGGTCAGGGCGTTGCGCCGGGGATTCTTGTCTGTCATAGGGCGGCCTCCTGTATCATTCCTGCTGCGTTACTGTCATTCACTTTAGCACAAGAAAGCGCGAAAGTCAACATCCCGGACAGCCTTTTCACGGTTTTCCCGGACAGAAAAAGATGCAGCACCCCGAAAGGTGCTGCATCCTTTGTTTCTTGGATCGCTTTAAGCCAAATTACTTGACCATGCTGGCGACTTCAGCTGCGAAGTCATCCGAACGCTTCTCCAGGCCCTCGCCCTTCTGGAAGCGGGTGAACTTGACGATCTTGATGTCGCCGCCCAGCTCCTTGGCAACCTTGGCGGTGTACTGAGCCACGGACAGCTCGCTGTCCTTGACGAACTCCTGGTCAACCAGGCAGTTCTCCTTGTAGTACTTCTTCAGCTTGCCCTCGATCATCTTGACCTTGACAGCCTCAGGCTTGTTGGCGTTCTTGGGATCGCTGGCCATCTGAACCAGCATGATCTCCTTCTCCTTGTCGATGACCTCGGCAGGAACGCTGGCCTCGTCCAGGTAGGTGGGGTTGGCAGCTGCGATCTGCATAGCGATGTCCTTGCCGTAAGCAGTGAACTCGGGCTTTGCAGCAACCTCGTCAGAGGTCTCGAAGTTGACCAGAACAGCGTGGGTGCCGCCGCCGTGCACATAAGCTGCGCAGGGGCCCTCGTAACGGACAAAACGGCGAACCTTGATGTTCTCCTTGATGACCAGGATCAGCTGCTTCAGAGCCTCATCCACAGTGCCCTCGCCCATCTTGCAGTTCATCAGAGCCTCCACATCGGCGGGGTTCTGCTGCATGATGACCTTGGCTGCTTCCTTGACGAACTCGACGAACTTCTCGTTCTTGGCGACGAAGTCGGTCTCGGCGTTGACCTCGATGACCACGCCCACCTTGCACTCAGTGCAGTAATCGGCGTAGACCATGCCCTCGGCGGCCACACGGCCGGCCTTCTTGGCGGCGGTGGCCAGGCCGCGCTCACGCAGCAGCTCGATGGCCTTGGCGAAATCGCCCTCAGCGTCGGTCAGAGCCTTCTTGCACTCCATCATGCCGCAGTCGGTCTGCTTGCGCAGCTCCATAACGTCCTTTGCAGAAATAGCCATTGTAATCCTCTCCTATTCTATCAGTGCCTGTTGTGACGGAGAAATCAGGCGTTGGCGGCTTCCTCAGCGGGAGCAGCCTCCTGGTTGCCCTGCTTGCCCTCCAGAACGGCGTCAGCCATAGCGCCGGCAATCAGCTTGACAGCGCGGATGGCGTCGTCATTGCCGGGGATGACCCAGTCGATCTCGTCGGGGTTGCAGTTGGTATCAACGATTGCAATGATGGGGATGTGCAGCTTGCGGGCCTCGGAGACAGCGATGCGCTCCTTGTGGGGATCAACGATGAACAGAGCCTTGGGCAGGGTCTTCATGTTCTTGACGCCGCCGAGGTACTTGTCCAGCTTCTCCATCTCCAGCTCCAGCTTGGCAACTTCCTTCTTGGGCAGCAGCTCGAAGGTGCCGTTCTCCTGCATCTTCTTCAGCTGCTCCATCCGGTCAATGCGCTTGCGGATGGTGCGGAAGTTGGTCAGCATGCCGCCCAGCCACCGGGCGTTGACATAGTGCATGCCGCAGCGGTTGGCCTCATCGCGGATGGACTCCTGAGCCTGCTTCTTGGTGCCGACGAACAGGATATCGCCGCCGTCAGCTGCGACTTCCTTCACGTAGTTGTAAGCTTCGTCCAGCTTCTTGACGGTCTTCTGCAGGTCGATGATATAGATGCCGTTGCGCTCGGTGAAGATATACTTCGCCATCTTGGGGTTCCAGCGGCGGGTCTGGTGACCGAAGTGCACGCCTGCTTCGAGAAGCTGCTTCATAGAAATGACTGCCATGATACGTTACCTCCAAATTGTTTTGACCTCCGCACACCGTGATCTGCCTGCCCTGCATGGTACAGGGTGTGCAGACTGCTCTCCACCTCCGGGGAGGCACAAAAGAGCATAGTGATGCGTGTGTGATGGTGAATCGGCGCACCGGCCCCTTTGGCCGGACACACCTTAAATATAATAACACAGCCCCGGGCCGGATGCAAGACCATTTTTTACTTTCAGGGGCAAATTTTTATTCAGGCTCGTCCAGGGTGATCCCCATCCGGTCCAGCGCATACCCTTCCCCGAACATCAGATCGTACTGCAGCAGCCAGTGGTTGTTCCGCCAGCGCTCCTGCTGCGGGGTCAGGCTGTCGGAAATGGTGCCGTCCCAGTTGACCGTTTTGCCGGCGGTGCAGCTGCGGTAGCCGTAGCGCAGCTGCCGGTTCAGGTACTGGAAATACAGGGGCTGATCCAGGCCGAAGATGTCCATCATCACCGGCGAAACCTCATAGGCCGCGATGGTGCCCAGATCCACCTGGAGATTGCTGTAGTTGGACCACATCAGCAGCGTGGTCTGATGGAGGTTCGGGTCATTGCTGTCGGCGCTGGCATAGCCCGTCTTGGTATAGACGTCATAGCCTGAATCGATGGGGTTGTAATGGTCCCCCCAGAACACCAGGATCACCGGCTCGTCCACCTGGGAGAAATAATTGACCAGCTTTCCCAGCAGGGCGTCCGCATCCCGGACGCCGGTGGCGAAGTCCTCCAGGGCACCGATGGTGCTCTGTTTCAGGCCGGCCGGCGCACTGGTGACATGCACCCGCTGGTCATCGGGATAGTTGGCCGCATTGTAATTGGTGTGGTTCTGCATGGTGACGGCATGGAGGAAGACAGGGGCATCCGAGGAAGCTTTCAGGTTCTCATATTCCTGGATGATCTGGTCCCCCATGGAATCATCGGTGACAAGGCCGCTGGACCAGTAATAGCTGCGCACCTTGTCCACCCCATGCATGTCTTCCAGGCTGATGAAGTCATCAAAGCCCAGATTGGGATAAGCGGTGTTGCGGCTCCAGTACTTGGCATAGTAGCAGTGAACCGCGGCGGTCTGGTAACCCTGGCTCTTGAGATAAGACGGCAGCGCGAACATGGGATGGGTCACATGCTGCTGATAGGGTTTGCAGCCGGAGGGCAGAAATCCCACTGAATAGCCGGTCAGGGCCTCAAACTCAACATCGCAGGTGCCGCCGCCGAAGCTGGGGCTGTATACCTTGCCATAGGCACTGGTCTGCTGCAATGCGTGAAGATTGGGGGACAAATCGGTGTCAAAGGTGACACCGTACTGTTCCAGCTCGCTGACGTCCCAGTAAGACTCATCCATCACATAGATGATGGTGGGGGTCTTTTCAATCTGGTCAGGATCGGTGGTGGCGCCATAACTGTCGGGGAAATTGGGGCCGGTGGTCATCCTGCCGGCTTCCTCCACCTCATCCAGCACAGCGTTGACCGCTTCTTCCGAGTAGTCGTCGGGGGCGTCAATCTCCAGGTTGGTCAGGTTGGTCACAAAGCCGGTGATCAGCCCATACCAGCGGTAGTAGCGGTCCTGCATCCAGGCGTCCGAGTAAATGCCAAACCACTGGGTGGCCGCCGGCTGCAGATAGATGCCGAACACCAGGGTCAGGAAAGCTGCAGCCGCCGCCGCAATGCTGACCAGCCGCACCGTCCAAACCGGTTTGGGCCGGCGGCGGTACAGCACGAACGACACCGCCGTCAGTACAATCAGCAGGATGCCTGAGCAGACCATGCTGGTCTGGATTTTAAGCCCGGCTGCAGAGGCCACGCCGGCGGCTTCTTCCATCTGGGTCAGATCCCAGGGAAGGAACGGCTCGCCCCGCAGCTGCAGGGTGTAAAAATTGACCGTGGCCGGCAGCAGGCCTGTGAGCCCTGTCAGGAATGTGGCCAGCGGGGCCAGCCGGGTGATGGTATCCACCATCATCCAGATCAAAAACAGAAACAGCCAGGACAATATGTAGGAGGCCAGATGGGGCAGGATGTACTCGGTCCAGATCTCCCCTGTCAGCTCGCCCCGCGCCACCCATTCGGTCAGGACCAGAAAAATCAGTGACGCGGCAAACGGAAAAAATCCCCGGGCGATTTGGACGCCCAGGGAAGAGGTCATTTGTTGTTTTTCTTTCATACCAACGAACTCCACTTCCTGTTTTGGTTCCCAGTGCGGGCCGCAGCCCGCAGAAAGCCTGCATTCTATTATATCGCAATTTGACCTAAAGTCTACTCATATTCCTGTGAAACTTTACAAGCAGCTTCTGTTGTCACTTTCCCAGAAGCCGCTCCAGCAGGCTGGCCTTCTTATCCTCCTGCGGCTGCTGCTCGGGCAGTTCGGTGGTGACCAGCAGGGCGTCAGCCCCGATTTTTTCGATCTCGTCCCATTCAATCACCAGGGTTTCGCCCCGGCCCAGCAGCCCGAACAGTTTGGGCCGGCCCAGCATCAGCAGCTTTTCGATCTTGGCCTGTTCGGGGTCGATCACCATATCGTCGATTTTGCCCAGGCAGGCCCCCTCTTTCAGCTGCACCACTTCTTTTTTGCTCAGTTCCCGGAATGTCACAGCGCGCTCCCCCTTTCGATCTGCCTCGCATCGGCGCAGATCCTGCGGTAAAAACCAGTGGAAATCCCTGGTCCCGATGTGTTATACTATGCAGTACAAAGAAAAACGTGCATTGAACCCGGCCCAAAGCCGGGTCAGGAGAGGCCATTATGTATAAGAATGTCATTTTTGATATCGGCGGTGTGATGGTGGATTTCAACCCCAAGGATTTTCTGCTGGACCGGTTCTGCAACAGCGCCACAGAGGAAAAGGTTTACAATCTGACCTTCGGCAGCGAAACCTGGAAAAAGCTGGACGCCGGCCTTTGCACCCGCTACGAGGGCAACCAGGCCATGCTGGAAGCCGCCAAAGCGGAACACTGCGTCTTTGAAGTCCAGGAAGTGCTGGAAAACTGGACCACCATTCTGCATCTCCGGCGCCGGATGGTGGAGCTGGTCCGCCGTCTGAAAAACCACGGCTACTGCGTCTACTACCTGAGCAACATCCCGGAAGACACCCTGGACCTTTTGATGAAGCGGGGCCTGGAAGGGGTTTTTGACGGCGGCGTGGCCTCCTGCGACGTCCACATCAACAAGCCCGACCCCCGGATTTACCAGGAACTGCTGAACAAGTATCATCTGATCGCCAGCGAGTGCATCTTCATCGACGACAGCCGGGCCAACGTTCAGACCGCCTTCCAGCTGGGCATGAACAGCATCCAGATGAAGGAAAGCGTGGACACCCTGGTCCGCAGCCTGGCCACCTGCAATGTCACCCTCCGCTGACTCATACAAAGCAAAGCTCCCCTGCCGTACACCCCGAAAGGTGCGCGGCGGGGGAGCTTTTTTCTTCAGACAGAGTTACTTCTTCTGGTAGCTCTGGCAGAAGTGCGGCGTATCAACCTGCTGGGTGCCGCAGCTGTCGGATGCGCAGTGCTCGGTCACCTTGATCTGAGGCAGATTGCACTTGCAGCAATCCACATTGTAGCGGCACTCGCCGACATCACAGATAACACCTTTGTTTTCCATTGTTTATCACCTCTCTCCTGCAAGCAGTATGCCCGCAAACAGAGAAGCCTATACAGCGGAATATTTTTCCACCCTTTACAGCAGCAGCGCCCCCAGGGACAGTATGCCGTAAATCACCGGCTGGTGCAGCAGATAGATCAGCAGCGAATGACGGCCCATCCATCCCAGAGGCGGGCAGACAGAGCGGCCCAGGGGCGCCATCCGCTCCTTCCCCACCAACTGGTGGAGGAAAAAGCCTGCCCAGAACAGAAACAGCCAGGGAAACAGTGAGAAATAATCGGTGGAGTAAAACCACGGCTGGGGAAAGCCCAGGAAGGCAGTGAAGTTGTTGGCATACAGCCCCGCGGGGACCATACCCAGCACAAGCCCCTCAAACCCAAAGAATCCGCTGTTGATTTCCTTGGTCACCACAAACAGCACCACGCTGACAGCAAAGCCCAGCCAGGCAGGAACCCGTTCCAGCCACCGGCGCAGCAGACCGGTCACAATCATGGCCGAGCCCAGGAAGGTCAGCACCCCGAACAGAACCAGGTCTGCAGGCATGAAAAGCCAGGTCACCAGGGTCACCAGTGCCCCGGATGCAAATACAATCAGCCCCCGCCGGACAGGATGATGCCCCAGCGCCAGGCAGAAGCCCGACAGCAGAATGAACGTACAGCAGATTATCTGCTGCCACACATGGCCCGGCGTGCCTGTATACCAGGGAATGGAAACCCCATACAGATAGACCAGGTCCCACAGTCCATGATACAGCATCATACCGATGAGGCAAAACCCCCGCAGCTCATCCAGCAGTGCATAGCGGGCGCCCGGCTGCGCAGAAGAATGGATCATATTCTCGCCTCCTCTTTACGAAAAAAGCGCCCGGATCAACCGGGCGCCTTTTTAAATGCCGCCGACGGGGGTCGAACCCGTACTCTGTCTCCAGAAAGGGATTTTAAGTCCCTCGTGTCTGCCAATTTCACCACAGCGGCACAGCAAGCTGCCGCGCAAAAAACGCGGCAGCATCAGACGAACTATATAATACAATAGGTCCAGCAGTTTGTCAACCTCAGACACGGCCCCCGTGCAGTTCCGCATACATCTTCTCGCGGCACTCAGCCACCGCAGGGGTCATATTCACATAGTGCTTGTGGGGGCACTCCAGCCGCAGCTCGCTCTCCCAGATCTCATAGGTGAGCTGATGGGCCACATACTCCCGGCGCTCGCTGATGGAAGGCAGCTGGATGGCCAGCTGGCCTCCCAGAATATGGGGCACCAGCAGCTGCTTCACTGCCGTCGGGGTGAAGGTAATGGTCCGCTCCACAGCGTCCGGGTCCAGGTTGACCATGGTGATGGGCTTGCCGGCCTCGATCACTTCCCCATCCATGGCGATCAGATCGCACTGGGCCTGGCCGTTGGCGTCATACAGACGCCAGGGCATCTTTTTGCCGGGGATGATGGCCTTGCTGACGCTGTCCGAGCACTTCATCTTGGGCAGGTAGCTGCCGTCAGGCTGCTTGACCGCCACCAGCTTGTACACGCCGCCGAACACAGGGTCCGAAGCAGAGGTGATCAGATTCTCGCCCACGCCGTAGGAATCAAAGTGGGCGTGTTCATACAGCTCCATGTTGGCGATCTTCTTCTCATCCAGGGCATTGGAGGCCACCAGCTTGATATAGGGCTTGCCGGCTGCATCCAGGGCCCGGCGCAGCCGCTTGGAACCACGGGCCAGGTCGCCCGAATCAATGCGGGCCGACTTCACCCGCTTGTTGGGATCATCGGGGTACTTCTCAATCAGGTAGTCATCCAGTTTGATCAGGTTGGGCAGGCCGCTTTCCATAATATTATAGGTGTCCAGCAGCAGGCTCACCGAATCGGGATAGGTGTCAGCAAAAGCCTTGAAGGCATCAAACTCGGTGGGGAAAAACTCGATGAAGCTGTGGGCCACAGTGCCGACGGCCTTGACCTCGGCACCATACTTCATCTCAGCCAGGCAGTTGGCGGTGCCGACGCAGCCGCCCAGCACAGCGGCATAGGCGCCGTCGTTGCCGGCGCTCTCGCCCTGGGCGCGGCGGGTGCCGAACTCCATGACACTGCGGGGGGTATGGGTGTTCAGGCCCACCACCCGGGTGGCCTTGGTGGCGATCAGGCTGTGGAAGTTGATGGTCTGAAGCAGGTAGGTCTCAATCAGGATGGCGCCCACCATATCGCACTCGATCCGTACCATCTGCACATTGGGATAGCATACGGTGCCCTCGGGCAGCGCATACATATCCCCCTGCCAGCGGTAGGTCCGCAGGTATTCACAGAACTCCTCGCTCATTCCCTTGGTCCGCAGCCACCAGATATCCTGGGCATTGAAGTGGTAATTCAGCAGAAATCGGGTCAGCTTCCGCTGGCCGGCGCTGATGGAATAACCCTGCTCATCCGGGTTCTTGCGGAAGAACATATCAAAAACCAGGCGGGTATCCTTGTAGCCGTTCAGGAACAGGCAGTTGGCCATGGTAAACTCGTAAAAGTCCACCACCATGGCGGGGTTATCGTAATCTTCATCGGGAATATACGGGATGACTTCAACTTTATTTTCCATAGAGTTTTTCCCCTCTTCTTATATCAAAACGTCTGTTGAATCCTACAGATGCAGCAGGGCCGTACCTGCATATTAACGATATGATAGCATCATTTGGCCCTCTGTGCAAGGTGTTTTTGCAAAATTCCGGTCAAATCCGAGCATTCTGTCTTGACAGATGTCATTTACAATTCAGGACAATCCAAAGAAAAAGCCGCCGGCACAAAACCGGCGGCCATAGGGTTGCTTTTTCAACAGCCTGTCCCGCGGAATCTCCGCTGGAAGGCTTATCTCAAACGGTTCAGCCGTTCATGATGTTGGGGGTGGAGTTTTTGAGCAGGACGTCGTGGCTGCCGCCCTCCACAATGGAGGTGGAAGAAACCACGGTCAGCTTGGCCTTCTCCTGGAACTCAGGGATGGACAGCGCGCCGCAGTTGCACATGGTGCTCTTGACCTTGTACAGGGTGGTCTGGACGCCGTCTGCCAGCGGACCGGCATAGGGCACATAGCTGTCGACGCCTTCCTCGAAGGACAGCTTGGTGGCGCCGCCCAGGTCATACCGCTGCCAGTTGCGGGCACGGTTGGAACCCTCGCCCCAGTACTCCTTCATGTACTGGCCGTTGATGCGGACGCGGTTGGAGGGGCTCTCGTCGAAGCGGGCAAAGTAGCGGCCCAGCATCACGAAGTCAGCGCCCATGGCCAGAGCCAGGGTGATGTGGTAATCGTGGACAATGCCGCCGTCGGAGCAGATGGGCACATAGATGCCGGTCTCCTTGTAGTACTCGTCGCGGGCCTTGGCCACTTCGATCACAGCGGTAGCCTGGCCGCGGCCGATGCCCTTGGTCTCACGGGTGATGCAGATGGAGCCGCCGCCGATGCCGATCTTGACAAAGTCAGCGCCAGCCTCAGCCAGGAAGCGGAAGCCGTCGCGGTCCACCACGTTGCCGGCGCCCACCTTCACCTTGTCGCCGTAGTGCTCGCGGATCCAGCTCAGGGTGCGGCTCTGCCACTCCGAGAAGCCCTCGGAAGAGTCAATGCACAGCACATCCACGCCGGCCTCCACCAGAGCGGGCACGCGCTCGGCGTAGTCGCGGGTGTTGATGCCGGCGCCCACCACATAGCTCTTGCGGGAGTCCAGCAGCTCGTTGGCGTTCTCCTTGTGGGAGTTGTAATCCTTGCGGAAGACAAAGTACTTCAGGCGGCCCTCAGCATCCACCAGGGGCAGGGTGTTGATCTTGTTGTCCCAGATGATGTTGTTGCAGTCGTGCAGGGAGGTGTTCTCGGGGGCGGTGACCAGCTTGCTCATGGGGGTCATAAAGGTGGTGACCAGAGCGTCATCGGGGGTGTGGTTGATCCGGTAGTCACGGGATGCCACAATGCCCAACAGCTTGCCGTTGGCAGAGCCGTCATCGGTGATGGCGATGGTGGAGTGGCCGGTCTTGGCCTTCAGCTCCAGCACATCGTGGAGGGTAGCCTGGGGAGGCAGATTGGAGTCAGACACCACATAACCCGCCTTGTACATCTTGACCCGGCGCACCATGGCAGCCTCGTCCTCGATGCTCTGGGAGCCGTAGATGAAGGACACGCCGCCCTGGCGGGCCAGTGCGATGGCCAGCTTATCGCCCGAGACAGACTGCATGATGGCGCTGACCATCGGGATGTTCATCTCAAGCGGGCACTTCTCCTCCCCTTTGCGGTATTTCACCAGCGGGGTTTTGAGGCTCACTGCGGCAGGAACGTTCTGGGCTGAGGAATAGCCGGGCACCAGCAGATATTCGCCAAAGGTACGGGAGGGTTCTTCATAATAAAATGCCATATCCAATCTCCTTTTCAATGCCACATGTGAGACGCTGCGGCCACACTTGTTCTGCGCAACGCCGAAATCAAATACTTGGCTATACTATACCACATTTGCCGCAAGAATACAAAATATCCAGCCGACAAAGTTTTGCAAAATGCGCTGTAAAAAAACAGTCACTTTGCATAGTCAACGGATGAAGACGATGCAACATATCTCTATAAGTCATACTTCTCCCCCTCTCAAGCCAAACAAAAAAGCCCGTCTTTTGCAAGACGGACTTTTTTGCACACGAAGTGAGGCATCGCCTGTGTGGCGCATCCATACAGCTGAGAAGGAGAACAGCCGGAGGAGGAGTTGGCTGCGCCCGATACCTCAAAAGCAAGAAGAAAAAGATTTCACAGTCGCCGTAACGGCTCTCTGCTGTAACTATATTGTAACTCTTTTGTCTCCAATTTGCAATACCTTTTTGTAACTTTTTTGTAATTCTCCAAAAAAAGTTTTGGTTCGACCCGCTCAGAACCGGCAGAACAATTCAAAGGCGGCCTTCTCCTCCCGGCGGCCGGTCACATACCAGCCGGGGCCCTCCTGCCCCTGGGCCTGGCCGTAAAACAGATCCATCTGCTCACCAAAGGGCACCTGGCGGTGATACTTGATGACGCCGTACTGCATGGGCCCCTGCTCAATCACCTGCTGGGGCAGCGCATCACAGACCACATCCAGATAGGCGGCGTTGTTGATATGGCGGTTGGTGTCACAGATGGAGTAGCCCGCCCGGCGCGCCCCCGCCGGGATCAGCTCGGCAGCTTTGGGCACATTCTGGGACAGCTCCCAGTCCACCTGTTCGTTCCAGCAGCCCTCCATATCCTCAGGGATGTGGCGGATGATCTTGGTGGTCTCGGTATCTACCAGAGTCCAGCGGGTATCCACACGGGCCACCTCTTCCCCACTCTCATTGCAGGCCACCATCACCCGCTTGTTGGCGGCGCGGCGGCTCTGTTCCGGGTAGGTGGTCAGGGTCAGGGTGTCCCGCATGGCGGGCACCTTGTAAAACTGGAACGCCTGCCGCCCCACCAGGTAGACCATGTGGCGGGCACTGTAGAAAGCTTTGTCCATTCCCAGAGACCAGGCATGGGCTGTGGCCAAATGTTCCGCACAGCGCAGCAGAGCCGAGGGTTTCATCAAGCCGCGGAAGTCCACGTCTCCCTCGTCCAGGGTCATCTGTTCGGTGTAAAAACTCCGGTATTCCATCGTGTACTCCTTTCGGTTGGGAAGCACGGGGAATCAGTAACTGTTCCGTGCTTTCCGGCGCATCTTGCGCCAGATATTGAAGCAGGCCAGCAGCACCATTGCCAGCAGCAGAAGCAGGAACAGATAGCCGCTGCCGCCTTCGTTGTAGCTCTTCATCTCGCTCCACTTGACGTCCAGCTCACTGTTGACCTCTTCGCTCAGGGCGGTGAAAACCTGCTCCTTGGCGGCCACTTCCTCCGAGGGATAGGCAATCTCGCTGTACTTCAGGTCATCGTCCAGCTGTTCCCAAACCGCCGTGCTGGGGGTGGTGTAGCCGATGTATTCAGCATTGGCAACGCCCACATCCACTTCACACATGAAGTTGATGAACATCTCGGCGGCCTCCTGGTTCTGGCTGGTGGCGGGAATGCACATGCAGTCCACCGACAGCACGCTTCCCTCCTCCGGGAACACCCAGGCCAGGTCGGGGTTGTCGTCAATCATGGTGATGGCATCGCCCGAGTAATACACGCCCACAGCTGCTTCGCCGCCGATCATCTTGTCAAAGATCTCATCCATGACATAGGCCTGCACCAGGGGCTTCTGGGCTTTCAGCTGCTCCATCACCTCGTCCACCTCTTCAGTGGTGGCGGGGTTGATGCTTTTGCCTTCCTTGAAAGCGGCGATGGCGTAGGCGTCGCGGCTGTTGTTGAACATCAGGATGTTGCCGGCGTACTGCTCATCCCACAGGTCTGCCCAGCTGGTGGGGGCCTGATCCACCATGGTGGTGTTGTAGATGATGCCGGTGGTGCACAGCATATAGGGAACGGTGTAGGCGTTTTCGGGGTCGTAGTCAGGGTTCCGGTACTGCTGGTCAATCAGGGAAAAGTTGGGGATGTTGTCATAGTTCAGGGGCAGCAGCATATCCTCGTCGATCATCTTGGCCACCATATAATCGGAGGGGATGATGACATCATAGCTGGCCGCGCCCGACTTCAGCTTGGCATACATCGACTCGTTGGAGTCGAAGGTGGTGTAGTTCACCTGGATGCCGGTCAGCTTCTCAAAAGCCGACACCACATCCACGCTGTCGTCTGAACCGTTGGAAATATACTCGCCCCAGTTGTAGACATTCAGGGTCACATTCTGCCCGGCAAAGCGGGTCCAGTCATAGTCCCCCGAGACGCTGATGCCATCGGTGACTTCAATGGGCTCTGCCGCCAGGGCGGTGCCGGTGCAGGCGGCAGCCAGCACCAGCGCCAATACAGCTGCAAACAGTCGTTTCATGATGGATGCTCCCCTCCCCTCAATTCTGCTGCGCGCTGAGGTCCCGCTTATACCGGCGGCCCTCAAGGGTGTTGGAAAGCAGGATCACGGCCAGAATGGCCCCGAACATGATGGTGGACAGGGCGTAGATCTCGGGGCTGACCTTGCGGCGGGTCATGGAGTAGATGGCAATGGGCAGCGTCTCCACCGTGCCGCAGTTGAAGTAGGAGATCATGAAGTCGTCGATGGAGTAGGTCAGGCAGATCAGGAAGGACGACAGAATGGCCGGGCTGATCTCGGGCAGGATGACCTTGAAAAAGGCCTGCTTGGGGTCGCACCCCAGATCCAGGGCTGCCTCGTACAGGTGGATATCCAGCTGGCGCAGCTTGGGGCTGACATTGAAGATTACATAGGGCACGTTGAAGGCCACATGGGCAATCAGCAGCGTGGGCATGCCCATGATCACATCCGGCAGCCAGGACACCCCGCCGGCAAGCCGCTGATAGGCCACAAACAGCAGCATCAGCGAGATGCCGGTGATGATCTCGGGGTTGACCACCGGGATATAGGTGATGTTGGTGATCACCAGCCGGGAGGTCCGTTTCATGCCGGCGATGCCCAGGGACGCCGCAGTGCCCAGCACCGTGGCCACCACAGCCGACACAAGGGCCACTTCCAGCGAGACCACCAGGGCCCGCAGGATGGAGGAGTTGGTCAGCAGGCTGGCATACCACTTGGTGGTAAAGCCGGTAAACAGGGCGTAGCCCTTGCTCTCATTGAAGCTGAACAGGATCATATACGCGATGGGCAGGTACATGAAGCCAAAGAACAGGATCACATAGGTCCGCTGCATCAGGCGGAGATGTTTTGTTTTCATCAGGACACCCCCTCCATTTCGTCTTCATCAAAGCTGGAAGTAAAGCTCATGCAGAGCAGAACGATGATCATCAGCACCAGGCTCATGGCCGAACCCACATTCAGGTTGTAGCTGTTGCCCAGGAACTGCATCTCGATCAGGTCGCCGATCAGCAGGTTGGCGCCGCCGCCCAGCATACGGCTGATGACAAAGGTGGACACTGCCGGCACAAACACCATGGTGATGCCGGTGCAGATGCCGGGCACGCTCATGGGGATCAGCACCCGGAACAGGGTCTGGGTGGTGTTGGCCCCCAGGTCCTGGGCCGCCTCCACAATGCTCTGGTCGATCTTGGTCATGCTGGTGTACAGGGGCAGAATCATATAGGGCACATAGTTGTAGACCATGCCCAGCACCACCGCCCCGGCGGTGTTCAGCATATTGAAGGGCCCCAGACCCACCAGACCCAGCAGGGTGTTGATGGGGCCGTTGATGCTCAGCAGGCCCATCCAGGCGTAGGTCCGCAGCAGAAAGTTCATCCACATGGGCAGCATCACCAGCATCTGCATGATCCGCTGCTTGTTGACCCGCAGGCGGGACAGAAAGTACCCCACCGGGAAGGCAATCACCAGGCAGATGACGGTGGCGATCATGGCCAGCAGCAGGCTGCGGGCAAACACTGAGCCATAGCCGCTGACCGACACCAGATTGGCCAGGGTCAGATGGCCATCGGCGTCGGTCAGGGCGTAGTAGCAGACGATCAGCAGCGGGATGACGGTGAACAGCGCCATCCATACCAGGTAGGGGGCGGCAAGCCGCTTATCGTATTCTTTCATCCCGCTCACCCCTCCGACCGTGCCATGATGTGGATTTCATTGGGACCGATGCACATGCCGATCCGCTCGCCGGGGGTGCAGGCGCGGGTGGAATGGATCAGCCATTCGCGGCCGTCGCAGTCCACATGCATTTCAAAATGGACACCCTTGAAGATGACATCGTTGACAACGCCGGTCAGCTGGCCTTCCATCGGGGAGACAACCTCGATATCCTCGGGGCGGACCACCACCTGGACGCTCTGCTCCGGCTTGAAGCCGCGGTCCACACAGGGGAACTGGACGCCGGCAAAGGACACCAGGAAATCCCGGTGCATGACGCCATCGATGATGTTGGAATCGCCGATGAAGTCGGCCACGAAGGCATTCTTGGGCTCGTTGTAAATTTCCTCGGGGGTACCCACCTGCTGGATCACGCCGCCGTTCATCACCACCACCGTGTCCGACATGGTCAGGGCTTCTTCCTGGTCATGGGTGACATAGATAAAGGTGATGTTCATCTCCCGCTGCAGGCGCTTGAGCTCCAGCTGCATCTCCTTGCGGAGCTTCAGATCCAGAGCGCCCAGGGGCTCATCCAGCAGAAGGATCTCGGGCTCATTGACCAGGCTGCGCGCAATCGCTACCCGCTGCTGCTGGCCGCCTGACATCTGGGTGATGCTGCGGCGCTCGAAGCCTTTCAGGCCCACAACCTCCAGCATATCCCGCACCTTGGTGCGGATGGTGTCCTCATCCAGGTGTTTCAGCCGCAGACCAAAGGCCACATTCTCAAACACATTCAGATGCGGGAACAGGGCGTACTTTTGGAACACCGTGTTCACCGGACGGCGGTAAGGCGGCACGCCGGTGATGTTTTTGCCGTGCAGGATGATTTCGCCTGCATTCGGCTCCAGAAAACCGGCAATCAGCCGAAGCGTGGTGGTTTTGCCGCAGCCGGATGCGCCCAGCAGCGTCACAAACTCTTTGTCGTGAATATCCAGGTTCAATCCATTCAGGATCCGCTGGCCGTCAAAGTCCACCACAATGTTGCGCAGGGATACGATTACAGAATTGTCCATTTTCCAGATGAGTCCTCCCCTTTTTTGTGGAATCATTGCATCGTGCGCCGCTGCATCCATGCAGACGACATACTGCGTCTATCTTAAACAATCGCGCAGAAAATGTCAATTCATAAAATCAGCTTTTTGATAGTATCCCCATTCTCCCATTTTTCAAAACAAACGCAGGCACTGCAAAAGCCCGGACGCATGCTTGCATCCGGGCTCTGAAAAACCATGAAATTTTACCTTGTCTTTACGAGGCTGCTTTCAGTTGCTCAGCGGTATTGCTGAAGGCTTCGGGAACAGTGGTGTCCACCGTATAAATGGAGCTGTCCCCTTCCACCATCAGATAATAGCCGTCGGTTCCCGCCGCATAGGTCAGGCGATGGGTGGTCTCCCCATCCGAGGCATCCACCGTCACCAGCGGCTGGTCAAAACCATAAGCCGCCGGGTCTGCGTCTGTCATCTGGCCCGAGACATATCCGCCCAGTGCAGACAGGATGGCGTTGACCTTATCCTCATCCAGCTCAGTGTCCGCATCATCGGCCAGACGCCAGACGGTGGTATAGCTGCCGCTGTCGGCTTCGCTGTCCGATGTGCTGGAAGCTGCTTCGCTGGAAGCGTCGTCGGCGGCCACCGACACAGCTTTCAGGCTCACCGAGAAGGGTTCTTCTCCGCCGGAATAGGTGTAGTCGATGGTTTCCAGACTGCTGGAGGTGATCCCCGCCGGGTTGAAGGATCCGAACAGATCAGCCTTGCCATATTCAAAGCAGCCCACTTTGGAGGAAGAAGCCGTATAGACGGCGCTGTCTCCATCCTTCTGCAGGTAGATATCACCGGTGATGGTGTTGGTGTCCCCAAAGGTGAAGGTATTGGTTTCCTCGCCTGCCGTCACTGTGACAGTGACGATGGGCGCATCCAGGCCATAGTCCTGATCGCTCTGGGCCTCCAGCTGGCGTTTGGCCTTCAGGTCAGCCAAAGCTGTCGCCATGGTATCGCACTTGGTCTGGTCCAGATGGTAGCCAGGATCATCCGCAAGGGTCCAGTTCTCACCGTCATACAGGAGGGAGACCGTTTCCCCCTGGTAGGTGTACTGGATTTCCGTCAAATCCTCCACCGCAAAGGAGGACAGAGAGATGCTCCCCTCCTCTGCTTCACTGGCGGCCTGCTCTGCCTTCCGGTTGGAAAAGGTCAGCAGAGCCAGAGCTCCGCCCGCCACAATCACAAGGATCAAAAGGACGATCAGGGTCCGCTGTTTTGCTTTCATCCGGACACCTCCTCGTATAATAAGTTTCAAAGTTAATAATTTAGGTATCAGCAGGCTTAGAGATGCCCGTGATACAATAGCT
>CALWZK010000078.1 GCA_944386015.1 uncultured Faecalibacterium sp.
AGGCTGGCCAGCCGGTCATCATAGGGCTTGACCAGCGCTTCATCCACCGAGTACATCCACTTGACGGCAAACTCCATAGCCCGGCGGCAGTCAAGCGCACAGGTTCCCGGGTCGATGGCAAAGACCCGTTCCGCCAGCACCGCCGTCTGGGCAAAGCTGCCGAACTGCGGGTCGGAAAGGAGAAAATCAAAATTTGTCATTGGGATCACCTGACATTTTACAATCAATCTATGAGCATGGATTTTTTGTTAATAAAATTTATATAATCTTGCTTGACGGATAAAATTTCTTGGCGTAAATCTTCTGTCCAGTTTTCCTTCAACAATCTGTTTTGAACATAGCAAAGCTTTAAATAGCAAGTAGAAAGCTGAATTGCTCTAATATGGTTAGGAATAAACATATTTACAACTTCCCAATTTCGTAAAAACAAATCAGAATTTTGATTTATACGATGTATCGTTTCTTGAGTTTCTTTTGGAACGTATTCGGGATAATTGTTATGATAATAGTATGCCAATGAATGGATCATATCATTTTCTGCGATAAGGTCTTTGGTTACCTCCGAAATATATTTTGTACTTTCTTCAATTTGTTTGAACGCCTTTAGTTCCTCATTATCCTCATATGGGATTAGATGCGGGTATGAATCATCATTAGAAAACTTTTCTTTTAGTTCTCGAATATGCTCCCAAACAGAAATATATTCGTATCCATCTAGACCATTAAAATATGTTTTTAGCGAACTATTTAGCCGATCGGCAAATCCGTTTAAGTCACCTAAATCAAAACGTGCGCTTGTGATTCCAGAATTAAACACTTTGTTTTGAATAAATCTCTTTTGCGGATCCTCTGCCTTGGTTTCAATATCGTTCGCAACAAAAGTCAAAATAGGCTTACCACACAGATTTGCTTCATCAAATTCAAGCTCTGTCATAGAGCGTCCTTCTGGATCAGCAGCAGCTACTGAACCATAGCGATTTCCATAAATTCCAATTACCAAGTCTGAATCACGAATTCTATCTAGGCACACATCTGAACTCGGTGATGCGTTTGCATCAAAAAACTCCATGGCCACTATGTCGCCAGTTTTTTCACACATAAGGCCGTTCAGCATATTGATTGCAACACGTCGAATTTCTTTCAAATCGGTAAATGTAGAACTAATGAAAATTTTCATTTTACTCACCTCACCCAAAATATTCCTGCATCAGAACCTTTTTCAGCGTTTCCAGCTTTTCAAGGCTGCGGCTGATGGCAGCTTTTATGTTCCCTGTTTGATCGACACAAGAAGCAAATTGATGTTGTAAATTCACTGGCGGAATGTGGACGTATATATGCTTTAGCTTTGTAACATTGATTCCTGCCATAATGGCGCCAGAACTCACCATTTCAATTTGACGTTCTACGGCTCTGCTAAAGTGGAGCTGATACATCATAAAGCAAGGATCAACTCTATTGCTGTCAACCCGAATACGCAAAACATCGGAATGAATAATACCAGGTTCAAATGTTTTCGGGTATAAACCGCAGCGTCCAACATTTCCCTTTCGAGACATTGCAATATCTCCCGGCATCAGTGAGTAAGCGCTTAGCTGATTGGCTTTTTCTACGGTCAAGAAATGCGTTGGACACTCTTTAAATCCACTATTGATTTGTGGGATCTCCCAAACGGGAACACCATTTTCCTGGTATTCGTCTTTACTCAACTGTGTACCGAACGGCCCACATTTAATATCATCTGGATCCACACATGCGTCTGCAAGTTTGCATCGTGTATACTGGCACTTTGGATCTGCTAAGTCCCCAAACATCTCCACAAACCTTGCCTTAACCAGCTCGTCCAGCTTGTCCAGCTGCTGGCGGCGCTTGGAGATGAGGTCGGTGACTTTATCCAACGTGGCAGCAACGCGGCGCTGTTCTTCAAGAGAAGGAAGAGGAATATTTAGATTAGCAATATGTTCATTTCTTAAATTGTTTATGTTAGCGCCAGCCGAAACCGCTGAAATAGTTTTCCGATAATAAGGTGATTGAAAGAAATAGCCTATATACTTTCTATAATGAGCATTGGGACGAACAACCTTACAAAACGCCCCAAAGACCATAGGTAAATCTTTTTCTATATATGCGGCCTTACCTACCACTTCCTTGCTACCGCTAGATGTACATACCAATATATCCCCTTGCTTTAAATATTGGTTTTTGTTCACCTTGCTTTTTGAGACATATAGTACATCGTCAAAAACAAGCTTCCCACCTTGAATATTATTGGCTCGTAGTAAAATGACACTGTTCTCGTCTAATTTATCGCTTAAGTCAGATGGCTTATATGAAACTCCGCGAATTTGTTCGATGATATCTCCCAATCTCGCCATCACAGCATCCCCTCCAGTTCTGCCAGTCCGGCGGTAATGTCCATTTCCAGCTCGTGCAGGTCGGCCATGATTTCCGCCGTCGAGGGGTACTCCACCGGCACATACTCCACCTGCTTGTACTTGTTGATGGACAGGTCGTAGCCGTTGGCGGCAATCTCTGCCTTGGGCACCAGGAACGACTGCTCGGTGCGGGCGCGGTTCTGTTCCTCCGCCAGGTGGTGGAACCGCTGGACGATATCGGGGATGTCATTCTCCTTAGTTTCGGTGCGCTTGTCATCCAGAGAGAGGCCGTCGGCCTTCATGTCATAGAACCAGACGTTGTCGGTACCGCCATGGCCAGTTTTGGTAAACACCAAAACGGCGGTGGACACCCCTGCATAGGGCTTGAAAACGCCGCTGGGCATCGAGATCACCGCCTCCAGGCGGTTGTTTTCGACGATTTCCTTGCGGATGGCCTTGTGAGCAGTGGAGGAACCGAACAGCACGCCGTCCGGCACGATGCAGGCGCACCGTCCGCCTACCTTGAGCATTCGGAGAAACAGAGCCAGGAACAGCAGCTCGGTCTTTTTGGTTTTGCAGAGCTTGAGCAGGTCAGCCGAAACGATATCGGCATCCAGGCTGCCCTTGAAAGGGGGATTGGCCAGAATCAGGGAATAGGCTTCCCGGTCGGTGTTCTGATCGGACAGGCTGTCCCGGTACTCAATGGCAGGGTTGTCGATGCCGTGGGTCATCATGTTCATGGCGCCGATCCGCAGCATGGTGCGGTCCATATCATAGCCATGGAACATATGATTCATGTAGTGGTCCTTTTTGGCACGGTCAAAGAAGATGTCGGCCTTGTGCTCGGTTTTGAGATAAGTGCCGGCCTCCACCAGAAAGCCGCCGGTGCCGCAGGCGGGGTCGCAGATGATATCGTCAGGCTGAGGGGCCATCATTTCCACCATCATCTTGATGATATGGCGGGGCGTGCGGAACTGGCCGTTGACGCCGGCAGTAGACAGCTTGGACAGCAGATATTCGTAAATGTCGCCCCGCACATCAGCACTTTGGGCCTGACGGGATTCCTCATAGATGCCGTCCATGGCAGTGACGATTTTGTCCAGCATCAGAGGAGTGGGAATTTTGAAGATAGCATCCCCCATATATTTGGCGTAAGCGCTGTCCTTGTCGGAATGCAGCCCCTTGATAAAAGGGAAAACCCACTCCTGCATGACAGTGTACATCTGCGCAGCAGGGAAGTCATGGAACACCGACCATTTCAGCTGATTGCCGGGGATGCTCCGCTCACCGATGGTGACCTCGGCGTCAAAGATACTTTTGTGAGGCAGGCCCAGCATGGCGCTTTCCTTGGCGCGCTGGTTGTCGGATGCGTCCAGGTCGTGAATAAACATCAAGTAGGTCATCTGCTCCACGACATCCAGGGGGTTGGTAATACCGCCTGTCCAGAAGATTTCCCAGAGACTGTTGATTTTATTTTTCAGTTCATTTTCAAGCATAAATTAACTCCTTGCCGTGGTATCAGATGTGGGCTGCACAGCAGCCGCGGCCCGGTTTTAATCAGGCTGTAATTATAGTGTAAGAAGGATTGGATGGACTGTCAAGCATGAGAGGCCCTGTTTATATAAATTCCGTCCATCGGTTTTACAGCTCAGGCCTATAACCGAATTGTGCCAGGCGTTCCTGGCAGATCCGGCGTTCTTCCTGGGTGAAAAGAGCTGCATATTCTGGTTTGAGTACATGGGCCTCGACGGACAAATCCAGACGATGATGCTCCCACAAAGAGGCAAATCCGTCAGTTCCTCCTTCTTTTCGGATCAGTTGCTTTGCCGCAGCCAGGCCGCCTTTTTCGCTGACCAGACGCAAAAATCTTGTGGCATTATATCCACATTCTTGCTTGGCAAGGACGTAAAGCTGAAGCATCTCCTGCTCAAATTGATTTTCAAGATTAGTCATAAGAGATATTCCTTTCTTTATAGTTTATTCTTATGGTACAGTTCTATTGTAGCGTGAATGATGGGACATAAACGGGATTGATTGGTTACAAGAGATGGAGGGACAACCACCTCAAATAGAAAATAAAGCGTCTGTGAACCCTTAAATGTATAAAGGGTTCACAGACGCTTTGCTTTTACCTATGATTTTTTCGACTAAGACCGGTTGGTCTTGCTCTTAAAGACTTAAGATAGTCCTGAGCCTGGTCGCCTCTTCATTATATAATAGGGGAGTGGTCAGATCATCTGGAAATGCTTTAGTGCCTCCCGAATGGCCTTTTCCTTTTCGGGCGGGCACTGGGGCTGCTTGGCGTTCTCCGACTTAGGCTTGTTGTAGCACTCCCGCTCAATGATCCCGCATTTCTGCTTGACCTGGGCGATGTAGAGGGGAGTGACGTTCAAGCCGGTCTGCTCCTTGACGTAGTCCTTGATCTCCTGGTAGGTGGCGCCCTTCTTGAGTTTGTATAGGTCCATATCCTCCAAAGAGAACGGAACACGGACCTTTTTTAGTGTAAATTTGCCCTTGGAAAGTCGAATTACTGCCTCCACGTGCCCCGTCCGGGGGAACAGATCCACCGGCTGAACCTTGTCCACACTGTAGCCAGCCTGTGCCAGGATGGCGCAGTCCCGGGCCGCGGTGGCGGGGTTGCAGCTCACATAGACCAGACGCCGGGGGGCCATTTTTACAATGGCAGACAGGGTGGCCTGGTCGCAGCCTTTCCGGGGCGGGTCCACCACAATGATGTCGGGGGCCAGGCCCTCGGCCGCCAAACGGCTGGCCGCCGCGCCGGCATCGGCACAGAAAAAACGGCTTTTGGCTGCCACATCCGCCCCCATCCGGGCAGCATTGGCCTTTGCGCTTTGGATGGCCTCCGGGATGATTTCCACCCCGATCAGCTGGCGGCAGCGGTTAACCATGGACAGGCCGATGGTTCCCATGCCGCAGTAGAGATCCAGCAGCAAATCCCCGGGGCCGGGGGCAGCATCCTCCGCCGCCGCCGCATACAGCTGCTCGGCGGCAGGGGTGTTAACCTGATAAAAGGAGAGGGGCCCCAGCTGCACCGGCACCCCGCACAGGGTATCCTCAATGAACCCGGGGCCATACAGCACCCGGTTTTCCGGCCCGAGAATTACATTGGTCTTTTCGCGGTTCACGTTGATCAGGACGGTCCGGATGGCATCAAACTGCCGGCACAGCTGCCCGACGATCTCCTCTGCGTGGGGGAGTGTGGGCCTGGTGCACACCAGGCAGACCATGATCTGCCCGCTGTGGGCGCCGCGGCGCAGGAAAAGATGCCGCACCAGCCCTTTGCCGCTCTGCTCCTCGTAGGGCTGCACCCCGTACTGCTCCAGCAGGCTGCACAGGGTGCTGCCGATCTGGTTGAGGAGGACGGGCTGAAGCTTGCAGTCGGCGCAGGGGACAATCCGATGGCTGCGGCCAGCATAGAAGCCGATGCACAGATGGCCGTCCTTATCCCGCCCCACAGGATACTGCACCTTGTTGCGGTAGCGGTCTACCTCCGGGGAGGGGAGAATAGGCCGGATGGGGACATCCAGGCCGCCAATCCGCCGGAACGCATCTGCCACCGAGGCCTCTTTGGCCCGCAGCTCCGCCTCATAGCGGAGATGGCGCAGGCTGCATCCCCCGCAGGGGCCTGCCACCGGGCAGTCCACCGGGATCCGGTCAGGGGAAGGGGTCTCCAGTTTCTGGACAATGCCGAAGGCATACCGTTTGCAGTCTTTGACCACCCGGGCCTGGATGCTGTCCCCGGGGGCTGTGCCGGGCACAAAGACAGCTTCTCCTTCCCAGTGGCCCACGCCGCTGCCGTCGCTGGACAGCCGCTGGATGGTCAGGGGAATGATCTGGTTTTTCTGTAAAGGCATGGTTCCTCCTTGCAGGGATGCAGAGAATCACACAGGGTCAGCGGGCTCTGCAGGGCAGGCCCCGGCCTGCCGGGCTGCCGCATACTTGCTGGGCGGCACCCCTTTGGCGCGCTTGAATACCCTGGAAAAGTAGAACTGATCGAAAAAGCCCACCGAAATAGCCACCTCAGCAATGGACAAGCTGCCGGCCCGCAGCAGCTTGCAGGCCTCGTTGATCCGGTATTCGGTGAGGTAGTTGATGGGGCTTTTGCCCACGTTGCTCATAAAGACGCGATAGAGGTGGCTGCGGGAAACCCCTACACTCCTGGCCACATCGTCGATGGAAATATCGTGGGAATAGTTGAACTGGATGTATTTGATGGCGTTCAGCACATACTGGCTGGAGGAGTTGGTACTGTGGGGCCGCTGCTCGTCGGTCTCCTCCATCAGGTCAGCCAGGAAAAGATAGAGATACCCCACCATGGCCGTCTCATCCTGCACGCGCATCCCGCGGGCGCGGAAAATGTTGTCCATGGCTTTGTACAGCGTGTCCGGATGCAGGGTATGGTGGACCGGCTGCTCATCCGAAAAGGGGAGCATAGACGCCAGCTTGTGGGCGCTGATCCCATTGAACCCCACCCAGCAGTATTCCCAGGGCTGCTGGGCATCCGCCGTATAAGCGGCCAGCTGGTTGGGCCGGACAAAAAAGAGGTCGCCCGGGTTGAGCTCCCAGCTGGTGCCACCGGTCTGCAGCGTTCCCTTGCCGGCCAGAATCAGGTGGATCAGATAATGGTCCCGGATGCCGGGGCCCCAGGTATGGCCGGGCGCGCAGCGCTCCAAACCACAGTTGAAGACGGAAAGATCTACATTGTTGGTGTAGTTTTGCTTGAATGACTGTTTGTAAACCTCCGGCATAAGGGGCCTCCTTCTCAACAGCACCGAATGGCTTTCGACAACAGTATACCATATTTTGCGCCGCAAGTTCAACAAAAGTACATCTGATTCTTTGTTCCGGACGCCGAAATTTCGTCTGTTTGCGCCATGAAAATTGCAAATAGCGTCCAGGAGGACTACAATAGGGGCAAGATCCCGGCGCCTGGCCCGGGCCCTGCTGCGGCGGGCCGGGCGCTGCATCAGGAAAAGGAGGCTCTGGTCCGGCCTTTTCGCCGGGCCCTTGCGGTGAAGCGGCACACAGGGGGGTATCTATGGCAACAAGCGCACAGCGTCGGCAGGAAATTCAGGCAGGGGTGTGGGACGGCCTGCTGCGGTCCCTGTATGGCCCTTCGGAGGCGGTATTGGCCCGGCAGCGGGCGCGCTGGTGCGCGGCGCTGACCGATTTCGAGCGCTACTTTGGCCCGGGCCGGGAGGTTCACCTCTATACCGCCCCCGGCCGGGCGGAGCTGGGGGGCAACCACACCGACCACCAGCACGGCTATGGCCTGGCGGCCGCCGTAAATCTGGATCTGATCGGGGTGGCGGCCCGGAACGATGACTCTTACATCCGGGTCAAGTCCTGGGGCTTCAACAAGCTGGATGTAATCGACCTGTCTGAATCAGATCCCCAGGCCTCGGAATCCACCCACTCGGCCAGCCTGATCCGGGGGATGGCAGAGGGGTTCGCTTCAATGGGAAAACCGGTGGGCGGCTACGACGCATACACCGTCAGCGACGTGCTGCGGGGGTCGGGGCTGTCCAGTTCGGCTGCCTTTGAAATGGCCATGGGCGCCATCATGAACGAGGAGTTTCACTGCGGCCTGACCCCGGCCCAGGTGGCGCGGCTGGGCCAGTACGCCGAAAACATTTACTTCGGCAAGCCCAGCGGCCTGCTGGATCAGCTGGCCAGTGCCCTGGGGGGCGTCATCTTTGCAGACTTCGCCGACCCGGAAGCCCCTAAAATTCAGAAAATCCACACCCAGGGCCTGCTGCCCGAAGGGATGGTCCTGTGCGTCACCGACACCCGGGGCAGCCACAGTGAGCTGACCGCCGCCTTTGCCGCCATCCGGCGGGAGATGGAGTCGGTGGCGGCCTGTTTTGGCTGCAAGGTGCTGGGGCAGGTGCCGGAGTCTGCATTCTGGGCCCGCCTGCCTGCTGTGCGGGCAGCCTGCGGAGACCGGGCCTGCCTGCGGGCCGTCCATTTCTTTGAGGAAAACGCCCGTACCCTGGCCCAATACCATGCCCTGCAGGCTGGGGATTTCGGCGCCTTTTTAAAGCTGGTGGGGGAGAGCGGCCACGCCTCCTTTACACTGTGCCAGAACGTCTACTGCGGCCCCCATCCGGCCCGGCAGGAGCTGTCGGTGGCCCTGGCCCTGAGCCAGCATCTGCTGGAGGGGACAGGCGGGGCCTGGCGGATGCAGGGGGGCGGATTTGCCGGAACCAGCCAGGCCTTTGTGCCCCAGGCCTGGCTGGAGCACTACCGCTGCGGCATCGAAAAGGTGTTCGGCCCCGGCAGCTGCCATCTGCTGACCTTCCGGGAGCAGGGCGCAGGCCGCGTGCTGTGAGATTCTTACATATATAAAAGAAGCAGGCCCCGCGCTCTGGTGCGGGGCTTGTTTTTGGGTGTCGGCTTTGGTATCATAAACACCAGCGGAAAGGGGAGATGCACCATGGAGACCATGCTTTTGATTCGCCCGGCTTTTGCCCACGCCGCCGAGATCGCCGGATACCGGCAGGAATGTCTGGACGCCGGCAGCCGGATGGATGGCTGCGGCCCGCTGCGCCGGATGGAAGATCCTCTGGAATGGATCAACTATTGCAAAGCCTGGGAAGGGGAGCACCAGCCTGACGGGTCGGACTGGGTGCGTGCAACCCAGTTTCTGTATATCCGCCCCACGGACGGGAAAATGGTAGGCACCATCCAGGTGCGGCATACTTTCAACGCCTTTCTGGCAGCCTATGGCGGGAATATTGGCTATTCCGTCCGCCCCTCTGAGCGAAGGAAAGGCTATGCCACCCGGATGCTGCGGGACACTCTGCCGTTCTGCCGGCAGATCGGCTTGGACCGCGTACTCATCAGCTGCCGGCCCGACAATATCGGCAGCCGGAAGACCATCCTGGCCAACGGCGGCGTCTATGAATCCACTGTTTGGGTGCCGGACCGGCAGGAAGCACTGGAGCGGTACTGGATTGATCTCACCATTCCCCAAAAATCCGAAAAATGTGATTGACAATTCGGCTCCGGCTTGGTATAATAAGTTGCTGTCTGTAAAGGCAGCCCCGCAAAAGAAGGACTTTTGCGGATCCTTGGCCTCATTTGAGGCCCTTAAGTCCAAAAGGAGGTGCACAAAATGGCAAAGTACGAAACCATGCTGATTACCACCGCCACCCTCGACGAGGAGGCTACCGCCGCTCTGGTCGGTAAGTTCAAGACCCTGATCGAGGCCAACGGTACGATCGATTCCATCGACGAGTGGGGCAAGCGCCGTCTGGCATACCCCATCAACGACGAGAACGAGGGCGTCTACACTGTGATCAACTTCACCAGCGAGCCCGACTTCCCCGCCGAGCTGGACCGTGTGTACAAGATCACCGAGGGCGTTATGCGCTCCCTGATCGTTGCAAAGGAAGACTAATTCCACAGAGTACAAGGAGTCCTGTCTTATGTTGAATGTTGTTGTCATCATGGGCCGCCTTGTGGCGGACCCCGAACTTCGTACCACCACCAGCGGCGTCAATCTGGCCCGGTTCCGCATTGCATGCGACCGGAACTATTCCCGTCAGACCGAGCGCCAGACCGACTTTCTGGATGTTGTGGCCTGGCGCCAGCAGGCGGATTTTGTCTGCAAATACTTCCAGAAGGGCAGCCTGATCATCATTGAGGGCAGCGTTCAGTCCCGTCAGTACCAGGATAAGAACGGCAACAACCGCACCGGTGTGGAGATCGTCGCCAACAACATCAACTTTGCCGGGCCCAAGAGCTCCAACAGCAACGGAGGCGGCGCGGCCTATCCGGCCAGCCAGCCCCACCAGAACGCCCAGCCCGCCCGTCCCTCCTCGGTGGAGGCTGTCCCCAGCTATTCCGCAGGGGACAACAATGACTTCGCCGTCATCGACGACAGCGACGATCTGCCGTTCTGAGCGTCCAACCCGATCGAAAAATTCAAACAGGAGGTAATCCAGCAATGGCTTTTGAGAAAAACGAAGGCTCTCGCCCCGCACGTCCTGTGCGCCGCGGCCGCAAAAAGGTCTGCAGCTTCTGCGTCGATCGCATTGATGAGATCGATTACAAGGATGTTGCCCGTCTGCGCAAGTATGTCTCTGAGCGGGCCAAGATCATTCCCCGCCGTGTGACCGGCACCTGCGCTTATCATCAGCGTGCTCTGACTGTGGCTATCAAGCGTGCCCGTCATGTTGCCCTGATGCCCTACGTCAGCGACTAATCGTTCGCTCACCCAATTCAAAACAATCAGCAAATCAGCAATCAGCATAAAATGCCGCCCGTCTCGTGATGGGCGGCATTTTTCTGTGCCCGGCGTTCTGTCGGGCAAAAGAAAAGGCCCCGCATCCATGGCAGGAGGCGGGGTCGGCAGGAGGCGGGGTCTCTTTGTTTCTTTGGGGTCAGGCCTGGCTCACACCAGCAGATTGGCCACAGCCTCCAGATTGGGGCCCAGCAGCAGGCTGAACAGTGCCCCTGCTACAACCATAGCTGTGCACACACCCACCACAGCAGCCCAGCTGACGCCGCCCTGGGCCCGCAGGACTGCCTCCCGCTTGTCCCGGTCGGGGAAATCGGCTTCGATGCGGCGGATGCGCTGAGCAGCAGTGCGGCGATAGAGGTATTTGGCAAACATGCCGGTGAGAACCATCACCGCAAAGCTGAGGATGGATGCAATCTGAGCCATCATCACCAGGGACGAGGAGCGGATGGCCGGCGCGACAGCGCTCTCGCTGAGCACCAGCAGTTCCAGCAGGGCGGGCAGGTTGAGCACCAGGTCAATGGCCAGGAAGGCAAAGGCCGGCTTCCATGCCTTGCGGTAAAAAAAGTAGAGGGGCCCGAACAGCAGCGCAGAGAAGCAGATGGAGCTCTTGCGGCCATACCGCTGCATCCGGGCAAAATCCCGCAGATAGAGGAGGCTGGCGGGACCAATATAGGTGGCCCAGTCATCCCCCGAAATGCCGTCGATGGGTTCCACCGCGCTGGCAGCGCGGGACTGCCAGGGGTCTGCCTGTGCATTCTGGTACAGGCGGGCGTAGTCAAATCCGCCTGCTTGGTTTTGATAAGGGGCACGGCCTGCGCCAGCCCGGGGCGGGACATCCTGCCCGCTGGCAAAGGGATAGCCGCAGTGGCTGCATCGGTCGGCGGATTCCGGGTTGGATGCGCCGCAGTTGGGGCATTTGCGCTGGGGCAAAGCCGATGCCGGGGGCGTCCACTCAAAAGAGCCGTGGCGGTCGGCATAGACACAGGTGCCCTGCTTTTCATAGCAGGCGCGGTGATAAGGCGCGCCGCAGTCGGGGCAGACCACAATATCATCTGCATCGGTCAGCGGCTTGCCGCAGATCGAACAGGGAATACCGGTAAATTGATACATAAAAGCCTCCGGATTCATGCAACATCGTAAACTTAGTATACTCTCTGTGACCAGAAAAGAAAAGGCAAAGTTTTGATTTTGCACTTTTTGATCAGAATTTATCATTTACTATATCATAAAATATTGAAGAAATTAAAAACAAAACCGGTAAAGCTCTTGAAATTTCAAAAAGGCCGGGCAAAAGCCCCCGTTTGCCTTCGCTTTCCCGGCAGAAATTGACAGCCTCTGCACCTCCGTGGTATCCTACAGAGAGGAAAGCACCGGGGAAAATGCAGAAAGAAGGGGATACCATGGACGAGCGCTACATCCGCTCTGTGGAAATTGACTGGGCTCAGCTGCCAAAGGACACCTGGCTGCGGGGAATCCCGGCCCTGGACTACCTGGGCCGGCTGCAGTTCACCCGCAGCATCACCTTCTTTGCAGGGGAAAACGGCACGGGCAAATCCACCCTGCTGGAAGGCATTGCGGAGGCCTGCGGCTTCAACCCCGAAGGCGGCACCATCCACTATCGCTTTTCCACCTTTGACGAGGGGACAGGCCTGAGCCAGGCGCTGCGGGTGTCCCGGGGATACAAGCGCCCGCCCTTCGGCTATTTTTTCCGGGCCGAGAGCTTTTTCAATGTGGCCAGCCAGGCAGAGGTGTACCGTCACCGCTCTTTGGGGGAACCGCCCAAGGAGGTTTACTACGCCCGGTACGGCGGGCGCTCCCTCCACGAGCAGTCCCACGGGGAGAGCTTTCTGGCCTGGTTCCAGTCCTGTAATGACCAGGGGCTCTATCTGATGGACGAGCCGGAAGCAGCTCTTTCCCCCCAGCGGCAGCTGGCCCTGTTGATTCAAATGGTGCGGATGGCCCGGAAAGGGGCCCAGTTCATTGTGGCGTCCCATTCGCCGATTCTGCTGGGTGCCCCGGATGCTGCGATCTTTCATTTTGACGAGCAGGGCGTCCACCCCTGCACCTATGAGGAAACCGGCAGCTATCAGCTGACCCGGCTTTTCCTGGACGAGAAAGACCGGCTGCTCCATCAGCTTTTGCGGGAGGAAGAAATGGAATGAAAGACCATCAAGTGGATTTGTGCGGCGCAGAAGGGGCAGGGCGGGCCCCTGATATGCCGTTTTTGGAGGAGGACAGCGTATTCTCCTTCCAGTGCGCCGGCTGCGGGGGATGCTGCCGGCACCGGGAGGATATCGTCCTCTCGGGGTACGATCTTTACCGCCTGTCCCGACGCCTGGGCCTGCCGCCCAGACTGACGGCCCGCACTTTCTGCCGGATCTACCTGGGCGCTGTAAGCCGGCTGCCGGTGCTCCGTCTGGCCCCTGTCAGGGAAGAGCACAACAACTGCCCTTTCCTCACCGAAAACCGCTGCGCTGTCCACGAGGCCCGGCCGCTGGTCTGCGCCCTTTATCCGCTGGGGCAGGAGATCAGCCCCGATGGCAGGGTGCGCTACTATTTTCAGTCCACCCAATGCGGCGGCCAGGTTTACCGGGCCTCCCTGGCGGATTACCTGGCGGGGCAGGGGATCAAAGAGCGGGAACCGCTGGATGTCCGGTGGGCCCAGTGCTGCATGGAGCTGGAGCAGCAGGCGCCCGGCTGGGAAGCGTCTTTTCATCCGGTGATTCTGCGCCGCTTTCAGGCAAAACTCTGCCAGGCACTGTATTACCGTTACAGCCTGGCTCGCCCGTGGCTTATGCAGCTGGAAGAAAATTTGACCTGGCTGCGTCAGGAACGGGCTAAACTGGAGCAGATGCAGCAGCATATCCATCAAAAAAACCGATGGAATCATTCAATATAATCAATAATAGCTGCTTTTTTGTGCCCCAAAAGGGCTCCGGCTCTCTTGTAATCCAAACCAAAGTGTGCTATACTTCACAATCGTAAAGCGATTCACACGTGTGAAGTGAATCCGCCGGCCCTGGTCGGCCTGGTTTTCCGCAGTTCCTGTTCTGCGGCACACGAAATATTGGATAGAGGAGAGTTTCAGTTATGCGTAAGATTTCCCGTCGTTCGTTCCTGGCTGCTTCTGCTGCTGTGGCCGCTGCCGGTGCCCTGACTGCCTGCGGCGGTTCTTCGTCTTCCACCGCGGCATCTTCTGCTGCGTCCTCCACTGCTGCTTCGGCAGCCGCATCGGGGACTTCCGGTGAGAGCTACACCGTCGGCATCTGCCAGCTGGTGGAGCATGACGCTCTGGATGCAGCCACCCAGGGCTTTGAGGACGCCCTGACCGACCAGTTCGGCGATGCAGTCACCTTTGACCTGCAGAACGCCCAGAACGACACCGCTACCTGTGCTACCATCTGCAACGGTTTTGTGTCGGCGGGCGTGGATCTGATCCTGGCCAACGCCACCGCATCCCTCCAGGCTGCACAGGCTGCCACCGCAGACATTCCTATCCTGGGCACCTCCATCACCGAGTACGGCGTGGCCCTGGGCCTGGATGATTTCGACGGCACCGTGGGCGGCAACATCTCGGGCACTTCCGACCTGGCCCCGCTGGACCAGCAGGCAGCCATGATTCTGGAGTGGATGCCGGACGCCAAGACCGCCGGCCTGCTTTACTGCTCGGCTGAGGCCAACAGCCAGTATCAGGTGGACGTGGTCCAGTCTGAGCTGGAAGCTGCCGGCCTGACCGTCACCCAGTATCCCTTCTCGGATTCCAACGATCTGTCTTCGGTCTGCCAGCAGGCTGCCGCCGACAACGACGTTCTGTATGTTCCCACCGACAACACCGTCGCCGCCAATACCGGCATTGTGGACGGCATCTGCCGCCCCCTGAAGAAGCCGGTGTTCGCAGGCGAGGAGGGCATCTGCAAGGGCTGCGGCGTGGCAACCCTGTCCATCAGCTACTACGATCTGGGCTACACCACCGGCGAGATGGCCGCCAAGATCCTGACGGGCGAGTCTGACATCTCCACCATGCCCATTGAGTACACCGATGTCACCAAGAAGTACAACAAGACCATCTGTGATGACCTGGGCCTGACGGTTCCCGACGGCTATGAGGCCATCGAGGCATAAACCTCTTACTTAAATCATCTCGACGGGGAGAATGGCAAGCCATCCGCCCCGCCTTTTACGTGTACGACCGTCGGAGTTTTGGCTCCGGCGGTCGTGGGCGTATCCAAAGCCCCTTGGATTCTGAAGCGGTTCATTCCAAAAGATTGGACGGAAATACGTAAAAATAGGAGGAATTATTTTGGAAGTCATAGCAAGATTGGCAAACCTGCCCGGCGCGCTGCCGGGCGCCTTCGCCCAGGGCCTGATCTGGGGTATCATGGCCATCGGCGTCTACCTTACCTACCGCATCCTGGATGTGGCCGACCTGACGGTGGACGGCTCCTTCGGCACCGGCGGCGCTGTCTGCGTGATGGCCCTGCTGGCAGGCCAGAACATCTGGGTTGCCCTGCTGCTGGCCTTCATCGCCGGCCTGCTGTGCGGCCTGGTGACCGGCCTGCTCCACACCTTTATGGGCATTCCCGCCATTCTGGCCGGCATCCTGACCCAGCTGGCCCTTTACTCCATCAACCTGAAAATCCTGGGCAAGGCCAACCAGTCCATCAACGTGGACAAATATGACCTGCTGATCTCCCTGCGCTGGGTCAAGGAAGTTGCCCTTCACAACCCGGTGATCATGGTCATCCTGATCACCGCCGTGGTGATCGCCATCCTCTACTGGTTCTTCGGCACAGAGCTGGGCTGCAGCATCCGTGCCACCGGCTCCAACCCCAATATGAGCCGGGCCCAGGGCATCAACACCAACTTTAATATCGTGCTGGGCCTGATGGTTTCCAACGGCCTGGTCACCCTGTCGGGCGCTCTGCTGAGCCAGTACCAGGGCTTTGCAGATGTCAGCATGGGCCGCGGCGCCATCGTCATCGGCCTGGCTGCCGTCATCATCGGCGAGGCCATTTTCGGCCGGATCTTCCACAACTTCGCCCTCAAGCTGACCTCGGTTTCCATCGGCGCTGTGATTTACTATATCGTCATCCAGCTGGTTCTGACCCTGGGCTTTGATGCAAACCTGCTCAAACTGCTGTCGGCTGCCGTGGTTGCCATCTTCCTGGCAGTCCCGTACTGGAAGGGGAAGTACTTCTCCAAGCCTGTCTCCAAGAAGGTTCATAAGGAGGATGAAACCCATGCTTGACATTCAGAATATTTCCAAGACCTTCAACGCCGGAACCGTCAACGAAAAGACGGCCCTGAACAATCTGTCCCTCCACCTGGATGAGGGCGATTTTGTCACCGTCATCGGCGGCAACGGCGCAGGCAAATCCACCATGCTGAACGCAGTGGCCGGCGTCTGGCCGGTGGATACCGGCAAGATCGTGATCGACGGCACCGACGTGACCCGCCTCAGCGAGTACCAGCGGGCCAAGTACATCGGCCGTGTGTTCCAGGATCCCATGACCGGCACCGCCGCCACCATGCAGATCGAGGAGAACCTGGCCCTGGCAGCCCGCCGCGGCAAACCCCGTACCCTCCGGATCGGGATCACCAAGAAGGAGAGGGAAGAGTACCGTGAAATGCTCAAGAGTCTGGACCTGGGCCTGGAAGACCGTCTGACCGCCCGGGTGGGGCTGCTGTCGGGCGGCCAGCGCCAGGCGCTGACCCTGCTGATGGCCACCATGACCCGGCCCAAGCTGCTGCTGCTGGACGAGCACACCGCAGCCCTGGATCCCAAAACCGCCCTGAAGGTGCTGACCCTGTCGGCCAAGCTGGTGGCAGAGCATCACCTGACCACCCTGATGATTACCCACAACATGAAGGACGCCATCAAGTACGGCAACCGTCTGATCATGATGCACGAGGGCCACATCATCTACGATGTCAGCGGCGAGGAAAAGAAACAGCTGAAAGTTTCCGATCTGCTGGCCAAGTTCCAGATGGCCAGCGGCGATGAGTTTGCCAACGACCGCATGATCCTCTCCTGATTCACCATCGCGCCAACGCCTCCCGGCTGTGCCGGGGGGCTGTTTTTATGGGCGCAGACAGAGATTACAGCGCATGTCATGCCGCAGCGATCGGATGTTCACCTGGCGTGCTTTCACATAGAAAAAGCCCGGAACCAAACTGAACCGGTCCAGATTGTGCGGACAGTACAAAAAAGCCCCAAATGTAGGGTAATAGGATTTAGCAGGAGTGGCGCAG
>CALWZK010000079.1 GCA_944386015.1 uncultured Faecalibacterium sp.
CCTGTGCAATACAGGATTCAGACCGTTCACGTTGCTTGATGTTAAATTTTGTCTAACTTTTGGGGGTCATTTCAAAATGGAAACGAGGATTTTGAAAAAGAATAACAGGCAAGGGAAAACGTCCCGTGTACTCGGGCGCAGCCCAAACGCTGACTAAGATGCAGGGGGACAAAACCGGCAAAGCCTTGTGGACGGCTGTCCATCGTAAAACTTCAGACTCACAGGGCCGCAGGCCGGGAGCCTGCCGAGGGGCGCAGGACTTTGCCGCCGGCAGGGCCTGGATAGGCCCAGGCCGTCAGTGGTACCAGTTGAAACCTCTTGCGCTTAGCCGATTTTTGCGGCGCGGGGCGGCTCCCTGTTTCATCCACTGGATGCGGTCGCCGCCGCTGCCTTTGGTTACTTTTCTTCCAGAAAAGTAACTACCGTTCCTGGGCGTAGCGGGCGAGGAACTGGCGGGTGCGCTCCTGCTTGGGGCGCTCGATGACGTCGCGGGCGGGGCCCTGCTCCACGATGACGCCGCCGTCCATGAAGATGATCTGGTCGGCCACATCCCGGGCAAAGGCCATCTCGTGGGTGACGATGATCATGGTGGTCTTCTGCTGGGCCAGGGACCGGATCACCTTCAGCACCTCCCCCGTCAGCTCGGGGTCCAGGGCCGATGTGGGCTCGTCAAAACAGAGGATGTCCGGGTGCAGCGCCAGCGCCCGGGCAATGGCCACCCGCTGCTGCTGCCCGCCCGACAGCTGGTGGGGGTAATGGTTGGCCCGGTCCGCCAGGCCCATCCGGCTCAGCAGCTCCCGGGCCTCCGACTCGATGGCGGCGTGAATCTCCTTTTTGCGGGATTTGTAATCGGGCTGCTCCTGGGCCAAAAGCTGCTTGGCCAGCATCACGTTCTGCAGCGCCGTGTACTGGGGAAACAGGTTGAAGGACTGGAACACCAGCCCGAAATGCAGCCGCTTGCGGCGCACCTCCGCCTCCCGCTGGGTGGCGGGGTCGGCGGCGTCAAACAGGGTCTCCCCGTTCACCAGGATCTGCCCCTGGTCAGGGGTCTCCAGGAAATTCAGGCACCGCAGCAATGTGGTTTTGCCGCTGCCCGAAGACCCGATGATGGCCAGGGCCTGGCCTTTTTCCAGGTTGAAACTGATGTCCTCCAGCACCCGGGTGGCGCCGAAGTGTTTTTCGATGTGCTTAACTTCCAGAACCGGCATAGTCTGCCCCTCCTCAGCGGAAATAATCCAGTTTCTTCTCCCCCCAGCGGAACAGCAGGGTCAGGATGCCGTTCACCACCAGGTAGAATACGGCCGTGTAGAACAGAGGCCAGATCATGCCTTTCTTGATGTAGGATTCGCCCATCCAGATGATCTCGTACACCGAGATAACCCGCACCAGGGCGGTGTCCTTCACCAGGGTGATGAACTCGTTGCCCATGGGGGGCACAATCCGCTTGATGACCTGCAGCAGGGTGACCTTGAAAAAGATCTGGCTTTTGGTCATGCCCAGCACCTCGCCGGCCTCGTACTGGCCCCGGGGGATGGACTGGATGCCGCCCCGGTAGATCTCGGAGAAATAGCAGGCGTAGTTGATGACAAAGGACAGCAGCGCCGCCCCGAACCGGGGCAGCAGGGGCAGATCAAACAGCAGGCCGGGGCCGTAAAAGATGATCAGGATCTGGATCATCAGAGGGGTGCCCCGCACCACCCACACCACCACGCTGACAAGCCAGCGCAGCGGGGTCAGGCGGCTCATGGCCCCCAGGGCGATCACAAGGCCTAGAGGCAGCGCCAGCAGCAGGGTCAGGGCGAACAGCTTCAAGGTTGCCCCCAGGCCCTCCAGCAGGGTCAGGGTGACGGACAGCAGCATAACGGATTCCTTTCTTTTCCACAAACACAGAAACATTTGCCCCAGCGCTGCGGGCCGCCGGGCGGCGCGGTTCTGAGGCAAATGTTTTCGCGATCAGTCGATGTTATTTTGCAATGACAGATTCCTGGACGCCGTAGGTGGTGGCGGTCTCCATGACGGTGCCGTCGTCGTAGGCTTCCTTCCAGAAGGTGTTGAAGGCGTCGGTCAGGTCAGACCCCTTGCGGAACGCCACGCCGTACTCCTCGCTGTTCAGCTGGACGGTGTAGGTCAGGTCGGGGTAGCTGGTGCCCTCGCCGATCATGGCGCCGGCCATCAGCAGGTCGATGACGCAGGCGTCAGAGGCGCCGGAGGCCACTTCCATCAGGGCGTCGGCCTGGGTGGTCTTGGCCACATAGGGGATGCCCAGGGCGTCCAGCTGCTCGGCGCCGGCCGAGCCGTTCTCCACCGCAAAGTTCAGGCCCGACAGGCTCTCGGTGGTCTGGTAGTCGGCCGCCTTGTCGGCGGGCACCACCACCACCTGGCCGTTGTTGCAGTAGGGTTCAGACGCCGAAGCGCCGTTGGTTACCTCATCGGTGATGGTCATGCCGTTCCAGATGACGTCCACACCCTTGGTGTCCAGCTCCATCAGCTTGTTGTCCCAGTTGATCTCCAGGAACTCCACGTCCACCCCCAGGTATTCGGCGAAGGCCTTGGCCATGTCGGCATCAAAGCCGATCCACTCGCCGTTGTCGTCCCGGTAGTCCATGGGGGCAAAGTCGGTCATGCCCACCACCAGGGTGCCCTTGTCCTTGACATAGGCCATGTCGCTCTCGGCGTCAGCGGCTGCGCTGGACGCAGTGCCGGCAGCCTCCGAAGAACCGGCGGCGCCGGATGCGCTGCTGGATGCCCCCGCCGCCGAGGACGAGCCGCCGCAGGCCGCAAAGCTCAGCGCCATGGCGGCGGTCAGGATCAACGATACTGCTTTTCTAAACTTTCTCATTTGGAAACTCCTCCTTACACACGGGCCGCACCCCCGGCATGGCCCCTTCCTCCCGTTTCTTTTACCATGCTAAAGTGGTGCAGCGATAACGTCTTGAATTGTAGCACACCAGCCCGCTCTTGTAAAGACAGCAGGGCCGCCCCGCCGCATTTTCGGCCTTTTGCCAAAAACTACCCGGCGCAATCTGTGGAGTTTTCACAAACACAGCCCCCGCCTGGCCAGGTTCAGCGCCTGGCGGGCGGGGGCTGATATTATTTATAAATCACTATAATATAGTTTTTACTGAATCACTTGCCTTGATACTTTCTCCATAGGTGCCTTCCAAGCCAAATAAAAAAGCACAAAAACATCCCTAGTGCCACAACAAATGTGGTCTTGGTATGAATTATGGCAAATTGGAAAAATGGTTTTCCAATCCCATTACACACTGCAAACCACATCCCGCAGAACAAAACGAAGAAAAGCAAAAGAATATAGTTGGCTAAAAATACTGCAGGATATCTCTGAACCAGATTGTTGGCTTCCTGTCCTGAAGACAAGGAAAGATGAGCAACTCGTAAGACAAAATACATAAAGCCAAACAACAGATTCATTAGGCAAAACGCCCAGGCAACTGCCACAATCAAAACAGGCAGAACAGGGAAAGGCATTTTTTCATCCGATAACGTAGACAAAATGCTGTCCAGCGAAGAAATACCGCCAAAGACGAGGAACGACAGGGCGGTAAAAATAGAAACCAAGCCAATAAGTTGTGAGGTCATATCTTTGGTAGCTTCGGAAATTTTTGGCTCAAGTTCCGATGAAATTTGCTGCCGCAAGCCATCCTGGTTATGAGTGAACATAAGCTGTTGCTGATTTGCAAGATTGACATGATCGTAAAACTTTACAATCATCTTATAAAGCCGCACTGCTTTTTCATCATCTGTATTGGGACGGATCTCGTTGGTCGCATATTCCATGACTTTTTCGAGATTTCCTAAGAAGGTATCAAACTCCTGTTCAGATTTTCCAAATATATGCGAGCTAATTACAGAATAAAGCAGCCGACTGTTATAATCTTCAATATAGCCTTCCAAACACTCTACCCATGAACGACAATCAAATGAGTCATCGGATGTATCTTGATCTAGCATGGTGCAAAGCTTTCTGACTTGAGTTTGCATCTCATCCATCAAGATATTGTGCAAAGAAGCTGAAGAATAACTTTTCTTGGATCCTCTATGTAAAATATCCGTTGCGTTACTTCGTTGGGCTGGTTGAACTTCATTCGGCATAATTATGCCTCCTTGAAATAACGACACATAGCAGCGACCGTTATTTCATTGTCAAAAACATTTTGGTATGCCACTTTCCAGGGATCTTGTGCATGTGTCATGTCAACAAGCGTAGAAGTTGAATATTCGCTGCAAGAATCAAGCATAGAATCAATTAAAGCTTTATCAGCCTCATCAATACGGGCAGAAGTTTTGGTGCAGGGAATTGCATTGCTGCCAAAAAACTTATAGGCATGATACACCTCTGGTACCACAGGGCCATAATCCCAAGCTTCCATCCTCTGCGTGAAACAAGGAGAGCCCTTTTGGACAATGAACTGAGCTTGCACAAAATACAGCAACTTCTGCAGTCGAAGATTGCTGACAGTCCTTCCCTCTGAGGCTTCACGGTTAATGATGTACTCGGCAATGTCACGTGCTTGGTAGGTCATAAGTGTGCCTCCTCTCTTATAGAATCTTAATTGATTCCATTATATTATATCACATTCATATAAGATAGTGTGTACTTTCAGAGATACTTTTTTGTGCTTTATGCAACACTTCTTGACTTTTTCGTCATTTCCGAATGCATTTAGCCATTTCTAAAATTATTAGCCCTCTTTTGCCCCCTTTGTAACAAAGCAAAAAGTACTTTCTTTTAGTCCACATCTCCCCTGCGAACTTTTTACGACTTTTCAAAGTCGTAAGAACGCAGCTGTGCGCATCTGCCCCCGCCTGCAAAACGGCCCGCACAAAAAGAAAAACCCGCATGAACACTTGAATCTCAAGTATCCATACAGGTTTTTGCTTTGGTCGGAGCAGCGGGATTTGAACCCACGGCCTCCTAGTCCCGAACCAGGCGCGCTACCAGCTGCGCTATGCCCCGAAAATACCGCAGCGGATTGGGCTGCGGTTGGATTTGGTTGGGGATGAGAGAATCGAACTCCCACAAACAGAGTCAGAGTCTGCCGCACTACCACTATGCAAATCCCCAATATCTTCACTTTTCGTCTGTCAGCAGGCTGCTGACAAAGGATATTATACCTGATCGGGGGCTGGTTGTCAACTGTTTTTTCAAGATTTGGGGGATGGAATTTACCCTGCCCTGCCCCGCCCCGGAGGACAGGCAATTTTTACAAAAACGACGCCAAAAAACTTGACAGGTGGGGCATTTTGGACTAATCTTAATACATCTTAATAGGAGATGGTACCGGTGCGGCGGCGGCCGGCAGGGCGGCGCCGCATCCCCATGCAACAAAGAAACGAGGGACTAACCATGAAAAAACGTGTTGGCATCCTGACTGCCGGCGGCGACTGCCCCGGCCTGAACGCAACCATCCGCGGCGTGGCCAAAGCGCTGTATGTTCGGATGGGGGACAACGTCGAGATCATCGGCATCCTGAACGGCTACCATGGTCTGATCAACGGGGATTACAAGAAGATGCAGCCGGATGATTTCCGGGGCCTTCTGACCCTGGGCGGCACCATTCTGGGCACCAAGCGAACCCCCTTCAAGATGATGCAGGTCATCGAGGAGGACAAGATCGACAAGGTGGCGGCCATGAAGAAGACCTACAAGGATCTGAAGCTGGACTGCCTGCTGTGCCTGGGCGGCAACGGCACCCACAAGACGGCCAACCTGCTGTCCCAGGAAGGCCTGAACATCATCGGCCTGCCCAAGACCATTGACAATGACATCTACGGCACTGACGTGACCTTCGGCTTCCACACCGCCGTGGAGATTGCCACCGAGGTGATCGACCGGATTCACACCACTGCCGGCAGCCACAGCCGTGTCATGTGCATCGAGATCATGGGCAACAAGGCGGGCTGGCTGACCCTGTACGCAGGCATTGCCGGCGGCGCCGACATCATCCTGCTGCCCGAGCTGCCCTACGACATTGACCGTGTCTGCGCCGCCGTGGAGCGCCGGGCCAAGAACGGCTCCAACTTCTCCATCATCGCGGTGGCCGAGGGCGCCATCAACGCCGAGGAAGCCCGCATGAAGCGGAAAGAGTGGACGGCCAAGCGTGTGGAGGCCGGCCTCGGCGCCACCGCCACCAACCGGATCGCTGCGGCGGTCCAGAAGAAGACCGGCATGGAGACCCGTGTCTGCATCCCGGGCCACATGCAGCGTGGCGGCACCCCCTGCGCCTATGACCGCGTCCTGTCCACCCAGTTCGGCAGCCATGCCGCCAAGCTGGTGGAGGCCGAGCGCTACGGCGTCACCGTCGCCATGGTGAACGGCCGTGTGGTGGAGAACCGTCTGGAGGACGTTGCCGGCAAGAGCCGCAACATCCCCGAGAGCTGCGACCTCCTCACCGTTGCCCGCCGCATGGGCATCAGTTTAGGTTAAGTTACTTTTCTGGAAGAAAAGTAACCAAAGGCAGCGGCGGCGACCGCATCCAGTGGATGAAACAGGGAGCCGCCGCTGGCGCAGCGCTCCGGTTTTTGCAAGCGGGCGCCGCCCCGCGCCGCAAAAATCGGCTAAGCGCAAGAGGTTTCAACTGGTACCACGGACGGCCTGGTCCTCACAAAGTCCTGCCGGCGGGAAAGTCCTGCGCTCTTTCCCAGGCTCCCGGCCTGCGGCCCTGTGAGTCCAAGGTTTTATCAAATCCCTGCTCTTGTTTTTGAACTGCACCCCATTTGTTAGACAGTATGGTATACTGAAAACAAATGGGGTGTTTTATTGTGCCAAAAGGGAA
>CALWZK010000080.1 GCA_944386015.1 uncultured Faecalibacterium sp.
TCTACACAGTGCTTCTTATTCTGTTTCGCCTAATTTTTTTCTTCATCACTACTTGACTTCATACCATTGGACTTTATCTTCTGCGGCGGCGAATGGTAACGGCTGCGCCGGCCACCAGCAGACCCACCGGCACTGCCAGCAGGAACACCAGCCCCACCACCGTGGCTGTGCCGGAAGGAATGGTCAGCTGGTCCGCCTCCAGGGCCTTGGAGTCAATCACAATATCGCTGGACTGGCCGGTGAGCGAAGCCGCACAGCCCACCAGAAAATCGCAGTTGCCGGGCACGCTGGTGTACAGGGCTTCATCATCCATGTTGGAGCAGCCGATCCAGATCACCTGGGCGTCGGTATCATCGTTCCGGGCCCAGACCGCCAGGTTGAAGGGGCCGTCGATGTCCCCATCCTCCTTCTCGGTGGTGGTCATATTATAGCCGGCCACCTTGCTGTAGGCCGACGAGGAACTCAGCAGCAGAGGCTCTGCGGTCACCGCGTCATTTTCGGTGATCTGAATACCCTGGGCCATCTGCATCAGAATATAGCTGCTGGTGTCCAGGCCATCCAGGGCGGTGCTCTCCGACACGGTGGCGTAGTCGGGCAGCAGGTAATAATTGTAGCCGTACAGGCTGTGGTTGGCGTCCCCTTCCACCACCAGGCCCTCCACACGGGACAGGCCAAATTCCGCCATCACCGCGTCCAGGTTGGGGGTGCTGTAATAGGCATCGGTGGTCAGCAGGATCCTGCCGCCGCCGGCCAGGTAGTCCTCCAGCATACTGATCTCATCCACAGCGCCGTCCGAACCGGTGAAGTCATTGGCGGGGCAGTTGATGATCAGCAGGGCGCAGTCATCCGGGATGGTGCTGCTCAGCAGGTTCAGTTCCTGGGTCTGGATGTTCTGGGCCTTGAGGGCATTCACCAGGCTGTCTGACAGAGCCCGCTCTCCATGATTGGTGGTGTAGTAGGCCTGGCTCGCCTCTCCGCTGGTCAGGCGGTAGAGGGCCGAGGTGATCTGCTGCTCGCCGTCAAACCGGACGCTGTAGTTGGAATAATCCGAGTAGTCGTAAACGTACAGGTCAGCCGCATCCAGAACATCGCTGCCGGTTCCTGCATCCACAATCAGGCTCCCGCCCGAAACCTGCTCGGCCCCATACTGGGATGCAAAGGTGGGATAGACGGCAGGGTCCTTCTGCTCCCAGTGGATATGGCTGCTGGCTGCGGCATACTGATCCAGCAGCTTGGTGATGATGGCGTCTTCATTGCCGGTTTCACACAGATAATAGATGGTCACATCCTGGGTCAGGCCTTCCGCCACCTGCTTTGAGGTATCCCCCAGGGTGTACAGGCCGCTCTCGGACAGATCAAATTCGGTATACTTGGAGGGGATGGCCTGGACGATCAGGTTGATCAGGATCACCAGCACCACCGCAGCGGCCAGGATGGCTGTGGAATACAGGCCGTTGCGGAAGATCCGGCCGCCGTCGGCCGGCGCGGCCAGAAGGCTGCGCCGTTTGGGTTGTTTTTTCATGCTTCAGCCCCCCTCTCAATTCCAGCGGCGCTTTTCAATCCCCTGCGCCGTAAAGAACAGGAACAGCCCCGCCGCGCTGATGTAATACACCAGTGCAGGCACCGAAAAGCTGCCGTTGACAAAATCCTCAAAGGGCTGGAAGAGGGCCAGCCCTCCCAGAACGCTGCTGAAAGCTGTGGTCAGCCAGGCGCTGCGAACGGTGAACAGCACCGCAATGCCCACTGCCAGCGCCGCAAACAGCAGACACCCCAGGGTGAAGCTGCGGCTGCGCAGGCCGGCACAGAACGCAGCCACCGCGGCCAGCACGGTGAACACCACCAGCGCCATCACGCTGCCGGCGCTGAACAGGCTCTGCAGCCCCGGCATCAGATAAGCCAGCAGCAGGGCGCCAAAGCCCAGCACCGCCGCAATGATCTGATTTTCGGTGAGGCTGGACAGAAACTCACAGATGGCAATGGCTGCGCACCCCACCAGATAATAGCACAGCAGGCTGGAAAAGTTGGACAGCAGGGCGATGTTGGTACAGCCCAAAACCCGGAGGACCAGAATCAAAACGACATCCACCAGGCAGGGCAGCGCAAACACGGCGCACATAGCCAGGAATTTGCCCAGCACAATGCCCCAGACCGACACCGGACTGGTCAGCAGAAGCTGATCGGTGCGGCTGTGCTTTTCCTCTGCAAAGCTGCGCATGGCCAGCACCGGCACATACACCAGCAGCACAAAAAGGGTCTGATACAAGGTATAGTAGCCGAAGTCCGGCAGGCCGAAGCCCAGATTATTGGCAAAGAAATAGAGCGCCGAAGCGGCGGTGAGGAAGGCCGTCAGCAGCCACCCCATCATGCCGGAGAAGCTGCTGCGGAACTCCCGTTTGAAGATAGCCTTCATCTTATTCCTCCTTCTCCGCCGGGCCCTGCCCGGGGGCAGCTGCGGATTCTTCCGGCTGTTCGGTCAGCTCCAGGAAGATGTCTTCCAGGCTGCGGGTCTCGGCCGTCAGGTTCAAAACAGTACAACCGGCCGCCGACAGCGCTTTGCTGACCGCCGCCCGCAGATCCTGGCCCGAAGCGCTGCTGGCCGTAAAGGTCACCTCGCCGTTTGTCTCCTCTTCCACCTGGACCGACTGGATCCCATCCACCTTTCCCACTGCGGCAATGATTGCATCACGGCTGCCCAGGGCGGTGGCATGCAGCACCCCGTGGGGGCTCATCCGGGCGCTGAGCTCCTCCGGAGTGCCCTCGGCCACCAGATGGCCATGAGACAGGATCAGCACCCTGGTGCAGACCGCCTGCACCTCACTGAGGATATGGCTGGAGAGGATCACCGTGTGCCCCTGTCCCAGCTCCCGCACCAGGCGGCGGATTTCGATCACCTGGGCAGGGTCCAGGCCCACGGTGGGCTCATCCAGAATGATGACCTTGGGATGACCCAGCAGCGCCTGGGCAATCCCCACACGCTGGCGATAGCCCTTGGAAAGATTGCGGATCAGCCGCGGCATCACCTCGGTCAGGCCGGTGCGGCGGGCCGCCTTTTCCACCTGGCCGGCACGCTCCGACCGCTTGACCCCTTTAAGTTCTGCGGCAAAGGTCAGGTATTCTTTCACCGTCATCTCGGGATACAGCGGCGGCGTTTCGGGCAGATAGCCGACACAGGCCTTGGCCGCGTCGGCCTCCTCCGGCAGAGGATGCCCATCCACCGTTACCGTGCCGCTGGTGGCTGCAAGGTACCCGGTGATGATGTTCATGATGGTGGATTTGCCCGCTCCATTGGGCCCCAGCAGGCCATAGACCTGGCCGTCTTCCACGGTAAAGGACAAATCGCTCACCGCCGGCCGGCCGCTGTATTCCCTGGTTAGATGCGATACTTCGATCACTGGCAGATGCTCCTTTCAGTTTGTTTGGAAACATACAATATGATAGGATTCAAATGTGTTCAAATTAAGGCAGACTGGTGTAAATTTCCTCACAGAAAGCAAACAAAAAACGCCGCCCTCCCATGGGGGAGAGCGGCGTAACAGCTGCAAAAAATTACTTGCGGCCAAAGCGGCGGTTGAAGCGGTCCACACGTCCGCCGGTATCAACCAGCTTCTGCTTGCCCGTGTAGAACGGATGGCACTTGGAGCAAACTTCCACGTGGATCTCGGGCTTGGTGGAGCGGGTCTTGATCACGTTGCCGCATGCGCAGGTAATGGTGCAGTCAACGTAGTCGGGATGGATACCCTTTTTCATTTGATTCACCTCATTTCTGGTTCTGACAAATAGGGGCCATATTCCATGTATGTGCCCATCACAACCTTCAATTTCGGCTACCCCCTCGAGCGGCCTTCGGAACGATTGCTATAGTATTATAGCACGGATTTGGGAAAAAGCAAGAGGAAATTGTTCCTCAGAGCCGTATTTTTTGCGCTTTGCCCCTGTTTTGGCGCTCAAACGGGCCGTATTGCCGGGCCGGCCTGCTCGTTCTCCCCTCTTTTTGCTGTATTTTCAGCCAATCCGCTGTTTTTTGTCCAGGCGGATTTTGTCGGCAATCATGGCGATGAATTCGCTGTTGGTGGGCTTGCCCCGCATATTATGAATGGTATAGCCAAAATAGCGGTTCAACGTGTCCACGTCTCCCCGGTCCCAGGCTACCTCAATGGCATGGCGGATGGCACGCTCCACCCGGCTGGCGGTGGTATTGTTCTTCTGGGCGATATCGGGATACAGCCGTTTGGTGACGGCGTTGATATAATCCGGGGTGTCCACCGCCATCAGAATGGCTTCCCGCAGATACTGATAGCCTTTGATGTGGGCCGGCACCCCAATCTGGTGCAGGATCTCGGTGACCGTCACCTCGTCGCTGTCCGCCGTGGTAAAAGCAAGATGCTGTTCCGGCTTGGATGCGACTTTCAGCACCCGGTTCACCAGGACGCTCTCATCAAAGGGCTTCACAAAATAATAGGAAAAGCCTTCATCCAGCAGTTCCTGCACCATCTCTTCACTCTGGAACGCACCGGTCACGAAAAAGGAAGTGTGCCACTCCCCCGCGGCGTTGTACCGCTGCTTGATGGTCAGCGCATCCAGGCCCGGCATAAACGCATCCAGAAGCACCACGTTGGGCCGTACCGAGAGCATCTTCTGCAGAACCTTGGTGCCATCCTTTTCCACCACGGTGACATCCACGCCCTTCTGCTCCAGTGCCTCGCGGCACAGCGGCGTGATGTCCGCTCCGGTATCCGACATCAAAAATTTGATCTTGTCCATGATTGTTCCTCCCATGCGTGTATCCATTCAAACCCGCCGCTGCCCGGACAGCGGCCGGGAGTTTACGGCATTTCTGGCGGCGTGCATGAGAGGCCCGGCCCCGGCTTTTGGCGCAAATCCGGCCTTTCGGCGCAGATTTTACGCAATCCATGGCTGTTTCGGCGGATCAGATGCACACCGTCCTTGCACCATAGATTTTACCATATTTTACCAGTATCTTCAACAGCAAAAATTGCCATATTTTGGGAATTTTAGCTTTCCGTTCTCTTTTTGTGTTCCATTGGCGCAGGTTAAGGATCACCCCTGCTGCATCATGGCGAGAAATTCCGATTCACTCAGCACAGGGACACCCAGGGCATTGGCTTTGTCCAGCTTGCTGCCGGCCGCCTCGCCGGCCACCACATAAGCTGTCTTTTTGGATACGCTGCCGCTGGCCTTGCCGCCATTTTTGACGATCAGGGCTTCTGCCTCTTTCCGGGAGAGAGACGCCAGGGTGCCGGTCACCACAAAGGTCTTGCCTGCAAAACGGTCGGAACGGGCCTCGCCCTTCCACTGCATGTTGACCCCCAGTTCGGTCAGGCGGCGGATCAGATCCGCCGTCCCCTCCTTGGCAAAGAATTCCACCACGCTCTGGGCCATGATCTCCCCAAAGCCGTCAATGGCGCACAGGGCTTCCACATCTGCATCCCGGACCGCCTGCATGGTGCCGAAGTGTTCTGCCAGCAGGGCCGCGGCCTTATAGCCGATGTTGCGAATCCCCAGGCCAAACAGGAGATGGTCCAGGTTGTTCTCTTTGGAGCGGGCAATGGCCTGCATCAGATTGTCGGCGCTCTTGTCCTTGAATTTGTCCAGGGTCAGCAGCTGTTCCCGGGTCAGGGTATACAGGTCAGCCGCCGAGTGCACCAGGCCGCGGTCCACCAGCTGGGTGCAGACCGCTACGCCCAGGCCGTCGATGTCCATGGCATCCCGGGAGGCAAAGTGGATCAAATTGCGGAGAGACTGGGCCGGGCACTCCGGGTTGACGCAGCGCAGCGCAGCCTCGTCTGCCAGATGCACCACAGGCGCACCGCAGGAGGGGCAGACTTCCGGCATCTGATAGGGCACCGCCCCCTCAGCGTGGGCCGTGACCCCGATCACCTCGGGGATGATCTCCCCTGCCTTCCGCACCTGGATGGTGTCACCGATGCACAGCCCCAGCTGACGGATGAATTCTTCGTTGTGGAGGGTCGCCCGGGAAACTGTGGTACCAGCCAGGAACACCGGTTCAAAAGAGGCCGTCGGCGTCAGGACGCCGGTGCGGCCCACCGCCACCTCGATGTCCAGCAGCCGGGTCTCCTTCACCTCGGGCGGATACTTGAAGGCAATGGCCCACCGGGGGAATTTGGCGGTGGAGCCCAGCTGCTCCCGCTGGGCCAGATCGTTCACCTTGATGACAGCGCCGTCCATGTCAAAATCCAGCCCGGCCCGCTCCTGGCCGATCTGCTCGATCTCAGCGATGGCCTCGTCGATGGTGTGCACAAGATGGTACCGCGGCGATACCGGCAGACCCAGCCCTTTCAGATAATCCAGACTGCCGGCATGGGTGGTTACCTCTGCCCCCCGGATCTGCTGTACATTAAATATAAAGATGGACAGACCCCGTCTGCCGGTGATCCTGGGGTCTTTCTGGCGCAGGGAACCGGCGGCTGCATTGCGGGGATTTTTAAAAGGTGCGGCTCCCTGGAGCTCCTGCTCCTCGCACAGCTTCTGGAAAGCGCCGTGGGGCATATAGATCTCCCCCCGTACCTCCAGATAGGCGGGGGCGCCTTTCAGGGTCTTGGGAATGCTGCGGATGGCACGGACGTTTTCGGTGACATCCTCGCCCACCACGCCGTCGCCCCGGGTGGAAGCCCGCACCAGGGTGCCGTTTTCATATTCCAGGCTGCAGGACAGGCCGTCGATCTTGATCTCCACCACGTACTCCGGCTCAATGCCGGCATCCCGCACCCGGCGGTCAAAGTCCCGCAGCTCATCGTAGCTGAAGGCATCCAGAAGGCTTTCCATCTTGACCGCATGGGTCACTTTGGCAAAGCGGCTGCTGGGTGTTCCGCCCACATGCTGGGTGGGGGAATCCGGCGTTACCAGCTGGGGGTAAGCCGCCTCCAGCTCCCGCAGCTCCCGGGTCAGGGCATCATACTGGAAGTCCTCCAGCTCGGGGGCATCCTGATCGTAATATAACCGGTTATTGTATTCAATGACAGTGCGCAGCTCCGCCACGCGCTTTTTGGCTTGTTCCAGATCCAGCATTGTTTCTCTCCTACTTTTGATGGTCCCGGCTGAGGCCGGGTATACATATCCACATGATACCACAAATTCAGGTTCAAGGGAACGCAAAGCAGTGAAATCCTCCTCTTGGCTGACGCCTTTCTCGTATTTGTCAAAAAAGGTTCACTTTTTGTGCATCTTTTATATGTATAGCACAATGTTATCATTGGCAGTCGGAGGGGCTTCTACTCCATTTCCCGAGGTTGATTTAAAATCATTCAACTATATACAAAACGTATTATCGCAATATTTTTCATCGTTTCTGCGCTATTTTTATAAAGTGCCATCAGACAAAAAAGCAGCGCACCCGGCAGGATCAACCTGCCGCGGTGCGCCGCGTTTCATGTATGATTTGTTTTAGGCAGCAGTCATCAGATGGAGATGGTGTTGCAGACATCCAGCAGAACCGGATCCAGAGACTTGGTCATCTCCAGAGCCTCGTCCACAGGGTAGTCCACCAGGGTCTCCCCCCGCATACCCACGATGCGGTTGAACTTGCCCTCGTCGATCAGGCAGACAGCACGGTAGCCCATGGCGGAAGCGTTGACACGGTCCCGCAGGGTGGGCGAACCGCCGCGCTGGACATGGCCCAGGATGGTGGCACGGGAATCAATGCCGGTGCGGGCCTGAATCTCGTTGGCGATCTCCTGTGCATGGCCGACGCCCTCGGCAACGATGATGATGAAGTGGTTCTTGCCGGTCTTCTTGGTCATCTCGATGCGGTCCAGGATGTCGCGCTGCATATCGAACTCATACTCGGGCAGCAGAACAGCCATGGCGCCCGAAGCGATGGCAACGTTCAGAGCGATGTAGCCGGCGTTGCGGCCCATAACCTCGACAACGCTGCAGCGGTCATGGCTCTGGGTGGTGTCGCGCAGCTTGTCGATCATCTCCATGGCAGTGTTCATGGCGGTGTCGTAGCCGATGGTGTAATCGGTGCAGGCGATATCGTTGTCGATGGTGCCGGGCAGGCCGATCATCGGAACGCCCCGGTGAGCCAGCTCACGGGCGCCGCGGTAAGAACCGTCGCCGCCGATGACAACCAGTGCATCAATGCCCAGCTCGCGGCACTTGGCAGCGCCCTTGTCCTGGCCTTCCTTGGTCTTGAACTCCAGGCAGCGAGCAGTATACAGGATGGTGCCGCCATCCTGGATGATGTTGGAAACGCTGCGCAGGTTCATCTCATAGCACTCGCCGTTCAGCAGGCCATTGTAACCGCGCTGGATGCCAATCATCCGGTAACCTTTGTGGATGCCAGTCCGAACGACTGCACGCACCGCTGCATTCATGCCAGGTGCGTCGCCGCCGCTGGTCAGTACGCCAATGGATTTGATCTTTCTCTCCATAGTGGAAGTCCTCCCATTCACATATACCTTTTCCCTTTAGTAAATGTCTCAATCCTTCTCATTCCCAATGGCTCCTCCCCTGCCCTTTCGGGGCGGGAAGTCTGCCGCAGCCGGAACCCTGCCGCTCCGGCTGTCATGCAGCAAAAGACCCATGGGGTCATGCCGTATTAAAGACATTATAGCACATTTTGTTGAGTTTGAAAACAGTACACCCCGTTTGATTCACTCACATACATGTTATTTTGTTGCAATATTTTTTGCTCCCAGCAGCCGTTCCAGCTCCTGATAGAACAGCGGATGACCGGATGTGAACAGCCGTCGCGGTACAGCGAGCTTTTTCTGTACGTCACATAAATACAGGATCACCGGAATATTCCCGTCAAAAATTTCGAGCAGATTGATGACTTTGTCATATTCCTTACAGCTGCGGGACGGCAGGCGGATGTAAATCCGTCTGGGAGCATCCCGGAGGGGGTCGGGGTGGTAATCCCCGGGGGATGCCGGATTGTACTTGTCGATGGGGATGATGGATTCCGCCATCAGTTTGGCGGGTTCATCCTCCCGCACCGACAGGCGGCCGTCAATCACCACAACAGCATTTTCCTGCAGCGAATCCCGGAACTGATCCAGCACCTTGGGGAACACAATGACCTCCATGGTGCCGGTCAGATCCTCCACGCTGGTGAAGGCCATCATGGAATTGTTCTTGGTGGTCATCATCCGGTTTTTCACCACAGTGCAGACAATCCGGACTTTGGTGTTGTCCAGCTTGTGGGCCTCCTCCCCTGTCAGCATCTTGATGCTGTGGGAGGCGATTTTGGCAGACTGCTCCCGGTAGGCGTCCAGCGGGTGACCGGACAGGTACAGGCCGCTGACTTCCTTTTCCATTTTAAGCAGTTCCCCGTGGGGATATTCAGGCAGATTCTGCATCTGGTACCCGTCCGACACAGGCTCTTCCCCGCCGGCCAGCACGGCAAACAGGTCCAGCTGGCCATCCAGATTCCGCCGGGCGTCGTTCTCGACGCTTTTGAGAATCCCTTCCACTGCCTCCACCTGGCTGCGGCGGGTGGCCCCGGTGCAGTCAAAGGCACCCGCTTTGATGAGGCATTCCACCGCCCGGCGGTTCAGTTCGTTGCCGTGCATCCGCTTGCAGAAATCATAAAGGCTGGCAAAGGGTTTTTCCTGCCGTTCCCTGACCACATTTTCAATCAGATTGCGGCCCACATTTTTCACAGCGTTGAGGCCGAAGCGGATCTGTCCCTTGCCGTCGGCAGTGAAGCCGCCGCCCGAAATATTGATATCCGGCGGCAGCACACGGATGCCCAGCCGGGTGCACTCGGCGGTGTATTCGATAACCTTGTCGGTGTTGTCCAGCACGCTGGTCAGCAGGGCGGCCATGAATTCGGCCGGGTAATGACACTTGAGCCAGGCGGTCTGATAAGCCACATAGGCATAGCAGGCGGCGTGACTCTTATTGAAGGCGTAGGAGGCAAAACTGGACATTTCGTCATAGATCTCGTTGGCGACCTGCTCCGAAATGCCGTTGGCCACACAGCCCGGGCACTCATGCCCCGGCTCGGTGCATCCATGGACAAAATGCTCCCGCTCGGCCTCCATGACGTCATGTTTCTTTTTGCTCATGGCCCGGCGGACGTTGTCTGCCTGGCCAAAGGAGAAGCCTGCCAGCTCCCGGAAAATCTGCATAACCTGCTCCTGGTAGACGATGCAGCCGTTGGTGACGTCCAGGATATGGGCCAGCTGGGGGGTCTTGTAGCTGATCTTGTCCGGCTCGTGGCGGTTCCGCAGATAGGTGGGGATGGATTCCATGGGGCCCGGACGGTACAGGCTGATCAGAGCGATAACATCTTCCAGATTCTCCGGCTGCAGCCCCATCAGGACCTGGCGCATCCCCGAAGATTCCAGCTGGAACACGCCCTCGGTCTCGCCGCGGCCCAGCATCTGGTAGGTTTCTTTGTCGTCATAGTCCAGCTTGGACATGGCGAAGCCGGGGTTCTGCTTCTGGATGGCGGTCTCTGCGTCCCGGATCACCGTCAGGGTCCGCAGGCCCAGGAAGTCCATTTTCAGCAGGCCCAGCTCTTCAATCTCGGTCATATTGAACTGGGTCACCGGCAAACCGTCGTTGGTGGCCAGAGGCAGATAATAATCCACCGGCTCGGGGGTGATCACCACGCCGGCCGCATGGGTGGAGGCGTGCCGCGGCATCCCCTCCACCTTGGCCGCCGTGTCGATCAATTCCTTGACCTGGGGGTCCGAGTCGTACATCTTTTTCAGTTCGGTGGAAACTTCCAGCGCCCGCTTCAGGGTCATCTTGAGTTCCATCGGCACCTGCTTGGCCACCACATCCACGCTCTGATAGGGCATGCCCATGACACGGCCCACATCCCGGATGGCGTTCCGGGCAGCCATGGTGCCGAAGGTGACGATCTGGGCCACATGGTCGGCGCCGTATTTCCGGTTGACATAGTCAATGACTTCCTGGCGGCGCTCGTAGCAGAAGTCCACGTCGAAATCCGGCATGCTGACACGCTCGGGGTTCAAAAAGCGCTCGAAGATCAGGTTATACCGGATGGGGTCGATGTCGGTGATGCCCACGCAGTAGGCAGCAATGCTGCCTGCACCTGAACCACGGCCGGGGCCCACCGGAATATTCTGACTCTTGGCATAGTTGATGTAGTCAAAGACAATCAGATAATAGTTGGTGTAGCCCATGGACTTGATGACGCCAATCTCGTAGGACAGGCGCTGCTTGTTGGCCTCGGGGACGTCGGGGCCATAGCGGCGCTCCAGGCCCTCCCAGCACAGCTTCTCAAAGTAGGCCTGGTTGTCCATTCCATCGGGGGCTTTATAATAAGGTATCTTGGTGTGGCCAAAGTCAAAGTCAAAGTGGCACTGCTGGGCAATTTTCACCGTGTTGGCGCAGGCTTCGGGCACCATCGAAAAGAGATCATACATCTCATCGGTGGTCTTCAGATAGAACTCATCGGTCTGGAATTCCATCTTGTCGGCGTCCTGGATGGTTTTGCCGGTCTGGATGCAGAGCAGGATTTCCTGCATCCGGGCGTCCTCTTTGCGCAGGTAGTGGGCGTCGTTGGTGGCCGCCATGGGGATGCCGGTGTCCCGGGCCAGCTGGATCAGCTGGGGCAGCACCGTCTCATCCTGGGCCAGGCCGTGATCCTGCAGCTCGATATAATAGTTCCCCTGTCCGAACAGGTCATTGAACCACAGGGCCGAGGCCTTGGCCCGCTCGTAGTCCCCGGCCAGCAGAGCCTGGGGAATTTCGCCGGCCAGACAGGCAGACAGGCAGATCAGGCCTTCGTGGTACTGTTCCAGCAGCTGCTTGTCAATCCGGGGCTTGGAGTAAAAGCCCTCGGTAAAGGCCGCCGACACCAGCTTGATCAGATTTTTGTAGCCGGTCTCATTTTTGCACAGCAGAATCAGGTGGTTGTTGCCGTCGATCTTGCTGACCTTGTCAAAGCGGGTACGGGTGGCCACATAGACTTCGCACCCGATGATGGGCTGGATGCCCGCCTTTTTGGCGGCTTTGTAAAACTGCACGCAGCCATACATCACGCCGTGGTCGGTACAGGCAATGGCCGTCTGGCCGCATTCTTTGACCCGATCCATCAGCTGGTCAATCCGGCAGGCGCCGTCCAGCAGGCTGTATTCAGTATGAACGTGCAGGTGCACAAAGCTCCGCTGTGCAGCGGTAGTCTCACTCACGGTGCATCTCTCCCCTTTCCTTCCGGGCCCGCAGATCGGCAGACAGAGCTTCCAGCCGTTTCAGCCGGTGGGCCAGGCCCGATTTGCTGGGTTTGGGCTCAAAGGTCTCGCACAGCGCCGCCAGGGACAGCTCGGGATATTGCAGCCGTTTAACGGCGGTTTCCCGCAGGGCCTCCGGCAGGGTTTCCAGGGCGTCCTGTTCCTGCAGATAGCGCAGGGCCTTGATGGCAGATGTATTGGCCCGGACCATTTTGCCCAGGTTGGCGGTTTCACAGTTGGTGTACCGGTTCACCTGGTTGCGGACCGACTTGACCGCCCGCTCGGTATTCATCAGGGCGGCGGCCTGTTCGGCCCCCATAAAGGTCAGAAGGGCCTGGATATTGGCGCAGGCCTTCAGGTAAATCACATTGACCCCCTTGCGCCGGCTGCGCCGGGGGGCAAATTCGTGCTCCGCCAGCAGGGCTTCAAAATCCCGGGCCAGATTGGTGCGGGGGGTGGTGAACTCCAGATGATAGCCTTTCTGGGGATCGGTCACGGTGCCGCAGCACAGAAAGGCAGCGCCCACATAGGCGCTGACACTTCCCCGGCTGCGGATCAGGTCGGGGTCAATCTGCAGGCTTGTCTCATTGCCATGGGTTCCAAACAAGCTGTGCATCTGCCCCACCTGGTCCGGCTGGCTGATGATGAATTCGTATACCGAGCCGGTGGTATGTTCCCGGCAGGTAATCTCGCCCTGGATGCCGCAGCGTGCAAAACATTGCCGGGCATAATCGGCGGTTTCGGCCTGTTCTGTCTGAATTACCAGGCCTTTGGTATCAAAATGCTTCGCGAAGCAGGCCAGTCCATAGCAGGCCGCCCGAACGGTGTTTTCTCCTGCAAGCTCCCGTCCGGCGATCTCGCACCTGGCCTCGGAGGCAAAGCTCATGGGCTGTTCCTTCCTTTGTTCTCATGTTACCGGGCAGCGTCCCGATGCTGGACGCTGACGGCATATCCCAGTTTTTCGCAGTATTCAGCGATTTTGCGTGCAAAAGTGATGGACCGGTGTTTGCCGCCGGTGCATCCCACCGCAATGGTCAATTCGCTCTTTCCCTCTTTGACATAGAGAGGGATGGCGTAATCCAGCAGATATTCAATCCGCTTGAGCAGTTCTTTGGACTCCGCAAACTTCATGACATAGTCCACCACTTCCTGATCCATGCCGGTCTTGTGTTTCAGTTCCGGCACATAGAAGGGGTTGGGCAGGCATCGGACATCCAGCACCAAATCCGCCTCCCCCGGCAGGCCGAACTTGAAGCCAAAGGACATGACATTCAGCTTCATGGCCGCCTTGGCGCCGCCGCCCGGCATGAACAGATCACAGATCCGCTCTTTGTTCTGGGCGGTGGACAGGAGGGTGGTGTCCATCACATAGTCGGCCCGGTCCAACAGGGGCTGCAGAATCTTGCGCTCCCGGGCCAGGGCCTCTTTGGTGGGGATATCCTCCGCCTGGCTGATGGGGTGGCGGCGGCGGGTTTCCTTGTAGCGGCGGCAGAGCACATCGTCCGAGGAATCCAGAAAGAGGATTTTGTAGGGAGTCTGCTGCAGATCCAGCTGGGCCAGAGCTTCCCGGATTTCCTCCTGGCTGCGGCATCCCCGCACATCCATCGAGATGGCCACCCGGTCCAGCTGGCTGTCGCCGGCGCGGGAAAAGGCCACAATTTTGGGCAGCAGCCAGGCAGGAATATTGTCCATACAGAAATAGCCAATATCTTCCAGGGCATTCATCGAAACCGACTTACCAGATCCCGAAAGCCCGCTCACAATCAACAGCTCCATAGCCGCTCCCCCACTTCTTTCAGTATTCTACAACCCGGATCTCCTTTTCAAGGGTAAAGCCGGTCTTTTCTTTCACGATGGTCTGTACTTCCTGGCACAGGGCCAGCACATCCGCACAGGTGGCGCCTCCCAGATTCACCACAAACCCGCAGTGCTTTTCACTGATGGCGGCACCGCCGTGGCGGTAGCCCCGCAGGCCGCACTGATCAATCAGAGCGCCCGCAAAAGCCCCCACCGGCCGCTTGAAGGTGCTGCCTGCGCTGGGTTTATCCAGGGGCTGTTTGTCGCGGCGGCGGCCCATCAGATCATTCATCTGTTCGCTGATCTTCTGGGCGTCCCCCGGCGCCAGGCGCACCTGGGCCGACAGGATGCAGTCGCCATTGTCTTCAAAGATGCTGTGGCGGTAGCCCAGATCCAGCTCCGAAGCCGGGGTCTCCACGATCTCGCCCTGTGCGTTCAGGTGGCGCACCGACACCAGCACATCTTTCATCTCTCCGCCGTAGGCACCGGCGTTCATATAGACGGCGCCGCCCACTGTGCCAGGAATCCCATAGGCGAACTCGAGGCCGGTAAGGCTGGCCCGCAGGGCCGCCATGCACAGCATATTCAGGGGCATTCCTGCCGGTGCCCAGAGGTTATCCCCCTCCTGGTGCACCTCGCCCCGCAGGCCGGCCAGGCAGATCACAGCCCCGTTCCAACCTTTGTCACCAAACAAGGTGTTGCTGCCATTGCCCAGAACATAGTAGGGTACCGACAGCTCTCTGCACAGCGCAATGGCGCTGCACAGCTGGTCTTCCTGAGCCGGCTGAATAAAAACAGCTGCCGGCCCGCCAATCTTAAAAGTGGTATGCGCTGCCAGGGGCTCCTGCTCCCGGTACAAGATGCCGGCAGCAGCCAACCCTTCTTTCAGCGCCTGAATGGTATGCAATTCCAAAATGTTGTCCTCTCAGTCTACGGTATCGTCCAGACCCAGACGGATCAGCAGCTCTTTGGCTGCGTTGTAGCCCATCTTCTTCTGGCGGTTGTTGATGGCGGCCGTCTCCAGCACCACAGCCAGGTTGCGTCCGGGAGAAACCGGAATGGCGGTGCTGGGGATCTTGACCCCCAGAATTTCGTAATATTCGGTCTCCAGGCCGGTGCGCTGGTAGTTCTTGGTGGGGTCCCAGGCTTCCAGCTGGACCACCAGATCCACCGTTTCGTTCACCTTGACAGCGCCCACACCGTAGACCCGGGCCACGTTGACAATGCCGATGCCCCGCAGCTCGATGAAGTGGCGGATGTTTTCAGGTGCCGTGCCCATGATCTGGCGGTTGGAAACTTTGCGCAGCTCCACTGCGTCATCGGCCACCAGGCGGTGGCCCCGCTTGACCAGCTCGATGGCCAGCTCGCTCTTGCCGATGCCGCTGTCCCCCAGGATCAGAATGCCCTCGCCATAGACTTCCACCAGGACGCCATGCCGGGTGATGCGGGGAGCCAGCGCCATATTCAGGGTGCTGATCAGGCTGCCCATCAGCACGCAGGTGGCCTCGTTGGAGCGCAGCAGCGCCACCTTATACTTCTGGGCCAGCTCCACCATCTCAGGGAAGGGGGTCAGCTCGTCGCTGCGGGAGACAATCACCGCCGGCGGCATCTGGCCGAACAGATGGTCCAGCGCCTCATACCGCCGCTCCGGGCTCTGCACCGAGAGGAAATTCATCTCGGCCAGGCCCATGATCTGGAGCCGCAGGTTGTCAAAATATTCATAATAACCCGCCAGGAACAGGCCCGGGCGGTTGACCTCGGCGATTTCCACGTTGATTTCGCTCAGCTCTCGCGGGCTGTAAACCACTTCCATATTGACCCGCTCAGCCAGTTTGGCCAGTGATACGGTAAAGTTCTCCATCCTTATTTCCTCCCTGTGACGGGCTGATTCCGGCAGCCGTCCGTTTCGGTGGGGATTTGCAGGCTGTGCGCAAATTTCCCATTTTTTATATTATAATCAAAACCGGCGGGGATTACAATTCCCACAGAATCATTTTTGTCGTATTGCGTATCCGGCCATTCTACGGTATACTGTGAAAGGCGGTCGTGAAGCATCGGTTTATGTAAACTGGCCTTTACGTATATTTTACATTTTGCCGATTTCACATTTTACATTGCCACACTATACTGAAAATGCAAGGACAAGTAAAATTCTTGTAAGAAAGAACTCAATGCCAGGCACCGCACGGGCCAGAAAAATTATACGGGCGCTGTTTTGGGTTGAGATCCGGTCAAACCGCAGAAACGAGGATATGTATGACAATCACAAATCTGTTTTCTCTTCTTGGCGGCCTGGCTCTGTTCCTCTATGGAATGGACCTGATGGGCAAGTCCCTTGAGCGGCAGGCAGGCAGCCAGCTGCAGAAAATTCTCAGCCGTCTGACGGACAACCCTCTGAAAGGCTTCCTGCTGGGCCTGGTGGTCACCGCGGTGATCCAGAGCTCCAGCGCCACCACTGTTATGGTGGTCGGCTTTGTCAACAGCGGCATCATGGAGCTGCACCAGGCCATCGGCATCATCATGGGCAGCAACGTGGGCACCACCGTCACCAGCTGGATTCTCAGCCTGACCGGCCTGCAGGGCGACAGCCTGCTGATCCAGATGCTGAAGCCCTCCACCTTCAGCCCCCTGCTGGCCTTCATTGGCATTCTGCTGTTTATGTTCGGCGGCGAGCGCAAAAAAGGCATCGGCGGCATCCTGATCGGATTTGCCATCCTGATGACCGGTATGACCACCATGTCCGACTCGGTGGCCCCCCTGGAAAATGAGCCCTGGTTCACCGACCTGTTTGTCCGCTTTTCCAACCCCGTTCTGGGTGTGCTGGTGGGCACCCTGGTCACCGCCATCATCCAGAGCTCCAGCGCCAGCGTCGGCATCCTGCAGGCCCTGAGCTCCACCGGCGTCATTACTTTCGGCAGCGCCATCCCCATCATCATGGGCCAGAACATCGGCACCTGCGCCACTGCCCTGATTTCCTCGGTGGGCACCAACAAGAACGCCCGCCGCGCTGCCTTTGTGCACCTGTATTTCAACATCATCGGCGTCACCGTGTTCCTGACGCTTTTCTATGGCCTCAACGCTGTGCTGCACTTCTCTTTCATCACAGACGTGATCGAGCCCTGGGGCATTGCTGTGGTTCACTCGGTCTTTAACCTGAGCGCCACCGCCCTGCTGCTCCCCTTCACCAACCTGCTGGAGAAGCTGGCCTATCTCACCATCCCCGACGACGAAAAGAAAGAGCGCTTCACCCTGTTGGATGAGCGCCTGCTGAATACCCCCTCGGTGGCAGCCGATCAGGCCCGCACCGTCACTTCCCGCATGGCTGAGACTGCCCGCACCGGCGTGCTGCAGTCCATGAGCCTGACCCGCAAGTGGGACGCCGCCCTGGCCCAGAAGGTCAAGGAAGAAGAAAAACAGGTGGACCGCTACGAGGACGCCCTGGGCACCTATCTGGTCAAGCTTTCCAGCTATGAGCTGAACCATGAGGACAGCCAGCAGGTCAACACCCTGCTCCACACCATCAGCGACTTTGAGCGGATCAGCGATTATTCCATCAACCTGCTGACCTCGGCCCAGGAAATTCACGACAAGTCCATCACCTTCTCGGTGGATGCCCAGGAAGAGCTGCGGGTTCTGGAAGATGTGGTGCAGGATCTGCTCAACCGCACCACCGAGGCCTTCCGCCAGGGAGACCTGCATCTGGCCAGCAAGGTGGAGCCCATGGAGTCTGTGGTCAACGAACTGATCCGCGCCATCAAGGCCCGGCACATTGCCCGTTTGCAGGCCGGCAGCTGCTCCATCACCTATGGCTTTGTGCTGGACGATCTGCTGACCAGCTATTCCCGGATCAGCGCCCACTGCAGCAACATTGCAGTGGCCCAGATCGAGGTGGCCCAGGACAGCTTTGATACCCACGCCTATCTGTCCGATCTGCGGCACAACCGTGCCGCTGAGGAGAGCGAAGCCTTCCAGCGCCGGGTGGACCGCTACCGCGCCCGCTATACCTTCCCCGGCGCCAACCAGGCTGATGTCAAAACGGATGAATCCAAGCAGGCTCAAAAGGAGGAAAAAGAATGATCTATATCGTAGAGGATGACGCATCGATCCGCGAGCTGGAACAATACGCCCTTCAGTCCAGCGGATACGATGTGCGCTCCTTTGAGGAACCGGAGGCTTTCTGGCATGCCATGCGGGCCTCGGAACCGGAACTGGTCATTCTGGATGTCATGCTGCCGGGGGAGGACGGCTTTTCGATCCTGAAAAAGCTCCGCAGCTCCCCTGCCCTGCGCCAGCTGCCCATCATCATGGTCACCGCAAAATCCAGCGAGCTGGATACGGTGCGGGGCCTGGACTGCGGTGCTGACGACTATATCACCAAGCCTTTCGGGATCATGGAGTTTCTCAGCCGGGTACGGGCGGCGCTCCGCCGTTCGGCACCCCCGGCCAAGCCCAATGTATACTCCTTCCACGAGCTGCTGCTGGACAACGCCCGCCACAGCGTGACGGTGGGCGGTGTGCCGGTGGATCTGACTTATAAGGAGTACAGCCTGCTGCGCCTGCTGCTGGAAAACACCAACCTGGTGGTGACCCGCGAGACCATCCTGCAGGTAGTATGGGGCACCGACATTTCGGTGGAAAGCCGGACGGTGGATATGCACATCCGCACCCTGCGCAAAAAGCTGGGCAATGCCGGCAGCTATATCCAGACCGTCCGCAAGGTCGGGTACAAGCTGGCCGACCCCGAAGAAGGCGGCGAAGAATGAAGACCCGCAGCATGGAGCAGACCATCGGGCGGCGTCTGTACCTGATGGGCTTTGTCAGCCTGGTGCTGGCTGTGGCAGTCTGCGTATTTGTCTTTCACCAGGCCTTTACCATGCAGGCATGGCGGGCCCTCCAAAACGAATCGGCCATCCTGGCGGCGCAGTACAGTCAGGATTCCCAGGTTCTGCGCGCTGTCTCGGTTGACGATTTGCGGATCACGCTGATCTCCCCCGACGGCACGGTGCTGTATGAGTCCACCGACGCCGACGATCAGGTGCCCATGGAGAACCATCTCTCCCGCCCCGAGGTCCAGCAGGCTTTTTCCACCGGCGCCGGACGGGATATCCGGGCTTCTGTCACCACCGGCTATGAGACCTACTATTACGCGGTGCTGCTGAGCGACGGCAACGTGCTGCGCACCGCCCAGGAGGCCAAGAGCATCTGGTCCTTGTACAACGATGCCCTTCCTGCCATCCTGGTCAGCTGTCTGGTGATTCTGGCTCTGGGGGCTCTGCTGGCGGCAGTGCTGACCAGCCGTCTGGTCAAGCCCATGCTCAACATGGCCAACGACCTGGACCGCATCCAGGAAAAGGTCCCCTATTCTGAGCTGATCCCCTTTGCGGATGCCATCTACTCCGACCGCGCCGCGCGGGAGAGCAACGAAAAACTCCGCCAGGAGTTTACGGCCAATGTCAGCCATGAGCTGAAAACGCCCCTGACCAGCATCTCAGGCTATGCTGAGATGATCGAGACCGGCCTTGCCAAACCCGAGGATGTAGCATCCTTTGGGCAGAAGATCCACAAAGAGGCCAGCCGGATGATCCGTCTGGTGAATGATATCATCCAGCTGTCCCATCTGGACTCCTCGGGCAGTACCCATGACACCCCCGTCATGCAGCCGGTGGATCTGGGTGTGGTGGCCAAGGAATGCGCGGACCGCCTCAAGATGAACGCCCGCCGGGCTTATGTCACTCTGAATTTCCACGGGGACAGCATCCAGGTGATGGGCTCCCCCAGCCTGCTGGAGGAACTGTGCCAGAACCTGTGCGACAATGCCATCCGTTACAACCAGCCTGGTGGCCGGGTGCTGCTGGAAACCGGCCACGACCAGGAGGGCCACCCCTACCTGAAGGTTCAGGACAACGGCATCGGCATTCCCAAAGAGGCCCAGGCCAGTGTCTTTGAACGGTTTTACCGGGTGGACAAAAGCCGGAGCAAAGCCACCGGCGGCACCGGCCTGGGGCTGGCCATTGTCAAACAGATTGCCCGGATCCACGATGCCCGGATTCATCTGGAAAGCGAGCTGGGCAAAGGCACCACCGTCACCATCACCTTCCAGCCCTTCAAACCCAACCAGCCCAATCAGTAAACCGAAACGTCTGTCCGCAGCTGCGGGCAGGCGTTTTTTGCTGGGGTCAAATAGGCCTGCTCCCCCTCCTGCAGGGCGGCACAGGCCCCCAGGCCCATCAGGTCCTGGCCTTCCTCCCACCTTTCCTTGATCAGCTGGGTGCAGAGAGTCCCCAGCCGGGCCAGCTCTGCAGAATCAGGCCGGGCGCTGTCCGACGCAGTCTGGCAGTCCAGATGGACTGCAAAGCTGCCGTCCTGCTCCATCTGGATGCTGAGCAAAGGCCGGCGGAGGGTCAGAGGGTGTTTTCCCAGCCAGAAGGTAAAGGTCTCCCCCTGGCCGGTCAGCAGCTCATACACCGCTGTTTTCTGGGCATCCCACTGTTCCGAAGCTGCAGCCGACACAAACCAGCCTTCCGGCTGGATGGGCAGGGTGTCTTCCTCCATTGTCACGCAGGGCAGCAGGAGCCCCGCACTGGTTTGAATTTCATACAGCCGCGGCAAAGCCCGTTTGGACCGTTTCAGCGTTTGCAGCAGCGAGGTCAGCAGGTCATTTCCTTCCTCAGTGGCCTCGGAGAGCTCCTGGCAGGTAAATGTGCAGGCCGCCAGCTGGGCGCTGGTCCGGCCGCACTGGCGGGCCAGCACCAGGGACTCATAGTCAGACGGCGTCTGCCAGCTTCCCCCCGGCATCAAGAGCAGGTAATCACACAGCCGAAAGTTGGCATCCAGCGGCAGAAGGGATGCAGCGTTATCCAGTGCCCGCTCCAGATCCGGCCCGCTGGCCGCTGCAAATCCGATCCCATCCGATGCTTCTGAGGAATCGGCCGAAGCCTCCGGCGCCTGGTAGAGAAGCCCCACCGTCCACCCTCCTTCCCCCGGCTCCAGCAGAACCGCCCGGACCATGCTTTTCTGGGTGGTATCCGTCCGGGCAAATGCCAGGCAAAAGGCCGCCAGCAGGGCGGCGGCCAGGTATTTGAGGATGTGCCCACGGGTTGCCATCATTTCCGCCTCCTTTGAAGTGCCAGTCATGCACGCTATAGTATGCGCGGCCATCCCGCTGAATATCAGCTTTTCCACCCCATCCGGCGGCATTGACCCGCCGGGCCCGGTGTGCTACACTGTTACAGGACTTCATAAAGTATCATCAAAGGAGAGGATTCGACATGCAGTACGATTTCACTTCCATTCTGGACCGGCACGGCAAAGATGCCATCGCTGTGGATGGCCTGGGCCGCAACCCCGGTTTTTCCCCCGACGCCCCCGGTGAGGGCTTCGATGCCATCCCCATGTGGGTGGCGGATATGAATTTTCCCACGGTGCCCACTGTCACCGAGGCACTGGTGGAGCGGGCCAAGCACCCCGCCTACGGTTACTTTTCCACCACTGATGAATACTACGACTCCATCATCCGCTGGCATGTCACCCGCAACGGCTGCGACCCCGCCCTGCTGACCAAAGACTGCATCGGCTATGAGAACGGCGTGCTGGGCGGCGTGGTCAGCGCTCTGACCTGCTGCGCCGCCCCCGGCGACCCGGTCCTGGTCCACAGCCCCACTTACATCGGCTTTACCAAATCCCTCACCAACAACGGCTACAAGATCGTCCACTCTCCGCTGGTGCAGGACGAAAAAGGCGTCTGGCAGATGGACTACGAGGACATGGACCGGAAGCTGAAACAGTACCACATTCACACTGCCATCTTCTGCAGCCCCCACAACCCCTGCGGCCGGGTCTGGGAGCGCTGGGAGCTGGAAAAGGCCATGGAGGTCTACAAAGCCAACGACTGCGTGGTGATCTCGGACGAAATCTGGTCCGATATCCTGCTGAACGGCCACAAGCATATCCCCACCCAGATGGTCAGCGAGGATGCCCGCAACCGGACCATTGCCCTCTATGCCCCCAGCAAGACCTTCAACCTGGCCGGCCTGGTGGGCAGCTATCACATCATCTATAACCCCTATCTCCGGGACCGTGTGCTGGCCAAGAGTTCCAAGTGCCACTACAACGGGATGAACGTTCTGTCCATGCACGCCCTGATCGGCGCCTATAAGCCTGAGGGCTATGTCTGGGTGGACGAGCTGTGCCAGGTGCTGTCGGGCAACATCAATTTTGCCTGCGACTACATCCGGGACCACTTCCAGGGCGTTTCTGTCAGCAAGCCGGAGGGCACCTACATGCTGTTTGTGGACTGCACCGACTGGTGCGCTGCCCACAACAAGACCATCGAGGAGGTGGAAAAGGCGGCCTGGGCGGTGGGCGTCGCCATTCAGGACGGCCGCATGTTCCACGGCCCCTGCTCGGTGCGAATGAACCTGGCCCTGCCCCTCTCCCGGGTTCAGGAGGCCTTTGACCGTCTGGACAAGTATGTCTTCAACGCCCAATAACCAATGCCGGGAGATGCCCCGCGCGGGCTCCCTTTGATGCAAAAAAATCCGAACCCCTTCTCAAAAAGAAAGGGTTCGGATTTTCTTTTTGCTGGTGCGGGAGAAGAGGGTCGAACTCTCACTCCTTCGGAACTGGTGCCTAAAACCAGCGCGTCTGCCATTCCGCCACTCCCGCCCGGATTGTTCCTAGTCTACCAATCTGACAGGAAAAAGTCAACCGGCTTTTTGCCAGAAAAAGGGCCCGGACTTTCAAAAAGAACGTCCGGGCGAAGTTTGGCTTGTTCAGATATTTTTCTCGATGTCCTGCCAGCAGGGGTTGGAAAGGATCTCCGCGTCCTCTCCCAGGAAGGCTTTGCCGGCCTCCTGATCTCCCTGCAGCCAGTACATAAACCAGGCGGTCATATAGCCGTCGCCCCAGGGCAGGATCTCGGCGTGGTCGGCATCGGCCCGGCGGGCCCGCAGTTTCGGGGTGGCGGCAGGAATCAGGCTATAGTTTTCTTCCTGGGACCAGAGGGGCGAAATGGAAATTTCCTGGGTGTCCTCCACCACTTCGGGGACCCCCTTCTCCCCCGCATCCAGCAGGCCGGTGCCTGCCGTCATCAAATAGGGAATCCGGATTTGGGAGACGTCATAGGCCCAGTTCAGGGTGGACGCATAATAGCTGGAAGGGGTGCTGGCTGTATACAGCGCCTTGTAGCGCCACCCGTTGGGCTGGCTGGTCACGCCATTGATGGCGCCAATGGCGCCCTGGGAATGGCCTGCCGCCCCCACACATTCCAGATCCAGCTTTTGGTAGAAGACGCTCTCCTGGTCCTCATTCAGCTCCACCAGCAGGTCCAGGGCGCCGTCCGATCCGTCCCCCTGCCAGGAGGCCTGCTGTTCATTGCCGATGACCACAAAGCCCCAGGAGGCAAGGTGCTGGAAGATGGGCTCATACCGGGAGGCCGGCACCCCTGTGCCGTTGGCCATCACCACAATGGGCCATTCCCGGGTGTCCTCTTCCAGGGCGGAAGGATACCAGACTTTGTACTGTTTGATCAGGACATCCAGCGCCGGATATTCAGCATAGGACACCTCATACGCACCCATGGCCGTATATTCCGCCTCGATGGTGCCGCATACAGGGGTTTGCTGGTAGTAATCGGCACTGACAGAGGGCACATCCTTGGACCAGTCCTGGACGGCCCCGGCCACAGAAAGCATCACTGCAAAGGCAATGGTGAGCCGCTGAAGGGTTTCAAGCATCTGGATCACACTCCTTCCCAGCCGAAAAACGTTTTGATGATCTCTGGTTTTATTTTACCAGTATCGGCCGGCGAAGTAAACCTTTTTGGGCAAATTCCACAAATAGCGGACAAAAAGAAGGGGCTCCGCCCTCCATGCATCGGCACGCAGGACAGAGCCCCCTGGATGATATTTACTTTTTCATCTGTTCCCGGTGATACTGGAGGGTGTAGAGCTGGTAATACCGGCCCCGCTTTTCCAGCAGTTCCTGGTGGGTTCCCTGCTCGATGATCCGGCCATGGGACAAAACCACAATGTTGTCTGCATGCTGGATGGTGGACAGCCGGTGGGCCACAATCAGCATGGTGCCCACCGAGCGCATCTTCTCCAGGGAGTCCTGAATCAGCTGCTCGGTTTCGGTGTCGATGTTGGCGGTTGCCTCGTCCAGAATCATCACCGAAGGATTGTGCAGAATGGTCCGGGCAAAGGAGATCAGCTGACGCTGGCCCGCCGAGAAGTTGTTGCCCCGCTCCCGCACCGGCTCATCCAGGCCGCCATCCAGCTTCTGGATGAAGCGGTCGGCGTTCACATAGCGGCAGACCTCCATGATACGGTCATCGGGGACATCTTCCATCCGCAGGACAATGTTGCTGCGGATGGTGCCCGAGAACAGGAACACATCCTGGAGCATCTGGCCGAAGTGGCGCCGGATGCAGGAAATCTTGATCTTGCGGATGTCAATGCCGTCGATCAGGATCTGGCCCTTCTGGAACTCATAGTTCCGGCAGATCAGGGAGAGGATGGTGGTCTTGCCCGAGCCGGTGGAGCCCACAAAGGCCACCGTCTGCCGCGGATTCACATGGAAGGAAACCCCTTTCAGCACCCACTCGCCGGGGATATAGCTGAACCAGACATCCCGGAACTCAATCTCGCCCTTGATCTCGGGCAGGTCGATGGCGTCGGGGGCATCGGTCATGGCAGGCTGCAGGTCCAGGATGGAAAAGACCTTTTCAGAGGAAGCCATGGCCGACTGGAGCCAGTTGAACTGCTCGGCCAGGTTCTGGATGGGATTATAGAACTTGGAGATATACATATAAAAGGTGACGATGGTGCCGCCCGAAATGGTCTGCCCCAGGAAGGAATGGCCATCCAGATAGCCCATGCCTCCCAGATAAAACAGGCACAGCACTGAGCTGACATACAGCATATACACCAGAGGACGGAACACGCCAAAGACAAAAATTTCATCCCGCTTGGCCTTGCCCAGCGCCTCGCTGCGGCGGCGGAAATCCTCCATCCGGGCATCCTCGCGGCCAAAGATCTGGGTGATCTTGATGCCCGACAGGTTCTCGGACAGGTAGGTGTTGATGTCGGTGGTGCAGTCCTTGACCCGCCGGTAGGCCCGGCGGGAGAATTTACGGAAAATTACGGTGAACAGGACGATAAAGGGCACAAAGCAGAGCACCATCAGGGTCAGCTCGTAGTTCACCAGAAGCATGGCCCCCAGGATGCCCAAAATCACAAAGCAGTTTTTGGCCAGATTCACCAGCAGGTTGGTGAACATCATCGAGATGGCGTTGGTGTCATTGGTGACACGGGTCACCAGCTTGCCCACCGGGATCTCGTTGAGCTGCTGATGGGCCAGGGATTCGATGTGGGTGAACAGATCTTCCCGCAGATCCGAGATAATCCGCTGGCCCGCCTTCTGGAGGATCACCGCCTGAAAATAGGAGCTGGCCATCGAGAAAACCAGGATGCCCGCATAGACGGCCACCATGCCAAAGAGGGCATTCAGGGAGAAATCCTGCACCAGCATCTCCTCCACAGCGCCCACAATCAGCGGTGAGACAATGTCATAGACGATGGAGAACAGCATCAGCAGGCCGGCCACCACAAAGCTGCCCAGATAAGGCCGGGCGTAATGGGCCAGCCGGCGGACGATTTCACCGTCCGAAATATTGCGCTCAAAGCCCATGGAGGTTTTCTTGTCCTTGACCATAGCATAGGCCAGGATCAGCAAAACCGACACGGTGCCGATGATGGCCCCCGCCAGCACAAGAGGATTCAGTTCAGTCATGGTTGCCACCTCCCAGCTCTTCTTCCAGGCGCTGCAGGTCCACCATCTTGTGGTAGTCCTCGCAGCGGGCATACAGGGCGTCATGGCTGCCCACATCCATCACACGGCCGTCGTCGATGAAGATGATCTTGTCCATCCGCTCCACCGTCGAAATCCGGTGGGCAATCAGGATGGTGGTCTTCCCTGCCCGCTCGGCGTTCAGATTGTCCAGGATCACCTTTTCGGTCCGGGTGTCCACCGCGGAAACAGAGTCATCCAGGATCAGCACCGGTGCATCCAGCAGCAGGGCTCGGGCAATGGAAATGCGCTGCTTCTGGCCGCCGGATACTGTCACGCCTCGCTCTCCCAGGATGGTGTTGTAGCCTTCCTTGAAGGCGGCCACGTTGTCATGGACATCGGCCATACGGGCCGCATGTTCAATGGCCTGGGGGCCTGCGGCATCCACGCCAAAGGCGATGTTGTGGGAAATGGTGTCCGAGAACAGAAAGTTGTCCTGGGGCACATAGGCGCAGGCAGACCGCACCGAACGGATGGACAGGGTGTTGACGTCCTGCCCGTCCATGAACAGGGTGCCGTCGGGCACATTGTAAATCCGCAGGATCAGATCCACCAGGGCGGTTTTGCCGGCGCCGGTCTTTCCCACGATGCCCACCCGCTCGCCGCTGTGAATGGTGAAGGAAACGTCCTTCAGAACGTCAAACTCCCCGTCGGGATAGCGGAAGGTCAGGTGGCGGAATTCGATCTCTCCCTTTGCATCGGCCAGCTCCCGGACGCCGGGGCGATCGGCCACATCCACCGGTGCATCCAGCAGCTCAGTGATCCGGTTCAGGGAGGCCTTGCCGCGGGAGGTCTTTTCAATCAGCATGGACACGGCCATGATGGGCCACACAATGGCCGAGAAATAGCCGATATACTCCACCAGCTGGCCGGCATTGAACCGGCCCACATACACCAGGTAGCCGCCGTAGCCCAGAATCACACAGGTCACCGACTCCACAAAGAGGGTGACCAGAATGTTCAGCAGGGTGGAAATGCGGGTGTAAATGACGTTGATCGTTTCATTTTCCCGGTTCAGTTTGCGGAACGCCATCAGCTCTTTGGTCTCTTTGACAAAGGCCTTGACCACCGCAATGCCCGAAAAGTTTTCCTGGGCAAAGTCGGACAGGTCCGAGAAGGCCTGCTGGCGCTCCTCCCACCGGCGGGTCATCACCCGCCCCACAATGCTGCCCACCAGGAACATCAGAAAGGCAGGGATCATGGCCATCATGGTCAGGGAGCGGTCCATCCGCCACATCTTAATAAAGGCCAGCAGACCCAGGAACAAAGCGTCGCAGAACATCAGCACGCCGTCGCCGAAACATTCCTGGATGGTATCCAGATCGTTGGTATACAGGCTCATCAGGTTGCCCACTTTGTTGACCTGGTAATAGGCCTGGGACAGATCCTTGCTGTGGTCAAACATCCGGTTGCGCAGATCGGTCTCCACCCGGATGGCCGCGCCAAAAAAGCAGATGCGCCACAAAAAACGGCCAAACACCATGGACACAATGATGCCGATCATGGGCAGGCAGACATTCTGCAGCAGCACCTCCCTGGTAAAGGGGGCGGGCACTCCTTCCACCAGAACCGAGCCGCTGTTGACGCCGTTGATCAGCATCCGGTACAGTTCGGGGATGATCAGCTGCATATAATCCACCAGAATCAGTGCTGCCAGGCCCAGCAGCAAGGTGGGTGCATGCTTCCAATAGTAACGGTTGATGTACTTGCCGAAGATCAAAATCAGATTCCTCCCTATCCTGCCAGGCAGAGCGCCTGTTTTTATGCTCGCCGCACGTTTTTTCAGTATATCCCTGCCGGTCGGATTTTGTCAACCGGCGTTTTCATCCGCCCTGTCCGGGATGCAGCCCAAAAAGAAAAAGGCGGAGACAAACAAAAAACCTGTCCCTAACAAAAATCAGGAACAGGTTTTGCTGGAGCGGCCGACGAGGCTCGAACTCGCTACCTCCACCTTGGCAAGGTGGCGCTCTACCA
>CALWZK010000081.1 GCA_944386015.1 uncultured Faecalibacterium sp.
CCTTTGGTCATATAAAAACACCCCATTTCCTAAACAGTATACCATACTGTCTAACAAATGGGGTGCAGTTCAGAAGGGCGCGGGGGATTTTTTGCAATATTCCGTTAATCGTGCTGCAGAATAAAACGGATATTGCCCGTTTGGAAAGTTGTTTTAAATCCTGGCTTTTGTTATGATGCAAAAGCTGTTTGTTCTCTCTGAAAAACGTACAACAGGGTGGACTGATTTGCTTCTGTACAGCACTTCCCGCTGCCTTATGGATTCATCTGACCAGCTGCTTGATAAACCAGCTGTCCCCCCAGATAGGTGGCACAGACAGGGATGGCGTGCAGATGATCCAGGGCAGTGGTGAAGGGGTTTTCTCCCAATACCACAAAGTCTGCCAAAAATCCAGGGGCAATGCGGCCCTTGCAGGATTCCTCAAAGCTGGCCCGGGCCCCGGCAATGGTAAAACTGTCCAGGGCCTCCTGGACCGTAAATTTTTGATCGGGCAGGTAGGGCCCCAGATGATCCCGCAATGTGGTGCGGGTCACAGCACACTGGATGCCGGCCATCACATCGGGCCGTTCCACCGGGCTGTCCGACCCGTTGCTCACGGTAACACCATTGCGCAGCAGCGTTTTCCAATTATAGCTGGTGGAGGCCAGCTGGCTGCCCACCCGGGCTTCCACAATATGGATGTCATAGTCCAGAAAAATACTCTGGGCATAGACGTGGAGCTGCAGGCGGCGGATTCGCTCCAGCTGATCAGCCCGGGTAATCTGGCAGTGAACGATTCCATGCCGGTGATCGGCCCTGGGATGGGCTGTAAGGGCTTTTTCCAGGGCATCCAGCACCCAGTCCAGGCAGGCGTCGCCAATGGCGTGGGTGGCTGTCTGGAGGCCGTGGGCGTGGGCATATCCGATCATCTTTTCAAGCGTTTCACGGTCATAGACAGGCAGCCCGCAGGTGGATGGGTCATCCTGATAAGGCTGGCTTAAAAGGGCGGTGCGGGCCCCAAGGGCCCCGTCTCCGATGATTTTAATCGGCCCGGTCCGGAACATGGCATCTCCGTTCCCGGTGCGGCCGCCGGCGGAAACAAAATCTTGCAGGTCCTGGTAAGTTGCAAAGTTGCACTGCTCGTTGACGCGGACGGTAAGCCGGTTTTCCTCTTTCAGCTCCTGATAGGCCTGATCCACCACCTGCCAGGGAATGGCCCGAAACACGCAGTAATCGTCGGTCTGGCTGCTGGTGATGCCATAAGCATTGAGGGCCTGACAGGCCGTGAGAATCATCTCTTTCAAGGCCTTTTTGTCAGGTGCGGGGATGGCCCCGTAGACCAGGTCCATGGCATTGTCAAAGAAGCGGCCGTCCAGCTCGCCATTCTGGATGCCGATCCGCCCGCCTGCGGGCTGCGGCACATCGGCGGTGAGCCCCAACTGTTCCAGTGCCCGGCTGTTCACCACCAGACAGTGGCCGCAGGCGCGGATGATGCAGATGGGAACCTCGGTGGAAACCTGGTCCAGGTCATGCCGGTCGGGCATGCGGTGGAGATCGGAGAAAAGATCCTCATTCCAGCCGCGGCCCATCAGCCAGCCGCTGATTCCATTGGGATGCCGTGCATGAAAGTCCCGCAGGCAGTCCAGCAGGTCTGCCAGGCTGCCTGTATGATCTGCCAAAGGAGGCATCTGCAGGGTGTATCCCAGTTCCAGCAGATGCATGTGGCTGTCATTGAAGCCGCTGCACACAAATTTTCCCTGCAGGTCCACCAGCTGATCGCCCGCCTGCCGCTGTTCCAGAGCCTGGCGGCTGGTGCCGGCAAAGGCAAAACGACCCTTCTGTACAATGAAGGCCTCGGCCAGAGGCAGAGCGCCGGTATAGACGGCGCCGTTGTAATAGATTGTTTTCATAATGTATGTCCTCTGTCGTTTGGATTTGTCTGGTGTGATTATAGTGTCCGCAGCCGGGAAAGTCAACCGCAGACAAAGCGGGCGGGGAACAACGGGACCATCCGAAAAGGACCTGTTTTCGCGCCCGGCAAGGCGGAGAACAGGTCCTTTGGAACAAAAATGGATAGAGGCACGCGGGGCTTATACGCTGGCCTTCAGCTTTTCCAGGGCAGCAGCAAATACCGGGCAGTCAAACAGCGGCTGGTAGTGTTCCGTGGTGGTGATGGCCTGGAGCAGCATCTGCCGCAGGGGCTTGGAAGTGGACTGGACCTCCGGCTTTTTCTGAATGGGAATGCCGGGGCAGAACAAATCCTGATCCGGCCAGGTCACCGGGCCGGTGATGGTTTCCACATACCGGGCGAAGCAGTCGGCAGCCTGCTCCAGCTCGCCCACCCTGAGATGGTATTCCATCATGGGTGCATCGCTCATGTCGGGGAGGCCGAAGGTCCGGGCCATGGTCTGATAGGCCTGGCAGATTTTCAGCAGCTGCCGGGGCTGGGGGCTGAGTTTGGGGTTCATCAGGGTGGCCAGACAGGAGACCATCTGGTTGGCCAGCTTATAAAGCTGCTTTTGGGTGCGTTTCAGAGCTTCTTCGGGCTGGTCTTTCTTGAGATAATAGAGGGCCCAGATGGCGCTGGGGTCTCCGGGCCGCTCGGGCAGTTCCCGCAGCAAAGTCTCTCCCTGTTCCAGTTCTCCATCGGCGATGGCGATGGTGGCCAGCTGGATGGTGGCGACCTGCCAGTAGGCGCCGCTGCCGGAGGCGCGGACCTCTTCCAGCAGGGCCCGCTTGCGGCTGCGCCACTGGCTCTGACCGGCGGGGTCGACCATCTGGAAGGTGTCATAGGCCAGGGCGACGTTGAACTGCAGGGCGGTGCAGTTGGGGTAGCGGTGCAGAAGTTTCTGGAGCTGCTGTTCCGCCTCTGCACAGCTTTGGGTCATGGCAGTCTGGATGACAGCGTTGACCTGCCGGGTCACCTCCTGGTCAGACAGCGTTTCCTCGAACTGGAGCAGAGTGTCCACATGGGTGCCCAGCGCCCGGGCCAGGGGACAGAGCAGGGTAATGTCGGGGTAGGAATTGCCGGTTTCCCATTTGCTGACAGCAGGGGCAGAGACGCCGATCATGGCGGCCAGCTGTTCCTGGGTGAAGCCCTTTTCTTTGCGCAGCGCGGCGATGTTGGCGCCGATTTTCAGAGATTGCAGTTCCATGGTTTGTTTCCTCCTTTGGCTGGATGCGGCGCCGCATCGGTGTTTTTGTACTTTTATTGTACAGGATCCCGCAGGGTACTGCAAGAGAGGCGAAGTTAAACAAAAGGCAAAAGCTCTTAACCGGCGGTTAAACGGCAGCCGGGGGAGGAAAGCAGCCCGGCAATTCTCCCGACGGAAAACAAAAAGCCCCCTGTCCAAACCAGAAAGGCCTGGGCAGGGGGCAAAGTGAGAAAAGCAGAATCAATCGGCAAACCGTTCCCGGGCGATGTGGGCCAGCAGCCTGGCTGCGCCCTCTACGCCGAAGGAGCTGCTGTCCAGCATGATGTCGTGGTCGGTGAAGGGATCCTTCACTTCAGGGCAGTAGCGGCGGTAATAGAGCTGACGGGAGCGGTCCACTTCCCGAATCATCTTGTGGGCAGTATCTGCATCCATTCCCAAGCGCTGGGTACAGTTCTTGAACCGCTCGCTGTAGGGAGCATAGATGTAGACCCCCAGGTGATGGGGGTAATCCGCCAGGATGCTGCCGGCGCAGCGGCCCACGATGATGCAGGAGCTCTTGCTGGCCAGGTCCTGGATGATGTTCTTCTGCACCAGGAAAATCTCATCCTTCAGGCTGGTCATGCCCATGCCCAGGGGATAGATCCGGCGGAAATAGATGGACTTGGAATTTTCTTCCGAGTCGCTGATCACCGACACCGGCAGCCCCATCCGCTTGGCGGTCTGTTCCACGATGTCGCGGTCATAAAAGTCCACCCCCAGCTCCTTGGAAAGGGCCTGGGCAATGGAGCGGCCCAGACTGCCGAACTGGCGGGAAATGGTGATGACATATTGCTTCATGGGAAAACTCCTTTCCGGCTGTCAGAGGGATGCAGGACGCATCTTGAGTTTCCGCTTCTGGATCGAGCGGACCACGCAGGACAGGGCAAAATTGATGACAAAGTAGATCACGCAGGCAAAGCCGAACAGAACAAAGACATCGGTCACATTGGTGACCCCCAGGCCGTTGTACTGGCCGGCGGCGCTCATGATCTGCTTGACCCGGGCCATCAGTTCGATGACGGCCACGTTGGCCAGATAGGAAGAATCCTTGATGGTGGTGATCACCTGGCTCAGCAGGGTGGGGATGATGTTGCGGTAGGCCTGGGGCAGGACGATATAGATCATGATCTGCACCGTGCTGAAGCCCTGGGCGTGGCCTGCCTCAAACTGGCCGTGGGGCACGGCGTTCAGGCCGCCGCGGACGATCTCGGCGATGACCGAGGAGGTGAACAGGATCAGGGCCACAGCGGCCTTGTACATCAGCTTGACCTCCACCGAAGAGAGTCCCAGCATTTTGTGGGACATAAAGTCGGGCAGGGGAAGGAAAACCAAACAGATGAAGATCCACAGCAGTAGCGGGGTGTTGCGGAACAGTTCGATGTAGGCCGTGGCCAGCCATTTCAGGATCCGGGCCGGGCCGCGGTTACAGTAGTTGCGGGCCAGGGCCAGCACCGAGCCCAGCACCAGGCCCAGCAGGACGGCCACCACCGAGATTACCAGGGTAAAGGCCACACCCTTCAGCAGATAACCCATGACAGCGGGGTTCTGAAGGATGGAAAAGCTTGCATTCCATGTATTCATTGTTGTTACCGCCTCTCTTTCAGATGGTCAGCGCACCGCAGCCTTGGTGGTCTGGGCTTCCCGCTTTTTCAGGGAGTTCTCCCACAGGCTGGCCACGGTGGACAGGGGGAAGCAGATGACGAAGAACAGCAGGCCGCTGACCAGATAGGCCGGCGCATAGGCGCCGCCGGTGGTGGAGCCGGTGACAAAGTTGTAGGTCACCGAGATCAGGTCCGAGCCGCCCACGATGTAGAGGCAGGAAGTGTTTTTGATCAGGTTGACCACCTGGTTGACCATAGGGGGAAGAATGATCTTGATGCTTTGGGGGAGGATGATGTAGTACATCCGGCCCAGATACCCGAAGCCCTGGGCCTGGGCTGCTTCCGACTGGCCTTTGGGCACAGCCTGGATGCCGGCCCGGATGACCTCAGACATATAGGCGCCGTGGTAGACGCCCAGGGCGACCATGCCGGTGGGGAGAATGCCGATGCTGTTGCCCGAGAAGGCCAGCAGATAATAGAGAAAGCACATCTGCAAAAGCAGGGGCGTGTTCTGGATCAGTTCCACGTAGACGCGGGCAATGGCAGCCAGCGGCTTTTTGCCGCTGGTGGACAGCAGGCCGAACAGCATCCCAAGCACCAGAGAGAGCAGCAGGGCCACGATGGCCAGCTCCACTGTGTTGCCCAGCCCGTGCAGGAAGGTGGCTCTGTAGGTCCACACTGTCTGCCAGGCATTTGCCGAAAACAATCCGCTCATGATGAAAATCCCTCCGTGTTCCTGGGGTGTTGATCAATCAAAAAGAAAGCCGGACAGTGCAGCCTCGCGGGGGACTGTCCGGCAGGTGATGTGAAATTACAGTCCGTACTCAGCGATCAGGCCATCGATGGTGCCGTCAGACAGCCACTGGGTGACCAGTTCCTCGCACACTTCAGACAGACCCGAGCCCTTGGTGGTGGCAATGCCGTACTCCTGGGGTGCGAACTCGTCCTCAATGTAGGAGCGGCCGTCGGTCTTGTAGATGGCCAGGATGGAACGGTCCACACAGAAGGCGTCCACTTCGCCGGCGCTCAGAGCGGTGGAGATGGTGGGATAGTCGTCGTACTGATGGAAGGTGACACCCTCGGTCCAGGTGGTGGCATCAAAGGTATCAGGGTCGAAGTTGTCGCCGCTGATCAGGCCTTTGTCCACCATGGCACGGACCAGCTCACGGGCGGAGGTGGAGCCGGAGGAGACACCCACGGTCTTGCCCACCAGATCGCTCAGGCTGGAGATGCCGGAGGAATCTTCCACCAGAACGGTGACGGCGTCGGTGTAGTAGGGCGTGGTGAAGTCCCAGGTCTGCTTGCGCTCATCGGTGATGGTGAAGGTTGCCAGGACACAGTCGATGTCGCCGGAATCCAGCAGCTCACCGCGGGTAGCAGCGGTGACGGTGGTGAACTCCACGTCCACGCCCAGATACTCGGCAATCTTGTTGGCCAGGTCGATCTCCAGGCCGCTGTACTCACCGGTCAGGGGGTCCTGATAGCCGAAGCCGGGAACGGCGTTCTTGACGCCGACCCGCAGGACACCGCGGTCCACGATCTCCTGCACGTCTTCCGGCCACTCCGTGGTGGATGCGGCGGCGGTGCTGCCGGCGGCAGAGCTGGCAGCAGTGGAAGATGCTGCGGTAGAGCTGCCGGTGGACCCGCCACAGGCTGTCAGCATGGTCAGAGACATGACACCGGCCAGCAGGGCTGCAAATTTCTTTCTCACGATAATGTTCCTCCCCTAAATAATTTCTATCTTAAAACGCCGGAATGCACCGGTCAGTGGCCCGGCGTTCAAAGATCAGCGAATGATCTTGCCCAGGAACTGGCGAACCCGCTCGTTCTGGGGGTTGGTGAAGAAGTGCTCGGGAGCACCCTCCTCAATGATCTGGCCGTCGGCCATAAAGACCACCCGGTCGGCCACCTGGCGTGCAAAGCCCATCTCATGGGTGACCACCACCATGGTGATGCTCTTCTCGTTGGCCAGCCGGATCATGACATCCAGCACTTCCTGGATGGTCTCGGGGTCCAGCGCAGAGGTGGGCTCGTCGAACAGGATGATCTTGGTCTGGGCGCACAGGGCGCGGGCAATGGCGATGCGCTGCTGCTGGCCGCCCGACAGGGTGGTGGGGTAGGCGTTGGCCTTGTCCACCAGTCCTACCACTTCCAGATAGTGATAAGCGGTCTTTTCAGCCTCGGCCTTGCTCTTGTGGTGGAGCTTGATGGGGGCCAGGGTCAGGTTTTTCAGCACCGTCATGTGGGGATACAAGTTAAACTGCTGGAACACCATGGAAGTGGTTTCCCGCACCAGCTTGGTTTTGTTTTTGTGGGTCAGCTCTTTGCCGTCGATGTACACATGCCCGCTGGTGGGCTCTTCCAGGAAATTCATGCAGCGGACGGTGGTGGATTTACCCGAACCGGAAGGTCCGATGATCACCAGCTTTTCGCCCTCTTTGACTTCCAGATTGACATCTTTGAGCACATGCAGGTCTCCGAAATATTTGTTGATGTGTTCGAGCTTGATCATCCAATCTCCTCCTAATCCCGTTTGCCCGCACAAGCCGACAAAAATAGAAAAAGGCGCTCTGCTCCCTTAGAAGCAAAACGCCTTTGTTTAAACTAGCCTCAGTATACTCACTTTTACCAAATTGTCAACCCTTTTTTTAGGTGGTTTAACAAGGAATCGGCGGAAAATACATTTCAAAGCAAAAAATCGAGCCTAAATATGGAAGTTGTGCTTTATTTTGTTCATGGTCCCAGGCCTTTCTTTTGGAAGGGACAGGGGCCCGGCATTCCGCCTTTGGGCCTTCCGGTGCAGGCTTTCCCATTGGAAAAGGAAACCAGCGGCCGCAATGCAGATGAATTTGAAAATTTTTTTGATTCGACCCCGAAAACGGATCCCCGGCTGCGTATCCTGCAGTCAGAAGCCCAAAGAAAAGGGGAATCGGGAAAAAACAAAAAAGTTTTTCAGAAGACCCCGGTTTCAAAAAAATCCTTCCGTAATCTACCCACAAAGAAACAAAACACACAACCAAACATAAAGGAGACAACTACTATGAAGAAGATGAACCGCAAGTCGATCCTGACCCTCACCGCTGCTGTGGCCCTGACCGCTATGACCGCCTTTGGCTCTCTGTCCGCGATGGCTGCCTCTCTGAATATGGATGACGCCCTCCAGATCGTGGCACAGTACCTGAACCGGGATGCCAGCGAACTGAAGATCATCGAGCAGGAATATGACGATGGCAAGTACGAGTTCGACTTCATCCTAGACGATGTCAAGTATGAGTTTGAGGTGGGCGCATCTTCCGGCAAAATCCTGAAGATGGAGCAGGAGCGGGCCGACCGGGAAGACTACTACGAGTACGAGCACCGCCGCTGATAGAATTGATTCCCTTCGTCTGACGTAAACACAATGCCCCCGGACCGTTTTGCTGTCCGGGGGCATTGGTTTTGCTGTCTGTGCGAAAAGCCCGGCAAGTGCCGGGGCCTTTTGAAGGACAGAAGAGGTTTTCAGAAAGAAATGAGAAATCCCCCTGCCAACACCGCAGAATTTGTAGTATAATAGAAAAAAGTGACGGTGGAGGAGAGCAAAATGGCCCAGTTGACATTCAGCGACATGGAATACAGCAGGCGTAAAAAGCGCACCCGGCGGGAAAAGTTTCTTGCGGAAATGAACAGCCTGGTGCCCTGGGGAAAATGGGTGGCCGCCATCGAGCCCTACTACCCCCAGGGCCTGCGGGGCCGCCCGCCGGTGGGGCTGGAAAAGATGCTGCGGATGTATCTGCTGCAGGAGTGGTTCCATCTGTCTGCCGCCGCGGTGGAAGAAACCATCTATGACAGCTATGCCATGCGCACCTTTATGGGGGTGGATTTCCTGGAGAGCGGGGTGCCGGATGCATCCACCCTGCTGAAATTCCGCCGGATGCTGGAGAAAAAGGGGCTGCACCAGCAGTTCTGGGTGGAGCTGCGCCATCGCCTGGCCCAAACGGGCCAGATCCTCAAGCCCGGCACCGTGACAGACCCGGCCCTAGTCCATGTGGTCACCTCGACGGAAGGCACCGGGAAAAAATCCCGTTCTGCTGCAGAGGGAGAACCGGAAGTGGTTCAGATGGAAATGCAGTGACAGACAGCACAAAGCCGCCCGTACCGGCATCCTGGGATGCTGGCGCGGGCGGCTTTTTCTATGGGAAAAGGCAGGAGGAAAACCAGGGGCAGGCCGGTTTTCTCAGCTGCAATGGGTTGGAACCGTTACTCCCGGACAGTCTTCTTCAGCAGGCTCAGCAGGATGGCGCCCACCACGCTGCCGGCGACCAGAGCCACCACATACAGGGGAGCGTTGCCCACCACGGGGAAGACGAAGATGCCGCCGTGGGGTGCCCGCAGGGTGCAGCCGAACAGCATGGACAGAGCACCCGAGACAGCCGAGCCAATGACGCAGCTGGGCAGGACGCGGAGGGGATCGGTGGCTGCGAAGGGGATGGCGCCCTCAGAGATGAAGCACAGGCCCATGATGTAGTTGACGAAGCCGTTCTTGCGCTCCTCGCTGGTCCACTTCTTGGGGCAGAAGGTGGTGGACAGGGCGATGGCGATGGGAGGCACCATGCCGCCCACCATAACGGCGGCCATGACGTCATAGGTGCCGGAGGACAGGGCTGCGGTGCCGAAGACATAAGCGGCCTTGTTGAAGGGGCCGCCCATATCGATGCTCATCATACCGCCGCAGACAGCGCCCAGCAGGACCTTGGAGGTGCCGCCCATGGTGTTCAGCCAGGCGGCGATGGTCTCGTTGATGAGGCCCATGATGGGGTTGATGGCGCACATCACGACGCCCATCACCAGCATGCCGCCCAGGGGATAGATCAGCATGGGACGGATGCCGTCCACGCTGCTGGGGAGCTTTTCGGTGATATTTTCCAGGAACTTAACCAGGTAGCCGGCCACAAAGCCTGCCAGCAGGGCTGCCAGGAAGCCGCCCGAGATGCCGGTGGTATTGCCTTCCAGCAGGCCCGAGAAGCTGGTGCCGTTCATGGCCAGCACGCCGCCCACAAAGCCGACGGCCAGGCCCGGCCGGTCTGAAATGGACATGGCAATGTAGGCCGAAAGGATGGGCAGCATATAGCTGAATGCTGCGTTGCCCACCGTCTTGAAGAAGGCGGCCAGGGGCGTGTTCATGCCGAAGTTGGAGGGGTCGATGGAGAAATCATCGAACAGGAAAGCCAGGGCGATCAGGATGCCGCCGCCCACCACGAAGGGCAGCATGTGGGAGACACCGTTCATCAGGTGTTTGTAGACGGTATGGCCCACCGTGTCGTTGCCGCCGGCCTCGGCAGCAGGCTTGCCGCCCTTGGCGTGGAAGACCGGCACTTCGCCGCTCTCGATCCGCTGGATCAGTTCCTCGGGCTTGTGGATGCCGTCGTCCACACGGGTGAACAGCACCGGCTTGCCGTCAAAACGGGCAGTCTCCACGTTCTTGTCGGCGGCCACAATGATGCCGTCGCAGGCGGCGATTTCCTCGGCGGTCAGGATGTTCTTGGCGCCGCCCGAGCCGTTGGTCTCCACCTTGCAGGGCAGGCCCAGCTTGTCGCCGGCCTTGGCCAGGGCCTCAGCGGCCATGTAGGTGTGGGCGATGCCGGTGGGGCAGGCGGTGACAGCCAGAACGCGGTAGCCCTGGGGAGCAATCTTTTCCTGGGTGAAGCTCTCAGAACCAAACTGCTGCTGCTCCTGGGCGTCGATCAGATCCAGAAATTCCTGGGGGGTTTTGGCGGCCCGCAGCTTGGCCACAAAGTCTTCGTGCATCAGCATCTGCATCATCCGGGCCAGCATATCCACATGGAGGCTGCCGTTCTCGGGGGCTGCAATCATAAAGAACAGATCGCTCTTGCTGTCGTCCTCGGGATTGTACTGGATGGGGGCGGTCAGCCGCAGCACAGCCAGGCTGGGCCGGGTGACACAGGCAGCCTTGGCGTGGGGGACGGTGATGCCGTTGTCCACGTAGGTGGAGGCTTCTTTTTCACGGGCATAGATAGCGGCCTTGTAGGCGTCCTTGTCGGTGATGTTGCCGTGCTTGCACTGCAAATCCACCAGCGCATCAATCACCGCGGCCTGGTCGGCTGCTGTGCTGTCCAGCGCGATGGCCTGCACAGAAAACAGCTCGGTAATCCGCATAGAAATCTTCTCCTTTTTCAGTTGTAGTGTATTAGAACGTGGTCAGCAGGGAGTCTATTTTTTCGCGGGTGGCCAGGCCCAGGGAAAAGGCGGTGGCGCTGCCTGCGGCGGTGCCCAGCCGGAGCGCCCAGTCGTAGTCGCCCTTCTGCAGGTAGCCTGCCAGGAAACCGGCCACCATGCTGTCGCCGGCGCCGACGCTGTTCAGCACCTTGCCCTTGGGAACCCCCATCCGATGGGTCTTGCCGGTCTCATCCAGCAGCAGGGCGCCGTCACCGGCCATGCTCACCAGCACGTTCCGGGCGCCCCGGCTCTGGAGCAGGGCGGCGCAGGCGGTGATCTCGGCGTCGGTGGTCAGCTCCCGGTCAAAGATCTCGCCCAGCTCATGGTTGTTGGGCTTGATGAGGAAGGGCTTGTATTTCAGCACGTTCACCAGCAGGTCCCGGGTTGCATCCACCACAATCCGGACGCCGCGGCCTTCCAGCCGGGCCATGATTTTCTCGTAGGTATCCCCCGACAGGCAGGAGGGGATGCTGCCTGCCAGCACCAGTGCGTCGCCCTCGCCCAGTTTGTCCAGCTTGGCGTAGAGCTGTTCCATGTCGGCTTCCCCGATCTGGGGGCCCATGCCGTTGATCTCGGTCTCCTCGGTGGCCTTGATCTTGACGTTGATCCGGGTGACGCCCTGGTTCAGGTGGATGAAATCGGTCTTGACGCCCTGGGCTTCCAGGCCGGTTTCCAGCCAGTGGCCGGTGGGGCCGGCCACAAAGCCCAGTGCGGTGTTGTCGCAGTCCAGTGCCCGCAGCACGCTGGAAACGTTGATGCCCTTGCCGCCGAAGAGGTATTCCTCCTGGACGGTGCGGTTGACGGCATCCAGTTCCAGGCTGCCGGGCAGGTGGACCACATAGTCAATGGCAGGGTTAAAGGTAACAGTATAAATCATGCTTGACTCTCCTTTTCCTGATGGGTGGATGAATCGAAAACGCCGCTTTCCTGAATGAGGGCGTACTGGCGGTATTTTTCATTGGGAAGGTGGTTGGTGACGATGGCCGCGTCGGTGAGGGGGCAGATGACAGCCGAATAGATTTTGCTGAATTTGGAGTCATCCACCAGAAACCAGGTCTCCATCGACCGGCTGACGGCCAGGGACTTCAGGGCGGCCTCCTCCACATCCGGGGTGGTGTAGCCTCTGTCCAGGGAGACACCGTTGGCGCCCATAAAAGCTTTGGTGAAGTTGTACCGGCCCACGCTGGTCATGGCAGCCGTGCCCACCACAGCCTCGGTGCTGGGGCGGACCTGTCCGCCCAGGGTGTAGACCCGGCATCCCTTCTGGGCCAGCAGCCGGGCGTGGGCGATGCCGTTGGTGACAAAGGTGGCCTGCAGCGCCTGCCCCTGAAGGGCACGGACCAGCTGCAAGGTGGTGCTGCCTGCATCCACAAAGACGAAGTCTTCGCCGTGGATGAAACTGGCGGCCAGTTGCCCGATGCTCTGCTTCTGAGTCACCGCCTGGTGCTCCTTGGCCGACATGCTCTCCTCATTGGTGAGGAAGGCGCTGTCCGGCAGGGTGGCTCCGCCATGGACCCGGTTCAGCCGGCCCTGCTGGTTCAGAAGCACCAGGTCCCGCCGGATGGTGGACTCACTGGCGTCCAGTGCATCGCACAGCTCCTGCACCGTCACCGAGCGCTTTTGGGCCAGCAGCTTGAGGATGTTGTCAAAGCGTTCCTCTGCTAACATGGGGTACTCCTTTCCGAACCGCCATCCCGGTGACCGGTCTGAATGACTTTGAAGGATTATGACCGGATTCCTCTGGAATGTGGTTCGCTTTTCTGTTTCTGACCTGAGTATAGCATCAAGAACGATCAAAGTCAATCAGAATCATCCGAAATGATGCACAAAGATGCAGACTGCAAATTGCCGGAATCACCAAAATCACGAGAGAATCGGGCAAATCCAGTCAAAACCAATCATTTGGCAAAAACAAAGCCGCAGACCGGCGGGGTCTGCGGCTAGCAAAGGCATATCAGGGGGAAACATTAGAGGAACAGTTCGTTTTCCTTGCGGTCGGAACAGACCTTTTTCAGCATGGCATGGGCAGCGGTTACCATCAGCGGGTTCAGTTTCCGGGCGTGGCGGGGACAGACCGAGATGCACCGCATGCAGGAAATGCAGAGGCGCTGGTCCACCTTATGGGGGTCCGCCGGGTCAATGGCCTGCACAGGGCAGCTTTGGGCGCAAAGGCCGCAGCTGTCGCAGTCCTTGGTGGGTTTTGGAACCATGCCGGAACCACCCGCCTTCTTGTAGGGGCGGCTGCCGGGAATGGCCGGCTCGGCGTTGTTGCCGGATGCCAGTTTTTCCTTGATCCGGGCAGCAAAGGCGGACAGCTGGGCCTGGTCCTGGGCGTCGGGCCGGCCTGCGGCAAATTCCCGGACAATGGAGTGCTCTGCCACAGCTGCCACCCCGGCCGCGATCTTGAAACCAGCCTGCCTGGCGGTGTCTTCCAGCTCGGCCATGGTGTCCTCAAAGGCGCGGTTGCCATACACCACCATCAGGATGGCGGGGGCGCCATTGCCGTGGACAGCGGCCAGCCGCTGGATGGCCACGGCGGGCACCCGGCCCCCATAAGAGGGGACTGCAATCAGAGCCAGCTGGTCAGGTTCCACAGACACATCGCTGAAATGCCCCTGGCTGTCGCAGAGGTCCACCTTCTGGATCGAATCGGACAAGGCATGGGCCAGGAAATCGGCGGCCTTCCGGGTGCCGCCGGTGGGGCTGAAAGAGAGTTCGATGATCTTCATAGCTGCACACTTTCTTGATGAAATCAAATTGATGGTTGCATTTTCGGGCGGATGCTGTACAATAAAATGTAAATAGAAACATTACATCTTGTGACATCCATCATACCACCAATAAAATGTAAAGTCAATTCTTACATCGTGCGGATTGACAACCGGAGGAGGCAAACACCATGCAGCTCAGCATGAAGTGCTCGATTGCAGTGCACTGTCTGATTTTTATCCACGAGGCAAAAGGGAAAGCCAAGGTGACCAGCGGCCTGCTGGCCCAGAGCACAGGCTGCAACCCGGTGATCATCCGCAACATTCTCAGCGCCCTGAAAAAGGCGGGACTGATTACGGTGGCCCGGGGCCCCGGCGGGGCAGAACTGTGCCGCGACCCCTCCGAAATCACTCTTTATGGGATTTACAGTGCGTTGGAGCCCCAGGGCCTGACCTCTCTGATCGGGATTCATCCCTGTGAGGGCAGGTCCTGCCCGGTGGCCCAGAACATCCGGGCTGTGCTCCGCAGGCCCTACCACCAGATTGAGGAGTCCATCCGGCAGACCATGGAGCAAATCACCCTGGCCTCCATGCTGGAGGATTTCCATCGGTGCCTGGCGGAGGGCCAGCAAAAAACCGAATAACCCCAAAGATACATCCCGGCCGGCATCCTTTCTCATGGGAAAGGGTGCCGGCCTTTTTGCTGCCTTTCGCTCGAAAAGTAAAAGAATTGTGATAATCGCCCGCAAGCGGAGTCCAAAGGGGACGGAGCTTCGTTTTGATGGTATCGTCAGCAAACTGTCAGCATTTGCCAAGGCAGGCATTTCCAAAACTCAAGGAAAACACAAGGCCAAATCAAGAAAAGCTCAAGATTGGCGTGTTATGCTGTGGACATCATCAAAAGGAGGAATCACACCTTGTTTAAAAAGAAACCATTGCAGGAGACGGCAGAAAACAGCCGGACCCTGCCGGGAGCAGAAACTGCCTCGACAGCAGACAAAAAAGCATTCTTCAAGAAAAACGGAAAAAAGATCATCGCTGTGGTGTGCGTCGCCGCTGCAGTGGGCGCCTTCGCCCTGTCCCGGATGCAGGCCGGCAAGCCGGCTGCCAGCGTCTCCTATCTGGAGGCATCGCCCGAAAAGCGCAGCATCACCAATGTGTTCAGCGATTCCGGCACCATTACGGCGGCCAATACCTATGAGGTCAAGGCGCTGGTGCGGGGGAAGATCCTCTCATCGAATTTTGAAGAAGGGGATGTGGTCAAGGCCGGGGATGTGCTCTATACCATTGACAGCGCCGATGCAGCCAATGGGGTGGAGCGGGCCCAGCTGGCTTTGAACCAGGCCCAGCGCAGCTATGAGGACGCAGTGAATGCCCAGTATGTCCGCACCGACATCGGGGGCACGGTGGTGTCCATCAGGGTGGCCCCCGGCGATGCCGTGGCCGCAGGCCAGGAGGTGGCGGTGATTCGGGATGATGCCACCGTCCTGCTGACGCTGCAGTTCCCGGCAGCGGATGCCGCCGGCTTCAGCGCAGGCCAGACGGCCCAGGTTACCCTGGACGGCACTTATGAAACCCTCAGCGGTACCGTCCGCTCGGTGTCAGGCACCGACACCCTCAGCAGCGGCAATCTGCTGGTGCGGTCGGTGGTGATTGCCGTCCCCAACAACGGCAGCCTCACCTCCGCCCAGGCGGCCACCGCATCGGTGAACGGGGTGGGTGCTCTTGGTTCGGCCCGGTTTGCCTATCAGAAGGAACAGACCCTCACTGCAGCCGCTTCCGGCACAGTGTCGGCCCTCTGCGTCCGGGAGAATGCCCGGGTGGAGGGCGGGGCAGCGGTGGTCCAGCTTTCCAGTGAAAGCCTGACACGCCAGACAGAGACCGCCGCGGACAACCTCCGCAGCGCTGAACTCTCTCTGGAAGACGCCCAGAACGCCATGAGCAACTACACCATCACAGCCCCCATCAGCGGCACCATCATCCAGAAGAACATCCAGGCCGGGGAGACGGTGGGCAGCGACAGCACCGCCGCCGCCAGCCCCATGTGCATCATCCACGATTTGAGCTATCTGGAACTGACCCTCCACGTGGATGAGCTCCAGATCCTTTCCATTCAGGAGGGGCAAAAGGTGTCCATCACCGCAGACGCGGTCCAGAACAAGAAGTTTGAGGGCGTGGTGACCAATGTGTCCTCGGCGGGCTCCACCACCGGCGGAACCACCACTTACCCGGTGACCATCCGGATTGAACATTACGGCGAGCTGCTGCCTGGCATGAATGCCACCGCCGAAATCGTGACGGCCCAGGTCAAGGATGCCCTGTCCATCCCCAATGCCGCCGTGATCCGGGGCAGCTATGTGCTGGTGACAGAGGATTCCCCCAGTGCATCCCACGCCGTGAAGGATATGATGGCCCCCGAGGGCTATGTGTATGTCAAGGTGGAGACCGGTGTCAGCGACAACGACTACATTGCAGTCACCAGCGGCCTTGTGGAAGGGGATACGGTGGCCTATGATGCAGACAACGTCTCGGCGGCTGCCGACAGCACCGCCCAGCCGGCAGAGGGTGAACTGCTATGAGCGCGCTGATTGAGTTCGACAATGTCTGCAAGTATTACCAGATGGGGGACACTCTGGTGAAGGCGGCGGATCACATTTCGATGTCCATCCAGAAAGGGGAGTTTGTGGCCATTGTGGGCCAGTCCGGCTCGGGCAAATCCACCTGCATGAACATCATCGGCTGCCTGGATGTCCCCACTTCCGGCACCTACCGGCTGAATGGCCAGGACGTGGGCCGGATGGACAAAGACAAGCTGGCCGAAATCCGCAATGAGCTGCTGGGTTTCATCTTCCAGCAGTACAACCTTCTTCCCAAACTGACTTTGCTGGAAAACGTGGAACTCCCTCTGATTTATGCGGGGCTGCCCCGCAGCGAACAGTACCAGCGGGCCAAGACTGCCCTGGAACAGGTGGGGCTGGGCAGCAAGCTGGACAACAAGCCCAGCCAGCTGTCCGGCGGCCAGCAGCAGCGGGTGTCCATTGCCCGGGCTCTGGCGGGCCGGCCTGCGGTGATTCTGGCGGATGAGCCCACCGGCGCCCTGGACAGCCACACCGGCCGGGAAGTGCTGGGCATCCTGCAGAAGCTCCACAAACAGGGGAACACGGTGGTTCTGATTACCCACGACAACTCCATCGCCGTGCAGGCAGACCGGATCATCCGTCTGGAAGACGGCAGGATTGTCTACGACGGGGACGCCCACGCGCCGGAGGCGGTGGTCCAGCCCAGCTACACCCCGGAAGAAGAAAACGCCGGACAGGAGGAAGCTTTATGATGTACGAAACCTTCCGTCAGGCCCTGAAAAACATCTGGAGCAACAAGTTCCGCACCTTCCTGACCATGCTGGGCATCATCATCGGCGTCATGGCGGTGATGGTGATTGTGGGCCTGGGCAACGGCCTGACCCTCAGCATGAAGGAGAGCGTTTCCTCCCTGGGAATGAACCTGCTGCAGGTCAACATCCTGGGCTATGGCACCCGCACCGTGGATGTGGATGACTTTTATCAGATGGTGGAGAGCCGCCCGGACCTGTTTTCGGGCCTTTCCCCCATTGTCACTATGACCGGTTCGGTCAAGGTAGGCACCAAAACCTACAAGCGAACCAGTATTTCGGGGGTCAGCGAGGCCTATTTCGGCATGAGCGGCGCATCCATCGCCCAGGGGCGGCTGCTCCAGTATGTGGACTGCACCAACTATAAAAAGGTATGTGTGGTGGGGGACTATGTGAACCGGGTGGCTTACGGCGGCAACGCCCTGGGCCAGACCATCAAGGTGGGCGCCGACCAGTTTACCATCGTGGGGGTGCTGAAGGCCGAGGTCAAGGACCCCAGCCTGCAGCAGGGCAGCGCCGATGACTTTATTTATCTGCCCTATACCACCGCCCTCCGCCTGAACCGCAGCAGTGTGGTTGGCTCCTATGGAGTTACCACCGTCAGCGAAGAGCAGGTGTCCGAGGGCAAGGCTGTGCTGGAGGCCGGGCTGAAAAAGCTGCTGAATTCCGACGAAGGCTTTTACGTTACCAGCCTCAGCGAAATGCTGGCCACCCTGGGGTCGATGATCAACATGGTGGTGATGGTCCTGACGGCCATCGCAGCCATCTCGCTGGTGGTGGGCGGCATCGGCATCATGAACATCATGATGGTGTCGGTGGCTGAGCGCACCCGTGAAATCGGCATCCGGAAAGCCCTGGGGGCCAAGGAACGGTCAATTCTGGCCCTGTTTGTCACAGAGGCCGCCACCACCTCGGCCCTGGGCGGGCTGATCGGCATTCTGCTGGGGTATCTGATCTCGGCAGGCGTCAGCCAGATTATGATTGCAACCAAAGCAGGCATGACCATCCAGCCATCTTTGGGCTCGGTGATGGTGGCCTTCGGGATTTCGGTGGGCATTGGCGTTTTGTTCGGTTATCTGCCGGCCAAGCGTGCCGCCCGCCTCAATCCCATCGAGGCTTTGCGCTATGATTAAAGAGGAGGATGATCCATGATGAAACGCTTTTTCGCATCGCTGCTGGCCGTCTGCCTGGCCTGCTCGATGCTGTTTGTGCCGGCATCAGCCGCCAGCCCCAGCACGGCTGTCCAGACAGCGGTGGTGCTGGGGGGCATGACGGCCGGCCAGGCCGGCAGCCTCGCCGATCCTTTGACCCGGGGCCAGCTGGCCCGGATGCTGGTGGCCTTCTCGCCCGAGCGGGAGAGCGCCGGCGCCCAGGGCTCTGCCGGCAAACTGTTCCAGGATGTGAGCGGCAGCGACCCGCTGGCCCCCTGGATTCGGATTGCGGTCCAGCGCGGCTGGATGAGCGGTTACACCGACGGCACCTTCCGCCCCGGCAATCCGGTGACCCTGGAGGAGGCCTGTGCTGCAGTACTCAACCTGCTGGGGTACGATGTCACCACCCTCAGCGGGACCTTTCCCACCGCCCAGCTCAACAAAGCCAGCGAGCTGGGGCTCCGTGCCCGTCTGAACTGCACCCCCGGCCAGGGGATGAATCTGGAGGATGGGGCAGTGCTGCTCTACAATGCCCTCACCGCCAAAACCGGCAGCGGCGAAGTCTACGCATCCACCCTGGGCTTTTCTGTCACCGATGGCCAGGTGTCGGTGCCCTCGGTTCTGCTGGGCAGCCTGGAAGGGCCCTTCGTGGCAGGGGAGAACACCCAGCTTCCCTTTGCTCCGGTGGTGATCTACCGGAATGATGCCGCCTCTGACTCGGCAGAGCTGGCCCCCTATGATGTCTACTATTACAGCCCCAACGCCCAGACCCTCTGGATCTATAACCGCAAAGCTGCAGGCCGGATCACGGCGGTGGCCCCCTCGGCCAGCGCCCCCAGCTCGGTGACGGTGGCGGGCACCGAATATGCCATCGGTACCCCCTCGGCGGCCTCGGTCCTCTCCTCCCTCAACGGCGGAGGCGTGGGCCAGGTGGTAACCCTTCTGCTGGGCATGGACAACCAGGTGGTGCAGGTGCTGACGGGTGCCCAGGCCGATGAGGTCTTTTACGGTGTGGTGCAGACGGCCTCCCGGAACCTGGTGGAGGACAACGGCGCCGATGTCCGCCAGAGTGTGGCCGTTGCCTGCACCGACGGCAGGGTGCGGACGGTCAGCGTGGACAAAAGCCTGAATTTCCCCGCAGGCACCCTGGTGGAAATCACGGTGGATCAAAACGGGGAAGCGGTGCGGACCATGGACGCCAAACACCTCAGCGGCACCTTCAATGAAAGCGGCACCGCCCTGTCCGGCATGCCCCTGGCGGAGAACGCCGAAATTCTGGATACAACGGCGGAGGGCGTGGCTGGGGCGATAAGCCCCAGCCGATTGTCGGGGGTAACTTTGCAGGACAGTGATGTCCGGTACTATACCACCGATGCCCAGGGCCGGATTGACCGGATGATCCTGAACAACGCCACCGGCGACCTGTGGACCTATGGTGTGCTGGACGATGTCCGCAACCTGGCCGACACAGTGGGCAAAACGGTGGATCAGGCGGCGGGCCGCCCCAGCGCCCTGGCAGCAGGCGCCGCCGGCACCACAGCCACCGGCAATGTGGCGGCAGATGTGGCGGATCTGGTGTTGCCCAGCACCAGCGATATCCTGTACGGCATCATTGACGGCAGCATTGCCAGCACCCTGTGGGACAGCCTGACCAGCAGCACCGGGCGGGTGGCCGCCTATACCCTCCAGCTGGCCTCCAAAAACACCAGCGGCATTTTGAGCAATATTCTGGGATACCTGGGCAGCGGTGCAAATTACGTCTGCCTGATCGACGGCCAGAACACCACCCTGCAGACCGCAGTCAAATACCCGGTGGTGGCGGGGGGCATTGCGGTCAGCAAAAGCCCCTCGGGCACCGTCAAATCCATGATCCAGCTGATGCCGGTGAAGATTGACCGGGTGGGGGCAGCCTCGGTGATGAGCGGGGAAAACCGCTATGAGACCGCCGACCACATGCAGGTTTATCTGTGGTACAAAGGCCAGTATTTTGCCACCAGCCTCTCCCAGGTCAACCCCCAGGACTACCACCTGATCGGCTGGTATGACAACCTGGGCTGCGCCGCCGGCAGCAAAATCCGGGTTCTGGTGGCAGTCAAAAAGTCCTGAGCCCGCTTCATTTCGTCCGATTACAAAAAAGCCCTGCGGAGACGATGCAGTTCTCCGCAGGGTTTTTGACGGTATCAGAAGATTATCCCACCATCTGGCCTACCAGCTGGGCGATGGAGCGCACCGCCTGGATGATCTCGGACAGGGCGTTGATGTCATCGTCCTGCATCACCGAGTCGGGCAGCTGGATGTCATAGGTTCCCGGCAGGGCTTTGCCGGTCAGTTCCAGATGAAGGCCCTGGGCGGGCAGATCCACCAGGATCTGGCACCGGAAAAACTCGGTCCAGAGGCTCTGGATGGGGAAGCCGATGACAACTTCCGCGTCTCCCAGGGACTGCCTGGGGGTAAAATAGAGGTATCCCTCGATACCGTCCTGGGGGTGGACCTGCCGCAGATCCGAGGGGGAAAAGGCGCTGACCGAATAGTTCTCCATCTCGGATACGGCGGGCTGGCTGCCCATCAGAACTGCCAGCTGATCCTGGGTGATGTAGTCTCCCAGGGTCCAGTCGGGGATCAGGGAACCGATCAGGGGATACTTGGCAGACAGGCCGGACAGAAAGGTGCGGTAGATCTGCCGGATGTTCAGCAGGACGGTGCCGTCCTGGACGTAAATGTCGGTGAAGGGCTGGTCCTGCCCGGCGGCGTACCAGGCGAGATACAGGTCGCTGCCGCTGCTCTGGCCCGACAGGGTGCCGGTGAGGCCATTCAGGGCTTCCAGAGTGTTGTAAGCGGCGGAGGGCTCTGCCGCCGTGGAGGTGACCTGGTAGTCAAAGGAAAAGGCAGAACCCTTTTGCAGGGCGCCGGCCCGGCTGCGGACCACCAGATAAAAGATCAGCAGAAACACCGCCGCAGCGGCCAGCAGGACAAGGCCTGCACGGATGGCCCATCTGGCCGGGCGGGGAAGGGCGGAAAAAGAATGACGCATCAGAACAGCCTCCTTTGACAAAAATCCTGGGCCGGCACCACCGGAATGCCAGCCTTTCCAGACGTGAGAACGTGACGATTCTGTGCACTGCGACACAATTTACTTGTCTGTAGAGGAAAGATATGGTAAAATAATCCCGTCCGCAGCAAGAGCAACCCATGCTTTTGCCACTCATACGACAGAAGGAGCGCTCCCTATGAAACAACGTTTGATCCCTCTTGCCCTGTGCGGGCTGATGCTGCTGGCAGGATGCCGGCGCACAGCGGTACAGGAGGAAATCTGGGAGCTGGAACAGGAGAACGTGGTTTCCTTTACCGACGGCGAGACGGTGGACCGCTGGCGGGGCTACCAGAATGGGGTGCGGGAATCCTGGTCGGTGTATGAGCTGTCCGACGGCACCTCCATCCTGCTGGAAGATGACCTTGCCGGGCCGGAAGGGGACGCCGGCTACAGCGCCCTCAGCGAAGAGGTGCAGGCAGCGGTTTCGGCATGGTATCAAAGCACCGGCAAGCGCTACGATCTGCCCGCCCTGCTGCAGGCGGCCTATACCCGCTGCAAGGAACAGGGCAAGGAGCAGTTTCAGCCCGGCCGGGTGACCCAGACCATTGCTTCCACTGCCTCCAATGAGCAGATCATCTGTTTTGTGACATCTGTCGACCAGGCGGCAGACCCGGCCCAGGGGGAGACCCTGCGCTACAGTGCTTTCTTTGACCGGGCCAGCGGGCAGCGGCTGGAACTCTGGTCCCTTTTTACCCAGCCCGAAGCCGTTGTGCGCCAGACGCTGGCTGCAGCGGCCAGCGATGATCCGGTGGTGCAGGAGCGCCTGGCCGCTGCCATCGATCCCGAACACGTGATTTTCCTGTCGGACCATCTGGAGGTGGATTTCCCGGCGGGTGCCTTTGAGGGGCAGAGCAGCTCCTATACCCTGTCGGTAGATTATACGCAGCTGGCCGGTGTTCTGGACAGCCGCGCCATGCCTGGCAGTGATTGAGGTCAGTTTGATTATACCATGTTTGAGCAGCAGGCACAATCGATGCATGGCCGGATTCTGCTCAAAACCAAAACAGACCATGATGTCCAACACAGATGCTCCGGCTCTGTTTTGCAGTCAACAGGGCCGGAGCTTTTTTGTGCAAAGAACATATTTGCAGGGCGGATGCGCTGCACCAAAAAGATGACAGTCCAAACGGCCCGGCCCCTGCGGCCGGGGGAAATGAGAGGTTTGACCCAATGGCGGTTTTCAAGGCAGTTTACAACATTCTGTGGGGAGATCTGGTCCGGATTCCCCTGCCGGGGGGCAGCACTCTGGGCCTGTCCCTGCTGGTGATGATTCTGATCCCGGCCGGCGTGTATTTTACCATCCGGACACGGTTTCTGCCCTTCCGGCTTTTCCCCGAGATGATCAAGGTGACGCTGGAGAGCCACCAGAAAGACGAAAAAGAGAGCATATCGGGCCTTCAGGCCCTGATTGTCTCCACCGCCTGCCGGGTGGGTATGGGCAATCTGGTGGGAGTGGTGGCAGCCATCTCGGCGGGCGGTGCGGGCGCCGTCTTCTGGATGTGGGTGATTGCCCTGCTGGGCTCCTCCACCGCTTTCATTGAGTCCACCCTGGCCCAGCTGTACAAGGAAAAAGATCCCCTCTATGGGGGCTATCGGGGCGGCCCGGCCTACTATCTCCACCATCTGTTTATGGGAAAGAAGGGTGAAAAGAGCGGTCAGGGCGGCCGCCGGCGCTCGGTGATGGCCTGCCTCTTTGCACTGTCGGGTCTGGTGTGCTGGTGCGGCATCAGCCAGGTCACCAGCAATTCCATTTCCGGCGCCTTTGAAAATGCCTTTGCGATCCCGCCCATTTGGTCTACAACGATTCTGGTTGCGCTGGCTGCTGTGGTGGTGCTGCGGAAGAAGGCCACGGTGAAGGTTCTGGATCTCGTGGTGCCGGTGATGGCGGCCTGCTATTTCTTTCTGACCCTGTTTATCATTGTGAAGAATGCGGCCCTGCTGCCGTCGGTGTTCCAGCGAATTTTTGCAGAGGCCTTTGGCCTGCGCCAGGCGGTGAGCGGCGGCATCGGCGCTGTCATCATGAACGGTGCCAAGCGGGGCCTGTTCTCCAATGAGGCGGGCTCGGGCTCGGCGCCCTGCGCGGCGGCTGCGGCGGATATCAGCCACCCGGCCAAGGAAGGCCTGCTCCAGTCCCTGGGGGTTTTCATCGACACCATCGTGATTTGCAGCTGCTCCGCCATGGTGATGCTGCTGACCCCCGAAAGCCTCACCAAGGGCCTGGAAGGGATGGACCTGCTCCAGACCGCCATGCATTATCATTTGGGAACCTTTGGGGTGGTGCTGATTGCGGTGATTCTGTGGCTGTTCAGCTTCTCCACCTTCCTGGGCATTTTGTTCTATGCCCGGTCCAATGTGGCCTACCTGTTCGGGGATCACTGGCTGCCCCAGATCCTGTATAAAGTGCTGGCTCTGGTGATGCTGTTTGTGGGCGGTCTGGCGGCCTACCAGTTTGTATGGGACCTGGGGGATGTGGGCATTGGACTGATGACCATCTTTAACATGATCGCCCTGATTCCGCTGGCACCCGAGGCGCTGCAGTCGCTGCGGGACTATGAGGGCCAGCTGGAGAAACAGGAACATGAGAGGAGGATGTAACATGATTTCCACCCGGCAGGCAGACCAGGCCTATTATGAGCTGTTTTCGGTTTCCCGCCCCTTTTCGGAACATTTGACCAAGCGGGAAGACAACCAGCTGCGGGATAAATACGATCATAATTCCTTTTTCTATCATGGTCAGCCCACCCTGGAGGAAGTCCGCCGGGCGCTGGAATACCAAAAGGCCAGGGGAGACGGCTTCTTCAAGCTGGAAGGGTATGTGCCTCTGGAACATTCCTTTGGAATGGAACAGGATATAACCCTGACCATGGTGCTGTCCGACCCTGCCGCTGCAGATCGCTGGCGCTCCAACCCCGACGTCCGGATTCAAAAGCCGGATTACGCCCAGCTGGAACAGCTGGAATTGCGTTATTACGGCCCTCTGTATGGGGATGATTTTACGGTGCGCAATAACCGCCGCCTGCGGGAAAAGCTGGCCTACCACGGCGCCTATCTGGGAGAGCGGCTGGTGGGCTGCTGCTATACCTGTGAAGCGGGGGAATGGGTCTGCATGGACAGCCTGCTGGTGGCTGACGACAGCCGCCGCCAGTATGTGGCCACCACCCTGATGAAATCCATTGCCGCTGCGGCACACCAGGCGGGCAGAACCCTCTACCTCCACGCCGACCAGGATGACACCCCCAATATGTATGCCAGGATGGGTTTTGTCGCCACAGACCGGAGTTATGAGTATACCTGCACCAACTTCAGTATCCTGAAACTGGACTGATTTTGCACCAGCACATTTTTGTATTTAGGGCCTTTCCCTCACCAAAGACCGGTGAGGGGAAGGCTTTTTGTTTATTACAAGAAAGGCCTGCTTCAAAAGAGATCCGAGCAAAACAGCAGGGCCTTAGGACCACTGCAGTTCATGGAATGTTTCGTTGGCCCGACTGATTGAAAAAAGCAATGAAATGAAGAACTTTTTTGCACTTGGATCAGCTTTTGACCCTGCAGGACTAATACTTTGGATGTATTTACAACCAATCAGCGGTTTGGTAAAATAATGATTAAACAAGGAAGATAATGCCGATCAATATCCGAATCAAAGGCTGAAAAAAGGAAGAGTGCCGGAAATAAAAACGGAAAGGGGAGAGGGCTTGCAATGGCACAAAATGTTGTATTGAAGCCCGCTCTGGTCCAGAAATTCCGGGCGGCTATGTCCCGGGGGAGGGCAGCATTTTTCAGCGCACCCTGCGGCTTTGGCAAAACCACCACAGCCCAGGCGCTGGTGGAAGGGCGGAAAGTCTGTTATCTCTCCGCCTCGGATCCGGGGTTCGCTCTGCCTCCTCAAGAGAATGGATGGAATACCCTGATTGTGGATGATCTCCACAACCTGGTCCGGGAGCGGGATCAGGAAACCCTCTGTGATCTGATCCGGGAGCACACCAGGCGGCGCTTTGTGCTGCTGTCCCGGGGAATGGTGCCCGGCTGGCTGCTGCCGTTCCAGTTTGCGGGCCTGATGACGGTCTTTGACTGCTGGGACCTGGCCCTGGGCCAGGAAGAAACCCGTGCCATGCTGAGTCAGTACGGGGTTGAAGTCTCTGACCTGGACCTCCGGGAAATCCAAAAGGTCAGCAGGGGCTGTCCCATGCCGCTGGTGCTTCTGGTGCGGCATCTGCTGCGGGAAGGCGCCTACAACGAGCGGATGGCGGACCAGGTCCGCCGGGAACTCTTCCTGTATTTTGAGGATCGGGTGTTCCGTCCCCTGGACCTGGACACCCAAGAACTGCTTTTGGATCTGGCTCCCTTTGAGACCTTCGGCCCCGAGCTGGCCCGCATGGTCAGCGGCAACCCGAAAGCAGGGGAGCTGCTGGGCCAGTGCCAGCGGGCGTCCACCTGCATGCTCCAGGAACACCTGGATCAATACCATTTCTGGCCTGTTTTCCGCCGGTTTCTGCTGTGGGAGATGGAACAGACCTTCGACGAGGAAAAGCGAAAGAACCTCTACAGCCGCGGCGGGTTGTACTATGAACTGAATGAGGACTATGGCAAGGCCATGGCCTGCTACTCCAAGAGCGGGGAACAGGGCAAAATCTCCCAGCTTTTGATCAAGAATGCAGAAATGCACCCTGGTATGGGCCATATGGAGGATACAGCCCCCTACTACCAGGCCCTGCCGGAGAAAGAAATTCTGACTTCGCCGGCCCTGATGCAGGCCATGAGCATGCAGTGCTCGGTCAGCCTGGATCTGGAGGGCTCCGAGCGCTGGTACCAGGCGCTGCAGGATTTTGCCAACAGCCGCCGCCGGACCGACGGGGCGGGCCGGGAAGCCCGCAGCCGCCTGGCCTGGCTGGATCTGGCCCTGCCCCAGCGGGATGTGGAAGGAATGATTGACCTGTTCCCCAAGGTGTTCCGGCTCCTTTGCAACCGGGATATCCGGCTGCCTGCTTTCTCGGTCACCAGCACCTTGCCCAGCCTGCTGGACGGCGGCAAAGATTTTTCCCCCTGGAGCAAAAAGGACGATTTGCTGTATGCAGCTCTGAAAGTGCCTGTGGAGGGGGTTCTGGGACGGGACGGCGTCTGCATGGCAGACTGTGCCCTGGCCGAAAGCAAATTTGAAAAGGGGGAAAATGTCAAGGATCGGGTGCTCTCCCTGATGGCCAACCTAGAAAAGGTGCGGCGCAGCGGCACACCGGATATTGAATTTGCCATCGTGGGGCTTTTGGCGCGGATTCAGATGGATTCCGGCCGGGCCGATGACGCCCGGCAAACCCTGCTGACCCTGCGGGAGCGGTTTGAGGCCAATGGCGAGAACCGTTTTCTGCCCAATCTGGATGCCATGCTCTGCCGTGTTTATCTCTACCTGGGGGATGACAGCCAGGTGAGCCGGTGGTATCGGGAAAAGGCGCCGAAAAACCCCCAGAAGATCTCCAGCCTCCGCCGGTATCAGTATATCACCCAGGCCAGGGTGGAATTGGCCATGGGGGATGAAAACCGGGCCCTGCTGACCCTGGCCCCCCTGAGTCCCTATTTTGAGACCTGCCGCCGGTATATCCTGAGCATTCACATCCATCTCATATCGGCCATCGCCAAAAACCGGATGGGGGAAGGGGACTGGCAGAACGATCTTCGCGCTGCACTGGATACGGCGTCGGAGTATCACTTCATACGGACCGTCAGTCAGTATGGCGCGGCAATTCTGCCGCTGATGGGAAACCTGGACTGGGATGGGGACAAAGCCTTTTTGAAACAGCTGATGACGGCCCTGCGGATTCAGGCTGCCTGCTATCCCAACTATCTGCGGCCCTATCAGTCCATGAACGCGCACCTTTCGCCCACCGAGCTCCAGGTTTTGCGGCTTCTCTGCGCCGACAAGAGCAACGCCGAAATCGGCGCCATTCTGGGCATCAAGGTGCCCACCGTAAAAGTCCATGTGAGCCATATCCTGGATAAACTGGGGGTCAAGCGGCGGGCCGAGGCCAAAACCGCCGCCCAGCGGCTCCACCTCTCTTAAGTGGCATTAAGAGCAGTCGACGGGTAGCCCTCCTCTCTGTCCTATCCGGCAGCTCTTATGGCGCTGGTTTGCTGCAAAGCCGGCGTATCATAGCAAAAGACAGGCTTCCCGCCAACGGGAAGCCTGTCTTTTTGCGCTTATTCCAAAATCTGTTGGTCGACCTGGGTCACGCCGCAGTATTGCTGCAGCATCCCGGCAAACTGGTCCATCCAGGGCTTGAGCTCTGCCGGGCCGTCAAAGCTGTAGAGCACCGACACAATGTCCCGCTCACCCTCCTGGATCATGGCCCGGCGGCTGTCGCTGGTGGGGTTGCCGAAGGGGCCTTCTGCATCGTAGAGAACCGGCAGACACCCGATGTTGACGCTGCCTTTGCCAATGCCCGGATAATGGGTTTCCTCGGGGGCGCGGCGCAGCTCCACATCGCCTTGCAGGCAGCCGGTGTCATAGGACCCGATGGAATACCCCGACGAAACCGAGATGCAGTTGTTGACCTCCACAATGTTGTTGATGTGGTACAGCCCGGATTGCTTGACCACCCGGCGCAGCATGGCTTCTGCTGCGTTGCGGTATTCGTGGGGGGATTTGCCCAGGGCTTTGTAGGCGCTGCGGGTGGCAGCAATGTGGGGGTTCTTTGCAATCGAGTCCATCTGATATTCGGCGGCCAGCCTGGCCAGGGCGGCATCAAAGGCCTGCAGCAGCGCCGGGGAATTTGGTTCCACATTGGCTTTGTAGTGCAGAATGCCCAGCGCCGCGCCCGGACACACAGAACGGACTTCTTCCGAAATGGAAAAATGTATCGTTGCTTCTCCTTTCCTGGGTCGTTGCCGTCCCCGGTTTTGCAGGGAAAAGGCTGTCTGCCGCAAAAGGGGACTGCGGGATGAAATGCAAAAAGCCTCGCAAAATCTTCCGATTCTGCGAGGCTCTCTTTGGCGGAAAGATGGGGATTCGAACCCCAGAACGCTTTTACACGTTACACGATTTCCAGTCGTGCGCCTTAGACCAACTCAGCCATCTTTCCACATATTCACTTGAAGGGGTACCGGACTGTGTCACGCAGCTCCCGCAGTATTATCTCACAAGATGAGCCAAATGTAAAGACCCCAAAAAATATATTTTGAAAGATGACGAAAATTGAATGATAAAGAGGCCTTGCCCCTTTTGGGGAAAAAGAAACCCGCAGGAAACTTGAACATTTCCTGCGGGGATTCTGGCGGAAAGATGGGGATTCGAACCCCAGAACGCTTTTACACGTTACACGATTTCCAGTCGTGCGCCTTAGACCAACTCAGCCATCTTTCCATCTATCAACTTTTTGCTCTTTTGGGCTTTGTGTTTGCCGTGTTTCAGAGCGCTTTAATATAATACCTGAATTGCCGGGTTTTGTCAAGCCTCTTTCTGAAAAAATTTGGGATCATTTGATCTTGACGCGGCAGGCCGCCGGGCGTATCATGAGAATGAAAACAATGCGAGCGGCCCGGCTGCCCGTGATGGTGACAAAGGAGGATGTTTCCATGACGTACACGGATGTACTGAATCATGCCCGGGAGTGCCTGGGCGAAACCTGCAAAGCCTGCCCCATCTGCAATGGTGTGGCCTGCAAAAACCGGATGCCCGGCCCCGGCGCCAAGGGCGTGGGCGACACCGCCATCCGCAACTATGACAAGTGGGCTGATATTCGGCTGAATATGGATACACTCTGCGAGGGCGGCAGCCAGGACACCACCTGTGAGCTGTTTGGCCGGACCTTCAAGTATCCCTTCTTTGCGGGCCCGGTGGGCGCAGTGAACCTCCACTACTCCGAAGCCTACAATGATATGACCTACAACGACGTGCTGGTCCGGGCCTGTGCCGCCAACGGCATTGCAGCCTTTACCGGCGACGGCACCGACCCCAACGTGATGGTGATGGCAACCCGCGCCATCAGCGCAGCAGACGGCTGCGGCGTGCCTACCATCAAGCCCTGGGATATCGACACCATCCGGGCCAAGATGGAGATGGCCCGGGAGAGCAACTGCTTTGCGGTGGCCATGGATGTGGATGCCGCCGGCCTGCCTTTCCTGAAAAACCGCAACCCGCCGGCCGGCAGCAAGAGCGTGGCCGAGCTGCGGGAGATCGTGGGCATCCTGAACAAACCCTTCATTGTCAAGGGCGTCATGACGGTGAAGGGGGCCCTGAAGGCCCAGGAGGCCGGTGCAGCCGCCATCGTGGTGTCCAACCACGGCGGCCGTGTGCTGGATCAGTGCCCTGCAACCGCTGAGGTCCTGCCCGAGATCACTGCCGCCCTCCACGGCAGCAATACGACGGTTCTGGTGGACGGCGGCATCCGCACCGGTACTGATGTCTTCAAGGCCCTGGCCCTGGGCGCCAAGGGCGTCCTGATTGCCCGGCCCTTTGTCACCGCTGTGTACGGCGGCGAGGAAGAGGGCGTCCGCCTCTACATCGAAAAGATCGCCGGCGAGCTGGCAGACGCCATGCAGATGTGCGGCGCACATACCCTGGCCGATATCACCCCCGATATGGTCCGGATCTGCAAGTAAATCCTTTCAAAGAACGGGCCGCTGCACCCTTTGGCGCAGCGGCCTTTTTTGCAGCAAAAAGCGGCAGCTGGTTTCCCGGCTGCCGCTTTTGTCGTGTTTGTTTATTTCAGGGTGCCGTCCAGGATCTGCCCGTAATACCAGGGCTTGGGGGCGTGGAAGGTCTTGCCGCTGAGATCTGCCAGAATCGGCTGGCTGAAGGCAGGCAGCACCAGCTCCCAGGCGCACAGAGCCTGGTATTTCAGCCGCAGCTCCCGGTTGGCGGCATTGTTGCCGTACTTGCTGTCTCCCAGAATGGGGCAGCCGATGCTGGCCATGTGGGCCCGGATCTGATGGGTCCGCCCGGTCACCAGGTGAACCTTCAGCAGGGCCAGCCGGCCCGACACGGCAATGGTCTCATATTCGGTGCAGACTTCCTTGGCACCGGGCTTTTTCTCGGCGAGGATCTGGACCTTGCCCAGATCGGCGTCTTTCAGCAGCCAGCCGCCCAGTGTTCCCTCGGGGGGGATGGGCCGGCCAAAGGTGACACAGAGGTAGGTCTTTTTGACCCGCCGCTCCTTGATGGCCTCCAGAAGGATCTGTTCCGCTTCGGGGCTCTTGGCGATCAGCACCAGGCCGCTGGTGCCGGTGTCCAGCCGGTGGCACAGGGCGGGCTGGTAGAGGCTGTCCTCGCTGTATTCGCCCTGGCTGTTGAGGTAGAGCAGCGCACGATTCAGCAGGGTGTCGTTGTCGGGGCCGTCCACCGCCAGACCGGCGGGCTTGTTGACCACCAGCAGCTGGGAACTGTTGTAGATCACCTCGGCGGGGCAGCGGGCCCGCTTCCAGGCGGGGCCCGTCTCGTCCCGGTTGTCGTCCAGCTGGTCATCCAGAATGAACAGCTTGATCTCGTCTCCCGCCATCACCCGGGTGGAGAGGGGCTGCTTTTTGCCGTTGAGTTTGATTTTGCTTTCCCGCAGGGCCTTGTTCAGGCGGCCCGGATTGAGGGAGGGGTACTGCTGCATCAAATAATGGTCCAGCCGGGTGGGGGCCAGACATTTCACTTTCAATATTTTCAAGAAAATTCCTCCGTCGTATGGCACAATCTATGGTTCCTGCCTCATTGTATCCGATCAGGACGGGATCTGTCAAGGCTCCCGGCGCCAGAAAGCCTCCAGGGCCTGCCGCAGCTCATCGGTGCCGGACAGGTACCGGATGTGGGACCAGTGGTGGGGGAAAAGCCTGCGGTATCCGTCCTGGGCAAAGCGGTCGTCCATCAAGAGAACCACGCCCCGGTCGGATTCGGTGCGGATCACCCGGCCGGCGGCCTGGAGTACCTTGTTCATGCCGGGGAAACGATAGGCATAGTCAAAGCCGCTGCCTTCCTTTTCGTCAAAGTAGCGGCGGAGCATTTCCTGCCGCGGGTTGACCTGGGGCAGGCCAACCCCGACGATGGCACATCCGATCAAGCGGCTGCCCACCAGATCCACGCCCTCCCCAAAGACGCCCCCCAGCACCCCGAAGCCCAGCAGTGTCTGGGCCGGGTGGGGGACAAAGTGCTCCAGAAAGGCGGCCCGCCCTGCGTCATCCAGGCCGCTTTCCTGGGCAATGGTGTTGATCTGGGGATAGCGGGCCTTGAAGTCGGCATATACCTGGCGCAGGTAGGCATAGCTGGGGAAAAAGGCCAGGTAATTCCCGGTCTTGCTGCAGGCCAGCGCCGCCAGAGCATCCGAAATGGGCTGGATGCTGGCCTCCCGGTGGCGGTAGCGGGTGGAGATGCCGGGAATACAGTAGAGCCCCAGATGCTCCGGCGGGAAGGGGCTTTCCAGTGCCACAGCCCGGGCTCCGGCGCAACCCAGCACCTTTTTATAGTAGCCCGGGGGAATCAGGGTGGCGCTGAACAGAACCGTTGTGCGGCCGCAGGCCATGCTCTCGTCCACAAAGTCGGAGGGGTCCAGGCAGAGAAGCCGAAGGGTCAGGTCACTGCCATGGGCGGTGAGCTGGGTGACATAGTGGCTGTCGTACCGCTCCGCAGTGCGGAGGAAATCGTGGATCTGAAAATACAGGTCCAGCAGCGGCTCATGGAAAGGGTCCTGGGGATTGTTTTCCAGCCAGTCCTGCAGGCCTGGCAGCAGCGCCTGGAAGGGCCGCACCACAGCAGGGCACAGGTCCTTCAAAAAGACAGTGCCATCCTCGGCATAGAGAGGCTCGGGCAGGGCGGCGGCAGGGGTGGCAGTCCTGGCAGGGGCAGGCAAGTCTGCCTCATCGAACAGGCCCAGCTGTTCGGTCTGCTGCGGCTTGGCGGCAGGTGTTTCTTCCTCCGCCTTATCTTTCTTGCGGGGTGTCAGGGCTTCACAGGCCCGGCGCAAAGCCAGCAGTTCCTTGTCAGCCCGGATCAGCCGGCCCTTGATGCCGTGTTTGCTTCTCAGCAGGGCGCGCTTGACCTCGCTGATGTCGCTCTTGGAGAAGGAGGCCGAGTACATCTCCCGGGCCCGGTCGGGGAGGTTGTGGGCCTCGTCAATCAGGAAGACCCAGTCGCCGCTGCCACCCTCAAAGAAGCGCCGCAGCCGGACGGTGGGGTCAAACAGATAGTTGTAGTCCCCAATGATCAGGTCACACCAGTCGCTCAGATCCAGCCCCAGCTCGAAAGGGCAGACGGTAAACTGTTGGGCGGCCGCCTCCAGGGCGGGACGGTCCAGCTGGCCCTCGCCATCCAGCAGGGAAGCCAGGGCATCCTTGAGACGGTCATAGTACCTCTTGGCGTAGGGGCAGGACTCAGGGGTGCAGACCGGCCGCCCCGCCTCGTTTTTGCTCAGGCACACCTTTTCCTTGGCGGTCAGGGTCACAGAGCGGAAGGAAAGGCCGGGGTTCTTCTGCCGCAGCAGGGCAACGGCCCCTTCTGCGGCGGTTCGGGCCGTGGTTCTGGCTGTAAAGTAAAATAACTTTTCACATTTTTCTTCCCCCATGGCCTTCATGGCAGGGAAGAGGGCGCTCATGGTTTTGCCGGTTCCGGTGGGAGCTTGGCAGAACAACCGAAATCCGCCCTTGCCGGCCTCCCGGCCGGTACGGCAGGCACGGTAGATTTCTCCCGCCAGCGCCCGCTGCCCGATTCGGTACTGGGGATAGGGAAACAGCAGGTTTTGCAGGCTGTCGCGCCGCTTTTGGGCCCACTGAATCTGGCGCCGGGCCCAGGGGGTGTACTGGTTCAAAAGGTCCAGCAGGAAATCATCCAGCTCCTGCCGGGCAAATTTTCGTGTAAAGTAGAATATCTTGTCAGTATCAACCTGGTAATAAGTCAGCCGGACGGCCACTTCCTCCAGGCTGTTTTGGGCCCCATAGATGGCCCCATAGACCATTCCCTGGGCCCAGTGGCAGAAATTCAGGTCCGGGGTGATCTGCTGGTCGGGGACGCTGGTGGTCTTGATCTCGTCGATGATGGTGCAGCCCTCATCGTCCTCAAAGATCCCGTCGGCCCTGCCCTCCACGGTATACCGGATGCCGTCAACCTCCCGGGTGGCAGAGAGGAAGACCTCGGGCCGGTAGCCTTCTCCCGCCTGCTTTTGGAGCCGGCGATGGATGCGGGCCCCCTCGTTGGCCCGGTCAAATCCCCCAAAGCGGCTGTCGATGTCGCCGGACTGGAGCAAAAACTCCACCAGCTGGCGGACAGCCAGACGAACCTGCTCCATCCTTTCACCTCCTGTTTTGGAACAATCCTGTATGATTTTAGTTTTCCAGTTTTTCCAGCGCTTCGGAAGGCACCAGGCCCAGCGTCCGGGCGCAGTCCCGGGTGATCTGTTCCACCACAGAAAAATCCACCGCTGCCCGGTAGTAGCTCTCCAGTTCGTCGTGGCAGCTCTTGGCGCTGGCCATCAGGGCGGAGGCCTGCTGGATCAGCTCCTGGGCCGCCCGGGAATTGAACCGCAGCCGCGCCCGGAAGCCGGACAGGTTGGTCCGGTCCAGAAACCGGGTGCAGCGGACCGCCTGCTGACCGGGCAGAGACACCGGGTGCCAGCTGTTGTCGGTGACAAAGGCCAGCCGCAGCTCGGGGATCAGAATGTGGTCGATTTTGTCCTCGGGGTGGAGGGCACAGGGGCAGGTGATGATCTGATAGCCCCGGGCCAGAGCCTCGCCGTGAATCTGTTCCATCAGGAAGCGGGAGGCGGCGCCGTACTCATCCCGGAAGATCACATAACGGTCGGCCAGGGCGCGGATGGTGTCGGCATAGAAGACAGGGCCCTGGGGCGTGATGGCAGACAGCAGCCGGATCTGTTCGCTGCCCGCCCCGGATTTGCGGGGCAGCAGCCGGGCACAGAGCCGCTTGACGTATTTCCGGGCCTTCTCAAAATCGGTGCTGCAGGCCTCGGCCCGACGGCTGTCCAGCAGCAGACTGCCCGCCGAAGCAATGTACCGGGCGGCCCGGCTGCGGAGAGAAGCGTTGCGGGCAAAAAGGGCCCGAATCTCCTCCCGGTGGGGATGGAGCGCTTTTACCGACAGGGTGTGGTAAAGGCTCACCACCACCTCGTCGGCCCCGGGCGCCAGGGGCTCCATGGTGTGGGGAGCAGTGGCGTCCAGAATGGCGGCCTGCTTGTCACAGAAGACAACGCCGTCCAGACTGTCGGGGTCACTGGAACAGTGGATGCGCTGGACCGGCCCTTCCGACAGCCGGGCCAGCTGCTTCATCATGGTGGATTTGCCGCAGCCCGGCCCGCTCTTGATCAGATAGAGCTGCATGCCGGGCTCCTGGCCCAGCTCCCGAAAATAGCCGTGAAACCCGGCGGGCGTCGTGGTTCCCAGAAAAAAATCGACGGTTTGCGAATGATTTGCTTCCATAGTAGAACACCTCGCTTTTGGCACAAGGTATGCAAAAGCGAGGCGGAATGCCACAAAAGAAGCGCCAAAGCTTAAAGATAGGTGTGCTGGCAAAGCTCCCCGATCTTGTCCCGCAGGGCCACAAAATCTCCAAAAGCAGCGGGCTTGTTCTGGGGCTGGCGGAGCAGGGCCGCCGGGTGGAAGGTCCCCATAAAGGCGACGCCCCCTTTTTCGATGAACACACCGTGTTCCTTGGTGACCGAAAAGTCGTGGCGGATCATCTGCTGGGCGGCAATGCGCCCCAGGCAGACCACAATCTTGGGCCGCAGGATGCGGAACTGTTCCCGCAGCCAGGGCATACAGGCCTGGCTTTCGTCCGGCATGGGGTCCCGGTTCTGGGGCGGCCGGCATTTGACAATGTTGGCGATGTAGCAGTTTTTGGTCCGGTCCAGGTCGATGGCAAACAGGTATTTGTCCAGCAGCTGGCCGCTGCAGCCCACAAAGGGCAGCCCCTGCTCATCCTCGCTTTGTCCGGGGCCTTCGCCTACAAACAGGACTTCGGCCTGTTCGACGCCCTGCCCAAAAACCACATGCTGGCGGGTTTTGCACAGGGGACAGCGGGTACAGGTCAGACAATGGGCCTCCAAAGTAGAAAGATCCATACAATACGCTCCCTCTTCCTTGCATTTCTGACCTATACTATAACACAAAACCGCCGGTTTGTCCCGCAAAGTTTCTCTGCATCTTCTCCTCCAAAGGGACAGGATGGGGGAAAAACCGGCTTTTTGAGGCGGGCGTCCACAGAAAGTTCAAACAAATGACAGGTTCCGTGTATTGACCTGGGGGAGAAAACCGTGCATAATGAAAGAAACAACCTGCTGCACCCTGCGGCGGGAGAATGGAAAAAATCCCTTCAAAAAACAAATCAGGAGTTGTGGGATGGATAAACAGAAAGAACGATTTGCGGCCATTCTGGTGTTTGGCGGCATTGCCTTTTACTTTGGGCTGACCCATTACAATACGGTAATCCTCTGGATTTTCGGGCTGCTGGGCCTGTGTACCCCTGCCCTGGTGGGCGGGGTGCTGGCCTTTTTGCTGAATGTGCCCATGTGCGGCATCGAAAACCTGCTGAAGAAACTCTTTCGCCGCAACGGCTCTGCCAAAAGCGGCAAGGGCCTGCGGATTCTCAGCCTGCTGCTGACCTTTGTCTGCATCATCGTAGTGGTGGCCATGGTGGTCCTGATGCTGATCCCGGAGCTGCAGAAGTCGATTACAAGTGTAATGTACCAGGTCCAAAAGAACCTGCCGGGCTTCATCGATTATCTCTACGGCCTGGGCATTGATACCACCATGCTGGAAAAGCAGCTGGCCTCCATCGATCTCAAGGAGCTGGCGGGCCAGATGATCACCGGCGCCACCAATATGGTGGGCACGGTGGTGGGGGCAGTGTCTGCCACCATTTCGGTGCTGGGCACGGCGCTGTTCTCCCTGGTTATTGCGCTGTATATCCTCATTGACAAGGAAAACCTTTCCCGCCAGACCAAAAAGCTGCTCTATGCCTATGTGAAGCAGCCGGTGGCGGACCGCATCTACCATGTGGGCACCCTGACCCGGGAAGTGTTCGGCAAATTCCTGTCGGGCCAGTCCATTGAGGCTGTGGTGCTGGGGGTTTTGATGTTTGTGGCCTTGTCCCTGTTCCGCATCCCTTATGCAAGCCTGATTGCAGTGCTGACTGCGGTTTGCGCCTTTGTGCCCTATATCGGCGCTTTCATCTCCTGCGGCATCGGCGTGGCACTGATCCTGATGGTCAATCCGCTTCAGGCGGTCCTCTGCCTGGTGGTGTACCAGGTGGTGCAGTTCATCGAGAATCAGTTCATCTATCCCCGGGTGGTGGGCAGTTCGGTGGGCCTGGAGCCTCTGTGGACCGTGATTGCAGTCCTGGTGGGCGGCGAGGCTTTCGGCATCCTGGGCATGATTTTCTTCATCCCGGTGATGGCGGTGATCTATATCCTGCTGAAGGAATCGGTCAATGGCCGGATTGAGCGCCGGAAAGCGGCGCAGCAGGCCGAATCCATGGACACCATCCTGGAGGAATCCATCGAAGCCATGGACCGGGAGGACGAAGAGGAACAGTAACGCTGTTCCGGATGACGGATAGACAAAAGAAAGTGCCGCAGCATCCGGCGATGGGATCTGCGGCACTTTTTATTTTATTAAAAACGCTCAGGCGAAAAAATTCTGCACCAGAACCATGTAAAGGATGGTGCCCCCTGCAATGCTGAGCAGGGTGTTTTTGCGCCACTTGTGGAGGATCACAATAAAAACAATGGCGATCAGCTCGGGCAGCCCGTGCCAGGCGGTGAACACCGCATCCTTGAGGCAGTAGACCACCAGCAGCCCGATGACCGCATAGGGGAGGACGGTGCCCAGATAGGTGATGACAGCCGGCGGATTTTTGCCCTCCGGAAACACCAGAAAGGGGAGAAACCGGGTCAGCATGGTGGCGGCCACCACAGCCAGGATGGTCAGAATGCTCTGGGTGACAGTCATGGTTTCGCCTCCTGTTCCAGTTTGCTTTGCCCCAGCAGAAAACTCAGGACGATCAGTGCCATGGCCGGCACAATGAAGCTGCTGCTGCCGAACACCAGCAGGCACAGCAGGGAACAGCCCACGCCCACCAGCGCCGGCCGGTGATCCCTGGCCTTGTCCCACTGATCCAGGAACATTACCACAAAGAGGGCAGTCATCACAAATTCGATGCCGGTGGTGTCAAAGTGGATCACATACCCCAGCAGGCCCCCCAGCGTAGCCCCGGCAACCCAGTAAAAATGGTTGAGCAGGGTGACAAAAAACATAAACCACCCCCGGTCCACACCTTCCGGCGGGGTGACGGTGCAGTTGATGGAGAAGGACTCATCGCACATGCCGAAGATCAGATAGAGCTTTTTGAGCCCGGTGTGACGGTATTTGGACAGCATCGAGATGCCGTAGAACAGATGCCGCGCGTTGACCATCAGGGCCAGCAGAAAGGCGTGGATGGGGTTGAAGGCGGAAACCAGCAGCTCAGCAGTCACAAATTCCATCGACCCTGCAAAAATAAACAGGCTGGTGCAAAAGGGATAGATCCATGAAAATCCTTTGCTCTGCATCAAAAAGCCGTAGGAGATCCCTAAAAACAAAAAGCCGATGCAAATGGGCAATGTGTAGGGAAAGGCCGCTTTCAGGGCCTTGCGCTTCATTTGAATTCCTTCTTTCTCACAAAATTCCCGGGTTGAAATACCCGGGGCCGCAGTGATTATTGTGCAGCGGCGATCAGATTCTGTCAAGGGGGCAGCCCCCGGCGGGGCAGGAAAAAGCGGCGGCGAAGTCTGTTAAACTGGAAATTTTCCCGAAAAAGCAGAATTGTGTATTGAAGTTTCCGTTCCTTGTGTTAAAATAAAAAAGAAAGAGGCTTCTTGTGTCCAACTCGGGAAGTGAAATTTGGAACGTTATCGGAGGTAATCAAATATGGCTGATATGTTTGCGCCGCTGGTAGAGCAGCTGAAGGCAAATCCCAAGACCATCGTTTTCACCGAGGGCAATGATCCCCGTATTCTGGAGGCAGCCAGCAAGCTGCTGGCCGAGAAGATCCTGAAGGTTGTCATGGTTGGCAGCAAGGCAGAGTGCGAGGCCGCAGCTGCTGCAGGCGGCTTTGACATTTCGGGCGCTGAGATCATCGACCCCGCCAACTACGAGGGCTTTGAGGAAATGGTCAGCACCATGGTGGAGCTGCGCAAAGGCAAGATGACTCCGGAGGAGTGCCGCGAGCTGCTGAAGAAGTCCAACTACTTCGGCACCATGCTGGTGAAGATGGGCAAGGCTGACTGCCTGCTGGGCGGCGCTACTTATTCCACCGCTGATACCGTCCGTCCTGCTCTGCAGCTGATCAAGACCAAGAAGGGTGCACACCTGGTGAGCTCCTGCTTCATCCTGGACCGTGACTTCGGCGATGAGGGCTTAAAGCGGATCGCCATGGGCGACTGCGCCATCAACATCGACTACCAGGATACCGTGGACAAGGCTACCGGCGAGGTCAAGCTGTCTGCTGCTGACAAGCTGGCTGAGGTTGTGGTTGAAACCGCAAAGACCGCTGCCGTGTTTGGCATCGACCCCAAGGTTGCTGTGCTGAGCTTCTCCACCAAGGGCTCGGGCAAGGGCGGCACTGTGGCTCTGAGCCACGACGCCACCATCAAGGCACAGGCCATGGCTCCCGATATGGCCATTGATGGTGAGCTGCAGTTCGATGCTGCCGTCTCTCCCGCTGTGGCCCAGACCAAGTGCAAGGGCAGCAAGGTGGCTGGCCAGGCCAACACCTTCATCTTCCCCTGCATCGAGGCTGGCAACATCGGCTATAAGATCGCCCAGCGCCTGGGCGGCTATGCCGCATACGGCCCCATCCTGCAGGGCCTGAATGCCCCCATCAACGACCTGTCCCGCGGCTGCAACGCCGACGAGGTCTACAAGATGAGCCTGATCACTGCCTGCCAGTCCTGATGGCTTGTTTCTGACGCAACGATAAGAAAAGCCGCCCGGTTCTCCGCGAAGGGTGAACCGCTCCATATTGTGCGGACAGTACAAAAAAGAGGCCTGCAAGGGGTAGAACAAGCGAATCAAAGACTGGCC
>CALWZK010000082.1 GCA_944386015.1 uncultured Faecalibacterium sp.
GGGCAGCCATAGCGGAAGAACTCCAGGTAGAATTCCACATCCTTGCCCAGACCCTTCTCCTCTGCCTGCTTCTTCAGCACCTCATAGCGATGCTCACGCTGGGCGCCGGTGGTGATCTCCACGCCGCGCCAGATCAGGTCGTAGCCCTGGGGCACTCCGTTCTCATCCCGCATGTGGTAGAAGGCGCGCTTCTCAGCGTCGTAATCGGTGACAAACAGGAACTCGTGGTTGTAGTGCTTCTTGACCCAGTCGTAGCTCAGGCGCTCGGCCTCGGTGGTCAGGTCGCCCTTCTCGGAGTCGTCCACCTTGTAGCCGAAGTCCTCTTCCAGGCCCTTGTACAGGTCGGCCAGCTTGACCACCGGGAACGGGGTCTCGGGCACGATCACGGGCAGGCCGAAGGTCTCCTCGATCTCCTTGCCGTAGGCGTCCTTGACGGCCTGGAGGGCATACTTCAGCAGCTCCTCCTCCATGTGCATCACATCGCGGAAGGAGTTGATGTAGCTGAACTCCAGATCAAAGCCGGTGAACTCGGTGGTGTGCTTGTTGGTGTAGGATTTTTCGGCGCGGAACACAGGGCCCACCTCAAAGATCCGCTCAAAGCCGCTGGCCATGGCCATCTGCTTGTAGAACTGAGGGCTCTGGGCCAGGTAGGCATTGCGGTCAAAGTAGTCCACCTTGAACACCTCCGAGCCGCTCTCGCTGGCAGCAGCGATCAGCTTGGGGGTGTGGATCTCGATGAAGTTCTTGTCCAGCAGGAACTTGCGCATGGCGTTGACCAGGACGGTCTGGGCCTTGAACATCAGCTGGTTCTCATCGGTACGCAGGTCAATCCATCGGTAATCGATCCGCTGGTCGATGCTGGAGCGCTCCACTGCCTTCTTTTTCTTGGTGGCAGCGATCTCCTTGCGGACGATGGGCAGGGTGTCAGCGATGCTCTCAATCTGGATGGACTCGGGAATCATCTCGATGCCGCCCATCTTGACATAGTCGTTGGCCATCACTTTGCCCACCACCGTGATGACCGAGTCAGCGGTCAGCTGGTCGATGGTGCCCACCAGGTCGGGGTGGTCCTCTTTCTCAATGGTGATCTGGAGCTTGCCGGTGATATCCTTCAGCACAATGAAGGCCATGGCCTTGCTGCTGCGAAGGTTTTCGATGAAGCCCTGCACCTTGACGGTTTCGTCAATGTGGTTCCGGACTTCGGAAATATAGGTGCGATCCATTCCAATCCTCCCAAATGTGCGGCCCATTCAAGACCACACTGTCGTTCTATGGTACAACAGCTCTATTATACTGTATTTCAAGGCAAAATCAAGCGAAAATCTTGTTCCCGCCGCTGAAATGCCGCTTTTTTTGCAGCAAAAAGGCACGGGCCGCTTTTCCCGAAGGGACGCAGCGCCGTGCCTTTTGGATTCATTCTTCCCGATTGGCCTGGTCCGGGGCAGGCTGCTGGGGTTTCTTTTCCACCACGGCCATCTCCACCCGGTGGCCGGTGACATTTTTCACATCGATGGAAAGGCCGTAGCCCTCGCAGGTGAACTGCTCCCCTTCATCAGGCACCCGGCCCACAATGCCGCAGACCATGCCGTTGAAGGTTTCATGCTCATCGGTGGGCAGCTGAACCTCCAGCTCCTCCGCCACCTCTTCCAGGGAGGCGGAGCCGCGGATTTCCCAGCAGTTCTCCCCAATCTTCTGGATTTCCACCTGGCGGACGGTGTCCTCGTCGTCCATGGTGCCCACCAGTTCCTCCATCAGGTCGTGGACGGTGACAATGCCGCTCATGCCGCCGTATTCGTCGATGACGATGGCGAAATAATTGTGCTCCTGCTTCATCCGGGTAAACAGGGCGTCGGCCCGGATGCCCTCGGGCACAAAGAAGGGCTTATCCACCGCGTGCTTCATCACCGACCGGCGGGACAGATCCTCCAGCCGGAAATAATCCTTGGTGTTCAGGACGCCCACCACATCGTCCTGGCTCTGGCCGCAGACCGGGAAGTATGTAAAGCGGCTGTCCCGGATGGTCTGGGCCCAGACGTCCATCCCGTCGCTCAGGTAGAGGCAGACCACATCCCGGCGGCGGGTGCTGACCTCCTCGGCGGTGGTGTCATTGAGCTCGAACACGTTCTGGATGATCTCGTTTTCGTCGTTTTGGATGGTGCCCTGCTGGCTGCCCTCCATCAGCATCATTTTGATTTCATCCTCGGTGACCAGCTCCTGGTTCTGGTTGGGATCCACCCCCATCCCCCGCAGCAGGCCGTTGGTGGAGGCAGTCAGCAGCCACACCAGCGGTGCACACAGACGCGACATAAAATACAGGATGCCCGACAGACCCAGGGCCAGGCTCTCAGATTTTTTCATGGCCAGCCGCTTGGGCACCAGCTCGCCGAACACAATGCTGAAATAGGTCAGCACCAGGGTAATCAGTACCACCACAGCCGAGCGCAGAGCGCTGCGGGGCACAGCCAGCTGCAGGCCCATCAGCTGATCCACAATGGGATCGGCAAAGTTTCCTGCTGCGAACGCGCCGCCCAGCAGTCCGGCCAGGGTGATGGCCACCTGGATGGTGGCCAGGAATTTTGCCGGCTGTCTGGTCAACGCCATCAGCCGCTTGGCCCGCTTGTCTCCGTCCTCTGCCAGGACTTTCAGACGGGTCTCACTCATGGAAATGACTGCGATCTCCGAGCTGGCAAACAGCGCGTTGACCCCAATCAGGATGATTTGTAATAGAAATGCGCCAATCATTGAGATATTCTCCATTCTTTGTTCTGTCGGTTTGAAACACAAAAAGCACAGTCCGCAGCTTGCCAAAAGCGCAGACTATGCCTCACAAATTCATCCGATTCATCACACGCCGTGGAGAAACAAAGGCTGCCGTATGGGGATCCCCATCCGAACCGTCTTCCATGGAACGTCCACACCTCTCTTTCTGTATAATCAAATGAATTATACCACTTCAAAAGAGAGATGTCAACGCGGCGCCTTACACCGGCAGCTCGGCCCCCAGCCGGTCTGCGATGGCCTGGGGCGCCAGGCCTTCGCCGATGACAATCAGCACTTCCTGCCCCTGGGGGATGGGGCAGAAGGTGAACTGATCCCGGGTGGCGTTCAGTTCCAGCCATCCGCCGCCGGCGGGCAGAAAGCCCTTGACCCGAAAGATTTTTCCGCAGGCCGGATCCTGCCAGAGAGATTCCACCCGGCGGCGCAGCTCCTCCGGGGACAGATCCAGATGGAGGAAATACACCGACTCAAAGCCACCGGCTTTGGCACCCGGCAGGCTCTCTTTGCGGTAGCTGGTCTGCTTCCAGCCGCAGGAGGCCAGTCGCTGGAAATCGGCGTCGGTGAGGCTGTCCCAGTCTTTGGCCAGGACCTCTTCCCCGCTGCCAAACCGCCGGGCGCAGCCGGCAGCCTCCAGCGCCCGGTCCAGATGGGCCAGGGAGGCAGCGGCCCGCTCCGGGCCGGCTTCCTTGTATTTGCTGAGGACGATGCAGCCGGCCTCAGCGGCCTCGCTGGCCAGCAGATACTCGGCCTCGGGAGAAAGATGTTCTTCCAGGCCGGCATCCAGCACCGTGATGACGCTCCCCGGCTGATACCACCGGTCCACCGGCGACTCACACAGAGCGTCAAAGAATTCATCCACATCATAGATGCCGGAAGGCTCCACCAGCACCCGGTCATACCCCAGCATTCCCATGGCAATCAGTTTGGTGCGGAACCGCCGCTTGTGGCAGTCGGCGTCACAGCCCCCCGAGATCATTTCCAGGTCGCACTGGGGCCCTTCCAGGTCCTGCAGCAGCATCCGGTCCACATTGACAGCGCCATAGTCGTTTTCCAGGATGCCGATCTTCTGGCCCTGGTCCATCAGCCAGCGGGCATAACGGCGGATCAGCGTGGTCTTGCCCGCACCCAAAAAGCCTGTGATCAGATCAATCTTTATCATACCTTTTCCCTCCGGAACCGATGGTTTGTTCGGACTTATTATAGCAAAATCCGGCCAAAAGGCAACCGGCCCCCTGCACACAAAAGCCCCCGGCGGGCCTGAAACCCAACCGGGGGCAAAGAATGTGAAGCCATCAGGCCAGCGGATCCCACAGCTTCATGGGCAGAGGCTCCTGGTCCAGCAGGGCGCGCTGGGCCGGGCTCAGCAGGTCCTTGCGGATGACGGTCTGGTAGACATAGGCCTTGAACCACTTCTCGCTGCCGATGAAGTAGCCCTTCTGGCCCGAGGCGTCCCCCCAGCTGTTTTCAATCTTCCAGCGGTCGGGTTTGCCGGTTTCGTCCAGATTGACGCCGCAGAACAGCATGCAGTGGTTCATGGTGCTCTCCCGGCTGGACAGCCGCGCGGCTTTGTCCATCTCCAGATCCAGGCCCCCCAGCACCTGGCCGTACTGGAAGCAGTCGGGGTCCCAGTAGCCGTGGTCACGGTCCCGGTCGGGGTGGCAGTCGCAGCTGAAGCAGACCGGCTCCCCTGCCTGCAGCTGCCGGACGGTCAGCGTCTCCATCTCCTCCTGGCTCAGATTCAGCCAGAACATGTTTTCTTCCACCACATCCCCCATGCCGGGCTGGCAGTAGGTGCGGTTCATCTCGTGGATGGGCGAGGAAATCACCGGCACATAGGCGCTGAAATCGTAGTGGACGTACTTTTCAAAGAAGGTCTTGGGGGTCAGGCCGGTGTCGCAGTGATAGGTTTTATCCTTGTCGGTATAGGCAAAGTCAAAGGTCCTGGGCGGCTGGCCGTAGAGGATGCACAGGGCGTTGTAATCCTCCTGGAGCATCTCGGTGCGGCGGGCCGCCGTATCCCTGCCGGCCCGGGCCAGTTGACGCAGCTCCAGGGCATCCTTCCGCAGCTTGCGGCTCAGAATGGGCATGTACTGGGCCGTGCCGGTGGAATGGACATTTTCCGGCATCACCCACGACGGCACCACGCCGTATTTCCGGATCAGGCTGGCCACCATATCCCACTGGCCGCCGTCGGGCAGCGGTTTGCCCAGCAGAGTCCAGGTTTCCCGGTCATCCAGGTCCTGGTCTGCATAGTGCAGAATGTTCTCATAGAACAGGTTGCACTTTTCCAGCTTGTCGTAGAAGGCCAGATAGGTGGGCGAGAAGGAAAAATCCTCCAGATTGCACTCCCGGATCACCTGCTCCCGCAGGGCGTTCAGCACCATGAACATCCAGCAGCGGCCGCTCTTTTTCTGGTTGGTGATGCCGGTGGTGGGCACCACCACCGAGAAGTCCATCCGCAGTTTGGCAGCGGCAGAGGGCACAAACGAAGCATCGTCCAGGCTGGTGCGGCTGATGGCGTTGGACATCACGGACAGATAGGGCCGGTCGGCATAGCCTTGCTCAAACCGGGACAGCAGTTCAGAGCTGATGGGGGTAACTTGATCCATAAAGCATTCACGATCCTTTTCCTATGATTTCACTTCGGTTTCCCAGTATAGTAGCCATCGAGCCTTTTTGCAAGCCCATTTTCGACAAAAACCGCTTCCCTTTTCAGCCAATGTGGTACATCTTCATCCAGTCATTCACCTGCAAAAAGTAGGCGATCATCTGGGGCCCCGCCATCAGCTGGCCAAACCAGGGTTTGCCGTAGTCCTTGGGCTGGGCGAGAAAGCGCTCTGCCTTGTTCCGGTCCAGAAAGCGGTGGACCGGCGCCTGGGGGTCGGCCAGAACCTGCCGGAATGCCTCGGTCAGCAGCGCCTCATACACCGGGGAGTAGGTTTTGGGATAGGGGCTCTTTTTCCGGTACAGCAGCGCGGGGGGCAGCAGATCCCTGCAGGCATCCCGCAGCAGCTTTTTCTCCATCCCATCCTGGTATTTCATCTCCCAGGGCACATTGTAGACGTACTCCACAATCCGATGGTCGGCAAAGGGCACCCGGGCTTCCAGTCCCCAGGCCATGCTGGTGCGGTCCATCCGGTCCAGCAAAGTCTGCATGAACCAGCGCAGGTTCAGATAGCCCATCTCCCGCCGGCGCTTTGCCGGGCCCTGCTCCCCCGGCAGGACCGGGGTTTGGGCCAGGGTGTCCAGGTACCGCTGGCGGACATACTCTTCCAGATCCAGCGCCCGGATGGCTTCCTCCGACAGCAGAACCGTCCGGGCCGACAGGTCGGGCGACCAGGGGAAACCGTCTGCTTCCAGCAGTTCTTTGCGGTAAAACCAGGGGTAGCCGCCAAAGATTTCGTCGGCACACTCCCCGGTCAGCGCCACCTTGTTGTGCTGTTTGACCAGGCCGCAGAAATACAGCAGCGAGGCGTCCACATCGGTCATGCCCGGCAGATCTTTCATCCGGACGGCGTCTTTCAACATACCGGCCAGGGTGACCTCATCGCACTCCAGATAGGTGTGGTGCAGCGGGTAGAGGGCCAGCACCTGGTCCACATAAGGCCGGTCCCGGGTGGGCTGGAAGGCGTTGGCCTGGAAGCAGTCGTCGTTGTGGGCAAAGTCAAAGGAAAAGGTGTTGAGGGTGTGGCCCTCGGCTGCCAGCTCCCGGCAGGCAAGGGCGGTGGCCACGCTGGAATCAACGCCGCCGGACAAAAAGCTGCATACTGGCACATCCGACACCAGCTGGCGCTTCACTGCATCCCGCAGCAGCCAGGAGACCTTTTCCACCGTCTGGGCGTAGGTATCAGTGTGGGGCCGGGCCTCCAGGGTCCAGTAGGGATATTCCCGCATCCGCCCCCCGGTGCAGGCCACGATGCAGCCCGGCTTCACCTCCCGCAGGCCGCAGAACACCCCGCAGCCGGGGGTGCGGGCCGGGCCCAGGCCGAAAATTTCCCGGAAGCTGTCCAGGTCTGCCCGGGGTTGAATCTGCGGGTGGGCAAACAGGGCTTTGGGCTCTGAGCCAAACACCAGCCCATCCTCCCGGGCCGCGTAAAACAGCGGTTTGACCCCCATCCGGTCCCGGCAAAGAAAGAGGGTATCCTTTGCCCCGTCCCAGATGGCAAAGGCATAGATCCCGTTGAGCTTTTGGGCAATCTCCATGCCGTATTCCATATAGCCCCAGAGGATCACCTCGGTATCACAGGTGGTCTCAAACCGGCAGCCCCGGCTCTGCAAATCCTGCTTGAGTTCGGCGGCGTTGTAGATTTCCCCGTTGTAGACGATGGCACACTCCCGCTCTCCCTGCCGGCGCACCATGGGCTGGGCGCCGCCGGCCAGGTCCCGGATGGACAGCCGGGTGTGGGCAAGCCCCACATGGGGCTTCAGATATTCCCCTGTCTGGTCGCGGCCCCGGTGGGCAATGGCCTGCCGCATCTGGATGAGGACCCGGTTCCACATCCCGGCATGTTCAAGAAAATCCGTCTTGAAATCACAAAATCCCGCAATTCCGCACATACATCGCACCTCACAGCAAAAATACAGGGTGCTCTCCCTCTCCGGCGAGCACCCTTGCTTCTGTCCCAGTATATTCTGTGTTTTGCTGTGTGATACAGGGAACCGTCAGGAGTGGTTTTCCTCCGGCTGTTCCAGAGCCTTTTCCAGCCGCTCTGCTGCCGCCGCATCCTGGGGCGTGGCGGCTTCTCCATACCGGGCTTTCAGATAGAGCCGGCGCAGCTGCTGCTCCGCTTCCGGGTCCAGGAAAGGGGTCCGGCCCAGACGATCCAGGCTGGTCTCGGAGGACTGCCGGTCCACGCCGTGATGGGCCTGGCGCTCCAGGTATCTGCTGTAGGCCCGCCGAACCCTGGCGTTGGGGCTGAGGAAAAAGGACGGCCACCGCCGGCGGCCCCTGCGGGAGGCCTGCTGCATGCTGGCCGGACCTTCCCCGGCCAGAGGGGCTTTGCTCCTGTGGAGCAAATGCCGGAACAGGATGATGCAGCCCGCCCCCAGCAGGAGAACCCCCGCCCCTTTCAGCAGCAGCTCGCCGTTCAGCAGCGGCCGGACCGCCGGGGCAAAATTGTTGCTGCTAATGCTTTCCCCTGCGGCACCCATCATGGAAGCTGCATCCTGGTTCCCGCTTCTGGAAGCTATCCAGTATAAAACCGCCGTGAAGGCGGGCAGAAGCAGGTGTTCCGCCGCCCATGCCAGCATGGAAAGCGGAACGGTCAAAACCGGAACCGCCAGGCCAAAATACACCGTTCCCACAGCAGACTGGGCCGCGCCCAGCACTGCAGGGCGGCTGACCAGAAAACCCAGCAGACCCAAAAGCATCATCCGCCCAGCATTCGCCAGCAAATAACCCGGGCTGCGGTATGTGGCCGGGGCCTGACGCAAAATCCGCATCAGAAAGATTTGCAGCAGAACGGCCCAGACAGCCAAAGGCAGCGAAACCGTCAGCATGATCTGACCGTTCCAGGCCAGGCTGAGGAGAATGGCAAAGGCAGGATAAGCCTTGCAGAACAGCAGAAAAACATCCGCCTGCCGGTCCGCCGAAAGGAGATACTCCCCCTTCCAAGCCAGGTACAGAGAATAGAAAGCGGCGGACAGATACGCCGCCCGATCCACCCAGCCCGGCACCAGCAACAGGCCCAGCAGAGAAACCGCCCCGCAGACCGTCCGCAGGGTGCGGCGCTGGGAAAAGCAGGCCGACACACCATAACAGACCGCCGGCAAAAGCACAAGCAGGGGCACAGGCTGCCCCCCGAGGCAGGCCGCGAAAAAGGCCGCAAAGGCGCTGTAGACCAGCAGATCCCCTGCCATCCGCAGGGTGTAAAGCAGTGCGGTGGTCATTCAGCATCCCCTTTCTCTGTCGGAAGTTCCGGCCTGAGAACCAAAAGGCTGCGGCCCGGCTCCAGGTGCAGGCAGGACCGCACCCTTTCCTCCGGTTCGGTGGTAATCATAATGCAGCTGTCCTGGGTGCCTGGGGCGAAAGATTCGGCGCAGAACTGCCCGCAGGATTCGGCGGGCTGGCCCGCGGCCCGGCCCAGAATTTCCAGGGCCCGGCGGAAATGTTCCGGCCCATAGCCCCGGCCGGTTTCCAGGGGTTTGTTCCATTGGCTGCCCGCCACCAGCGCCCCGCTGATCAGGACATCAAAGGTGGAATTCACCACCAGGCGGTAGATCACCGCTTTTTCCTCCAGCATGCGGCACACCGTCCGGGCCATGGAGTAGCACGCTTCCACCGCCGGCATCTGCTCTTCCGAAGGAGCATCGGCATGCACCAGCACCGTCACCCGGGGCTCGGTGGCAGCGTCATATTGTTTGCTGATCAGGCCCATACCCCGGGCGCTCTGCTTCCAGGCGATGGACCGCATGGGGTCCTGGCTGGTGTAGGGCCGGCAGCCCGCCGTCAGAATGGGGTCCTGATACAGAAAGCGGTTGACCTCCAGCTCTCCCATCAGACCCCCCATGGCCGCATCCAGGGATGGAGAGGCAGATTCCCGGGGCGGGACAACCAGTTCCTGCAGGCCGGTGACCCGCCGGGTCATCTCGATCAGCCCCAGAAAATCCCCGCTGCCCAGATACAGGGGTTCCAGCAGATACCTCCCCCGCCGGGCCAGCTGCACTTCCAGCTGCCAGGAGGCCTGCCGGCGGGGCTTGAGCCAGGTTACAAGGCGGACGGTCCGCCCCCCGCCCAGAATATCTTTCTGGACAAAATCAGACGCCTGGGTTTCAAACGCCGGGTCCAGATGGAGTTTCAGAGAGACCAGGGGCCGGGGCCAGCTCTTTTGATTGGTGACTGTCAGGCGCAGCCGGGCTGGCTGGCCCGGTTCTGCCAGCAGGTCTTCCGGCACCATCCCGGCTTCCAAACCATCCAGTGCGTGTTTTTTGGAATGCGCCTGCAGGGCCAGCACCAGGATCACCAGCGCAGCTGCAAACACCAGGAATGTCACAGTTTTTCCAGCGGCACCGGGATGCTTTGCAGCAGCTGCTGCATCCGGTGGGCCGCCGCCTCCCCGTTCATGCCGCCGCCCAGGGTCAGGCGGTGGCACAGCACGGCCGGTGCCAGCTCCTTGATATCTTCCGGGATCACATATTCCCTGCCCCGCACGGCGGCCAGGGCCTGGGACGCCTTGTACAGGGCAATGGCGCCCCGGGTGGATACCCCGCCGGCAAAGGCGCTGCGGGTACGGGTGGCCTCCACCAGGTCCATCAGATAGTTTTTGACGTCATCGCTCACCTTGACCTCTACATAGGCCGACCGCACATAGGCGGTCTGTTCCGGCGTCACCAGGGTTTCCAGGCTGTCCAGAATGGCCTGGGTGGAAGGCCGGGCAATGACTTCCAGCTCCTGCTGGCGCTGCATATAGCCAAGGGACAGCCGCATCAAAAACCGGTCCATCTGGGCGTCCGGCAGCGGGAAAGTGCCGAAGGACTCCTGGGGGTTCTGGGTGGCCAGCACCATAAAGGGTTCTGCCAGACGGGTGGTGACGCCGTCCACCGTGATCTGCCTCTCTTCCATGGCCTCCAGCAGAGCCGACTGGGTCCGGGGTGTGGCCCGGTTCAGCTCATCTGCCAGCACAAAATGGCTGAACAGCGGCCCCGGCCGGAACTCAAATTCACTGGTTTTCTGATTGTAAAAATTGATGCCGGTCAGATCCGACGGCAGAAGATCCGGCGTAAACTGCACCCGTTTGCAGTCCCCGCCCACCGTCCGGGCAAAGGCCCGCAGCAGCATGGTTTTGCCGGTGCCGGGCTTATCCTCCAGCAGCACATGGCCGGAACAGATAAAACACACCAGAATCTTTTCGATCACGTCTTCCTTGCCCACAATCACTTTGGAGCAGTTGGAGCGTATTTTTTGCGCATAGTCTGTAAATGCAGACAGTTCCACAGGCCGTTTCCTCCCTCTTAATCATGCGTTCAGGATGCTATTAACATAACATCCCGCCGCCTGTGTGTCAATCAACCCGGCGGACATTTCCCGCCGGAAAAGGGCATTTGACCCGTCCCGCCGGAATGGCGCCCCGCAAACAGCCTCTGCACTGCCCCCAACAGCAAAACACCCCGCCTGCCCTGCAGCACAAACTGCCGGGAAGCGGGGTGCTTTTTGTCGCCGGGAAGAATCAGCTTTCTTTTGCAGAGGAATCCAGCCGGGCCGTCAGCTCCTGATAGATCTCCCGGGTATCGTCGGCACTGGGGCCGTTGAGGACCACCGTCATGCCGCTGACGCTGAGCACGACGCAGTCATCACAGGAATCGTAGGTATACCGGGTATAATTGCCGTAGGCATCATTGGAGAAGGAACCCATCAGCATCCGCAGGTTCCCCAGGCCATAGGTGCGGATGCCTGCAGCGGGCATCTCATCCCCTGTCACATAGGACACCGACTCAATGCTGTCATAGGAAATGGTCATATCCTGCCACAAGCTCGCATCCACTGTCAGGGAATCTTCTCCAAACACAACCTTTGCGCTGCCTGCCACCATCGCCACGGCCGCAAAGGCCAGGGCCCCCACCAGAATCAGGCGGGCCGCCATCTTCTGGGCCGGGCTGACATAGATCTTTCCTACTTCGCCATCCTGGGGATGCTGCTTGTAGTAGCGGTAGGAATAGACGCAGGGCACCACCGATGCCAGCACAATGGACGCGATGAAGACCACCATCATGGTTTTCCCCGGCAGCAGGGCGCTGATCATGCACAGCAGGCCCGCTGCCACCCAGACTTTGCCCGCAAAGCGGTGGGTGGCGTTCCAGTTTGCTTCGCTGGCCAGGGTCCACTTGACCCGGATGCCCATGGTGTGGTTCTGGCGGATTTTGGGCATATAGTTGCCTACCACCAGAAACAGCAGCCCGAAAGCAAAACAGGTGATGAGATATGTGATTCTGATCCCCGCCGCCCCCTGCTGTACCGCCATCCTGATGGCCGCCATCAGCAGCGAGACAACCGGCATCAGCCAAAAGATCAGCCCCACCGCTTTTTTGCTCTGGCCCTGCCGGTTGCGGTGGTCTGCAAACACCAGCACCAGACAAACCCAGTGGACCGCCAGCAGCCCGACACAGGGCCAGAGAATCTGCCAGCCCAGCGCAGCGGGCAGCAGAATCACCAGGGAAGAAAGCAGCAATTTGACTTTGTGTTCAGCCATCGTTTTTTTCATCACCGGACACTCCTTTCAAATCCGTGATCCAGAGCATCACTTCCTCCAGAACAGAGGCATTCAGTTCATAGTAGATGTACTTGCCTTCCCGCTGGTCGCGGATCAGGTCCGCATCCTTCAGCACCGACAGGTGCCGCGAGATGGAGGCCGCCGTCACCGGGAAATGCTCTGAAATTTCCCCCGCCGACAGGCGCCCTCCTTTCAGCAGATTGAGGATTTCCCGCCGGATCGGGTCGGCCAGCGCCTTCAGGGTCAGCTGCAAGCTCAAGGATTTTGCCTCCTTTCAGGTTCTACATTTAACATTTAGACTAATTGTTAACCATACAATACCATAGATTTCGTTCCCTGTCAAGAGAATGGCTGTTTGCTCGCCCGGCCCGGCGATTGACTTTGCCTTTTCGCCCTACTATAATGAAAAAAACGCAATATATTCCAGTTGTCCCATACTGTTTGAAAGGAGAGTATCCTCCATGCCGGAACCGCAGAACTACCAGTCCTGTATTGCCAGCGCCAGGCTGGCCGACACAGGATTCAGCTATACCCTGTCCCTCATCAACGGAAAATACAAGATGACCATCCTCTACACCCTCATGTGTTTCGGGGTGGTTCGTTTCAACGAAATGAAGCGTTACATCGGCGAGATTTCCTACAAAACCCTTAGTGCCACCCTCAAGGAGCTGGAGGCGGACCAGCTGATCCACCGGGAGGAGTACCCCCAGATTCCCCCCAAGGTGGAGTACAGCCTCACCCCCCGGGGGCGGTCTCTGATCCCGATTCTGGACCAGATGTGCGACTGGGGCGAAAAGAACCGGCTGTGAATGCTGAGGCTTCCGTTTTTTCTCTTTCCTTGAAAAAACCGGGGCGCCTTTTTCGTTTTATGAAGAGGAACCTGCAGGGGTTCCCTGATTGAAGGACAGGAGGAGAGCAGAAACCATGAACGAAGAGATCCTGGTGGTGGACGACGAGAGCGCCATTGCCGACCTGGTGGAAGTCTACCTGAAAGGGGAAGGATATACCGTACATAAATGCAGCACCGCCGCCCAGGCGCTGGACTGCGTGGAACATCAGAAAGTAGACCTTGCCATTTTGGATGTGATGCTGCCCGACCAGAGCGGCTTTTCCCTTTGCCGGAAAATTCGGGAAACCCATCTGTTTCCCATCCTGATGCTCACCGCCAAGGTGGAGGACATGGACAAAATCACCGGCCTGGCCCTGGGCGCCGACGATTACATCACCAAGCCTTTCAACCCCCTGGAGCTGGTGGCCCGGGTCAAAACCCAGCTGCGCCGCTACATCCGCTACAACAGGGGCAGCGGCGCTGCTCCCTCCCAGGAATACGACATCCGGGGGTTGCAGATTTCCAAGACAAGCCACAAATGCTTTCTCTTTGGGGAAGAACTGAACCTGACCCCGCTGGAATTTTCCATCCTCTGGGTGCTGTGCAGCCGGCAGGGCAAGGTGGTATCCAGCGAGGAGCTGTTTGAGGCGGCCTGGGGCGAGAAGTATCTGGACAGCAACAATACGGTGATGAGCCACATCGCCCGGCTGCGGGAAAAGATGCACGAAAACAGCCGCCGGCCCAAATTCATCAAGACGGTCTGGGGGGTAGGATACACCATTGAATAAGCTGTTCAAAACCCGCCGGGAATCCGCCCTCCCGGCCGACCGTGCCCGGCAGGCCGGGCTGCGGTACTGGGGCTGGTATATGCTGGCTCTCACCCTCTGGGCCGCAGCTGTATCGGCTGCCGCCATCCTGGGCCCTTGGGTCTGTTCTTTCTTCGTCTGGTATGAATCCAACCCCCTTTACCGTTATCTGAGCCTGATCCGGAGCAATGCCCTGCTGTTGTATCTGCTGGCGATTGTAATTGGTTGGGTTGTCATCAGCTACCGGTTCATCGCCCGCTCTGCCCAGGACCAGGCCTGGCTGCTGGCCGGGGCCGAAGCCCTGGGGCATCCAACCGACACCCCCATCCAGCTGCCGGACCGGATGAAGAGCGCCGAAGACCAGCTGAATCTGGCCCGGGAGCAGGCGCTGCGCACCGCCCAGGCCGCCAAAGAGGCGGAACAGCGGAAAAATGATCTGGTGGTCTATCTGGCCCACGATCTGAAAACGCCCCTGACCAGCGTCATCGGCTATCTGACCCTGCTGCAGGATGAGCCCCAGATTTCCCCCGAAATGCGGGCCCGGTATACCGGCATTGCCCTGGAAAAATCCGAGCGGCTGGAAGATCTGATCAACGAATTTTTCGACATCACCCGCTTCAGCCTCACCCATCTGGAACTGGAAAAGCAGGAAATTGACCTCAAACGGATGCTGGAACAGATGGCCAGCGAATTTGAGCCGGTGCTGTCCGGCCGCAGGATGCAGTGCCGGCTGGACCTGCCTGGCCCGCTGCCCCTGGTCTGCGACCCCAACAAGATGGCCCGGGTCTTTGACAATCTGTTCAACAACGCCTGCCACTATGCCTACCCTGACTCGGTGCTGGCCGTGGCCGGGCGGCAGGAGGATGACCAGGTGGTCATCACGTTCCGCAATGCAGGGGCCACCATCCCGCCCGAAAAACTGGACCGGATGTTTGAGCAGTTTTTCCGTCTGGATCCCTCCCGCGGGACCCGTTCCGGCAGTGCCGGGCTGGGGCTTGCCATTGCAAGGGAAATTGTCCAGGCCCATGGCGGCACCATCACCGCCCAGAGCGCTGACGAACAGGTGGTTTTCACCGTTGCCCTGCCCCGCCAGGCAAAAGCATGACAGCAAAAAGGCCCATCCGGTATCCGCCGGACGGGCCTTTGCTATGCTGTTTTATCCGGGCAGCCGGGCCGCGGGTCAATCGTCCCGGTCGTCGTGGTCGTCATCCCAGTCGCCCTTTCGGGAAGTCTGGGCATCAGCAGTCTGATCTGTTCCGGCATCGCCCGCCGAGACCTGAACCGAACCTTTGAACTCATCCAGAATGGTTTCCCGCAGGTCTTTTTCCATCTCATCCCGCCAGTGGCTGCTTCCGCCGCTGGCCGAGAGGGAAACGGTGCCGCCTGTTTCCAGGTATCCCATGCGAAGGGCCCGCTTCACCAGGTCCTCCACCACATCGTCGCATTCCTCGCCCCGGAAATCATAGCCTTCGATGAGGGCTTCGCCGTCCTGGTTCAGCCCCTCCAGTTTCACTACATCATCCTCCCGGTTGACCGACAGCTGGACATCCGGGTTGATCTGGAGCCGGACGGTACCGTACACCATCCATTGGGGCCGGATGAAGCCGAAGAACAGCACACCCAGGCCCAGAAGCACCACCACAAGGCCCACCAGCCACCAGGCCCGAAACCGCCGGGCCGGCGGCAGCTGCAGCTCCACCACCTGGTCCACCGTCTCCCCCACCTCATAGTGGAGGTTGGCAGCCCGCAGGAAACGGCCCCGCTCGTCCAGCACCACCGCATAGGCGGGGTGGGTTTCCATCACAAGATATTTCATGTCCGCTCTCCTCCCTTTGGTGCGATCTGGCGCAGGTGGCCCCGGATGATTTCATAGCCATTGGTGAAGGCCAGCAGGATGGCCACCAGGTATTTCCGGTGGCGCTCGATGGTCTTTTTGTCCACACCTGACCCCATGGCCAGCTCCCGCACCGGCAGCCGCCCCGTGTGGACCAGCCGGTCTAGCAGCATAGGGTTGGCCCGGGCACAGTTCAGCACCGCATGGCAGGCGGCCATGGTCCGCTCCTGGCGGGGGCAGTTGTCTGCCACATCCGAGAAGGAAAGGCCGAAGGTGGCCAGCTGGCGGCCAAACTCCTGGATCTCTTCCCGGCTGGCCGCCCGCAGGTCATAGGCCCCGATCTCATCCCGGCTGTCGGGCAGGGTTTCCAGCAGCTGGCGGCCATCCTCCCCGGCCGGGGTTTCCAGGGGGACCAGGCCGCTGTGCCGCTGCTCCACCCGGTAAAAGTCGATCAGCCGGTTGCGGATGGCCGTGGATGCATAGGGCAAAAAGGCCCCCCGGCCCCTCTGGTAGGAAAGGGCCGCCTCATAAAAGGCGGTGGCCGCAATGTTCAGCTCATCCTCATGGCCCGCCTCGGGGGCGGCATGGGTGAATTTAAAGGTCTCACTGCGTATAAATGGCATGTACTGCCCGATCAATGCATCGGCTGATGCCGGGTCTTTCTGGGCGGCCCAGACCTGGGCCTCAATTTTGTGCTCCTTGCGGAGTGGGGAGCCTTCCGGCTCCATTTGCAACTGTCTGTGCACTTGAATTCCTCCCTCCTGGTCTTTCCTCAGGTACACCCTTGCCAGCAGAATACGGAGCTGCTGTCGGATTTTCGGGGACAGACTGCATCTTTCTTTTTTAGTGTATCACATTGGAGGGCGGTTGGCGATGGCATGGCGGGATAAAATCCTCAAAAACCGGAAAAAGCCCCTTTTCTCCCCCGGCTTGACATTCCTCTGGCCGGGCTGTATCATGAAATCAATCCACATACCATCATTTGAGAGGAGCAGAGTCTATGAAAATTGCCGTAGTCACCGGCGCCTCCAGCGGACTGGGCCGGGAATTTGTCCGTCAGCTGGCCCTTTTGGACAAACAGCTGGATGAAATCTGGGTCATCGCCCGGCGGCGGGACCGGCTGGAAGCCCTGCGGGCCCATTGCCGGGTCCCCCTGCGGGTGCTGCCCCTGGACCTCACCGCCCCCGGCGCTGCTGATACCCTGGAAGCTGCGCTGAAAGCCGCTGCCCCCGAGGTATCCATCCTGATCAACGCCGCCGGCTTTGGCCGGATGGGTGACTGGCAGGCCGTCGGCCGCCGGGAGAGCGCCGCCATGATCCGGTTGAACTGTCAGGCGGCGGTGGAAGTCACCCAGGTCTGCCTGCCCTTTATGGGCCGCGGCAGCCGGGTTCTGGAGATCTGCTCCACCTCTGCCTTCCAGCCCCTGCCCTATCTCAATGTCTACGCCGCCACCAAGGCCTTCCTCTACCGGTACAGCCGGGCGCTCCACTGGGAGCTGCGGCCCCGGGGCATTACCGTCACCGCCGTCTGCCCCTACTGGATCCGGGACACAGAGTTTATCCCCACCGCCGCCCAGAGCGGCCAGCCGGTGCACCACTATCCCCTGGCCTCCACCGCCCGTCGGGTGGCCTTCCGGGCCCTCTACGACAGCCGGCACGAAAAAGCCGTCTCCACCCCGGGGCCGGTCTGCACCGTCCACCGGCTGGCAGGCAAGTGCCTGCCTTCCGACGCCATGATGGCCCTCTGGGAAGGCCTGCGCCGCCTCTGAATCTCAGACAGCAAAACGCCCCTTGCAGGCCTTTCCTGCAACGGGCGTTTTTTTCATGCGTTCTGCTCACAAGACAAACCTTTTGCGCAGGCACCGGCAGGCCCGTCGGTTTCTGCCCCCGCTGGAAGAATGTGACAGACACACAGACTTTTCCCGGGGAATACACTATAGTAAAGATAAAATAAAACAGAGCGGACCACCGGCCCGCATCCTATGCAGGAAGTCAGATTGAAAAGGAGCGTAAAACCATGAAGTATGTCATCGTTGGCGGAAACACGGGCGGCGCCGGCGCAGCGGCCCGGCTGAGAAGACTGGACGAGCAGGCCGAGATTCTGCTGCTGGAAAAGGGCGCTGCCGTTTCTTATTCCAACTGCAGCCTCCCCTATCGCCTGAGCGAGACGGTGGACCAGACCGAGAAGCTGGTGCTCAACACCCCTGAATCCCTCCACAATGTCTACAACATCGAGACCCGGGCCCACAGCCAGGCCGTTTCCATCGACCGCGCCGAAAAAAAGGTGCACATCAAGGATCTGATGACCGGCCGGGAGTACGACGAAGCCTATGACACCCTCATCCTGTCCCCCGGCGCCAACGCCGTGGTCCCCCGGATTCAGGGCATCGAAAACGCCAACCTCTTCACCATTAAGACGGTGGCGGATATCAGCCGGTTTTATGGTTTCCTGAAGGAATCCGGCGCAAAGAAGATCTCGGTGATCGGCGGCGGCTTCATCGGGGTGGAAACAGCCGTCAACCTGCGGGAGGCCGGCTATCAGGTAGCCCTGGTGGAGGCCATGGACCAGATTTTGAAGCCCTACGACTACGACATGGTTCAGATCCTCCAGAAAGCCATGATTGACCACGGCGTCGAGCTGATAGTGGGCGACTCGGTGGTGGCCTTCCAGCAGTCCAACCTGCAGCTGAACTCGGGCCGGGTCATCGAAGGGGACGCCGTTGTGATGGCGGTGGGCGTCCGCCCTGACACTGCTCTGGCCGCCGAGGCCGGGCTGGAAATGAACGCCCGGGGCGCCATCCAGGTGGACCCCAACTACTGCACCAGTGATCCCAGCATTTATGCGGTGGGCGATGCAGTGGAGGTGTTCAATCCCCTGACCCACAAGCCCGCCATGGTCCAGCTGGCCGGCCCGGCCCAGAAACAGGCCCGGCAGGCTGCCGACCACATCTACGGTCTGCCGGTGCGGAACACCGGCTTCATCGGGTCCAGCTGCATCCAGGTCTTTGAGTGGAATGCAGCCAGCACCGGCCTCACCGCCGCCCAGTGCCAGCAGGAGGGCATTCCCTATGAAATCGCCTATGTTCTTCCCAAGGACCGGGTGGGCATCATGCCCGGCAGCACCCAGCTCCACTACAAGCTGATCTATGAGGTGCCCACCGGCAAGGTGCTGGGCGCCCAGGCCATTTCCAAGGGAGATGCTCCCAAGCGGATTGATGTGGCCGCCACTCTCATCAAGTTCGGCGGCACGGTGGATGACCTGCGGGATCTGGAGCTGTGCTACGCTCCCCCCTTCTCTGCCCCCAAGGACGCCGGCAACTATGCCGGCCTGGTGGCGGGCAACCTGCTGGCCCACCGGTTCCGCCAGGTCCATGTGGACCAGGTGCGTTCGTTGGTGGAGTCGGGCGCCTATATTCTGGACGTCCGTCCCCCTGAAATGTACAATCTGGGCCATCTGAAGACTTCGGTCAATATTCCCCTGGGCCAGCTTCGCTGCCGCCTGAATGAAATTCCCACCGACCGGCCGGTCTACGTCCACTGTCAGATCGGCCAAAGCAGCTACAACGCTGTGATGGCCCTGCAGGGCCACGGCTTCACCAACGTGTACAACGTGTCGGGCGGTTTCCTGGGCATCTGCAACTACGAATACTTCAACGATGTGACCCGGAAGCGGGACCCCATCGTCACCAACTACTGCTTCGGCTAACCCAATCAACAAAACAGCCCCCGCTTGCCAGACAGGTTTCTGTCCGGCAGACGGGGGCTGTTTAAATCACTATTGCCCGATCTGATGCTGCTTCAGGGTTAACCCTCCGCAAAATAGGCATTCTGGATGGCCAGCAACACGCCGGCCCGGCTGGCCGTAAAGTTCAGGCCGCCCTGCAGATAGCAGGTATAGGGGGCCCGCATGGGGCCGTCGCAGCTCAGCTCGATGGTGCTGCCCTGGGTGAAGCTGCCGCTGGCCATGATGACCTCATCGGTATAGCCCGGCTCGGGGCAGGGTTCCGGGGCGGCATAGCTGTCCACCGGGCTGGCCGCCTGGATGCCCCGGCAGAAGCCCACCAGGGCGTCGGCCGTGCCGGCATCAAAGCAGGTCACAATGTCGTTGTGGCTGTCGCAGTAGCGGGGCACCGGCTTTTTGCCCACCAGCTCCAGCAGGCACTGGGCATAGATGGCGGTCTTGATGGCCTCGCAGACCACGCCGGGGGCATAGTAGAAGCCCATGTACATCTCCCGGGGGGTGTCCAGGGTGCAGCCCAGATCCTTGCCCAGACCGGGGGCATTCAGGCGGTAGGCGCACTGTTCCACCAGGTCCCGCCGGCCCGCAATGTAGCCGCCGGTGGGGGCAATGCCGCCGCCGGGGTTCTTGATGAAGCTGCCGGCAATCAGGTCGGCCCCCACCTGGCAAGGCTCCTGGGTCTGGGTGAACTCGCCGTAGCAGTTGTCCACAAAGACGATGATCTTGGGGTTGGTGCTGCGGGCAGCCTCGGCCACCTTGCGGATGGTCTCCAGATCGAAGGCGTTCCGCTGCATATAGCCCCGGCTGCGCTGGATGTGGCAGACCCTGGCCCGGGGAGCTGCCGCCGCAATGGCCGCATAGTCGGGGGTGAAGTCCTCCTTCAGGGGCACTTCCTCGTAGCGGATGCCGTAGTCGGTGAGGGTGCCGGTGCCTTTGCCCTTGCCCTCAATGCCGATGACCCCTTCCAGAGTATCATAGGGGCGGCCGGTGGCAGCCAGCAGGGTGTCCCCTGCCCGCAGCAGGCCGAACAGGGCCACCGCCAGGGTGTGGGTGCCGCTCATGAACTGGCTGCGGACCAGGGCGTCCTCACAGCCCATGGCCTGGGCAAAGATCTGCTCCAGTTTGGCCCGGCCGGTATCCCACAGGCCGTAGCCGGTGGTGCCCAGCATATCGGTGGAGGACATCTGATTGTCTGCAAAGGCCCGCAGCATTTTCAGCTGGTTGAAGTCCCGCACTTCCTCGGCCTGGCGGAAGTAGGGCGCACAGAGTTCCATGGCCTTCTGGTCCAGCTCCAGGACCTCGGGCTTATAGTCAAAAAAGCGTTCAAGCATCATTGGTTGTGTTGGTTTCCTTTCCTGTTTCGCCGGGCTGGCACCGGGCCAAAGCCCCGGCCTGCACAAAGCCCAGACGTCTGTATAAATGGACCCGCCGGGGGCTGCAAAGCAGGCTCACCCGCAGGCCCTCGGCGGCCAGGGCGGTGGCGGCAGCAGCAATCAGCCGCCCGCCGATGCCCCGGCCCCGCAGGGATTCCGCTGCCTGTCCGCAGGCCAGATAGGCCTCCCCGCCCCAGAGGGCATAGGCCCCCACAGTGGCGGCAATCCGGTCCTGATCCATCAGGGCCCACACCCGGGCCAGTCCCCGGCTGCGCTTGGTGCACAGGGCCGAGTAGAAGTCATCCCGCTGCCGGGGCTGATGGGGATAGAGAAAATCCGCCAGAGGGCCCGGCCTGGGGTTCTGGTCCAGATGGAGCGCATTCCAGAGGTTTTCGTCCGCCGGGGGCACCGGCAGAGCCTGGCCCGGCTCCAGCACAAAGCAGGACATCTCCTCGGTCTGGCGCCACCCCGCCGGGATGGTGCCGCTGGTCACCAGGGACCGGCACCCGCAGAAGCCCAGAAAAGAGGCCAGTTCCTCAGGGTTGGCCCCGCCGGCGGCCAGAGCATCCTCTCCCCCCAGGTCCAGCGCCAGGGAGGGGCCGGCATAAAACCGGCCCGGCTGGCTGCGGCCAAAGAGGGCATGTTCTTCCTGCAGAAGTGCCCCCAGACAAGGCACGCCCCGGCAGGCGCGGCGGAATCGCTTGTTCCCTGCCGGGGTGTTGGCACGGGCAATCACAGCCCGTTTACAATCTGTTTGAAGTGACGGCCCCGGACCTCAAAGTTGGGGTAGACGTCAAAGGAAGCGCTGGCCGGCGAAAGGCTGACAATGTCGCCGGGCTTGGCAGCGCCGCGGGCCAGAGCCACGGCCTCCTCCATGGTGTTGGCGTGAAGGATTTCCAGGCCGCTCTCAGCGAAGCCCTCTGCTTCCCGGACCGCTTTCTCGATGCGGGGGCCGGTGGCGCCCATCAGCACCAGCACCTTCACGTGGGCCAGGATCTCAGGGGCCAGGGGCTCATAGGGAATCTTCTTGTCGTAGCCGCCGGCAATCAGGATGATCTTCTGGTCAAAGCTCCGCAGGCCTGCAATGGTGCGGGTGGGGCTGGTGGCAATGGAATCGTTGTAGTAAGTGACCCCGTCCAGCACCCGGACCGGCTCGATCCGGTGCTCCACGCCGGTGAAGGTGCTGCCCACCTTCTGGATGGCTTCCACCGGCACCCGGCCCCAGACAGCCGCGGCGGCGGCCAGCAGGTTCTCAATGTTGTGGAGGCCCCGCAGCTTGACATCCTTCTGGGCCAGGAAGGGGGTCACCACACCGTGCTCTGCCATGCACAGCATCCCGTCGCTGCGCAGGAAAGCGCCGTTGTCGGTCTCCCGCAGGCGGGTGAACCAGACCTGCTCCCCTTTGCAGTCGGCCTGCATGGCCCGGGTGATGTCGTTCTCATAGCCCAGCACGGCCCGGCAGGGGGGCACCTGATGCAGCAGGATGTTCCGCTTGGCGTCGATGTACTCCTGCATATCCTTGTGGTGATCCAGGTGGTTGGGGGTCACGTTGGTGACAACAGCCACCTTGGGGCTCTTGCGCATGCTGATCAGCTGGAAGCTGGACAGCTCCACCACGGCCACATCATCGGGAGACACATCCGGCAGCATGGGCAGCAGGGCTGCGCCGATGTTGCCGCCCAGGTGCACCCGGCGGCCCGCCGCCTTGAAGAATTCACTGATCAGGGTGGTGGTGGTGGTCTTGCCGTCGCTGCCGGTCACCGCCACAATCTCGCAGGGGCAGAAATCAAAGAAGAGTTCCACCTCACTGGTCACCATGGTGCCCGCTGCAATGGCGTCCTGCAGGGGCTTCTGGTAAAATTCAAAGCCAGGGGTCCGCAGGATGATGTCCTGCCCCTTGAAGCCGTCCATGTAATTTTCACCCAGGCTCAGGTGGATGCCCAGGCGGCGGATGGTGTCGGCGTAGTCCCCGAAATCCTCCACCGAGTTCTTTTTATCACAGAGGGTCACTTCGGCCCCCAGACCCACAAACTCCTCAATCAGAGTCTTGTGGCTGACGCCTGCGCCGATGAAGGCGACCTTTTTCCCGCGTACCAGCGCGGCAAGCTGCTGCTGTTCCTTCTGCATAATCGCAATTCCTCCTGGGGGCAGCTGCCCCCGATCTGTCATTCAATCAGACACACGGTCTATTATAGCCTTTTTCTCTCCGATTGGCAACGAAAATCCCAAAACAAAAGGGCAAAACCTGTTGTCTTTTCAACCCATTTCTGCTACACTTGACCCGGAACGGCAAGGAGGCGGTCCGAAACAGGGTCCCTCCACCCTGTTCTTCTTTTATGCGCAGGCCGGTTGTGCTAGACCGGGCCCTGCTTTTTCATGCCCCGGGTCTATTCCCCGGGCCTTTGCCATAGAGTTTCAGTGCATGGCACTTGCTATAGATAGAAAGGATTTATCCCTTGAAACGTACCTTGATTCGATTTTTTGCTGCCTTTTTGACGGCAGCTTTGCTGCTGCCTCTGGCCGCCTGCACCAAAGGGTCGGGCGTCAACAGCTTTACCTGGTTTGTGGAGGAAATCCCCGCCAACCTGGACCCTCAGGTTGCCACTTCCTCGCAGGATGTGATTGCCTGCACCAACCTGTACAGCGGACTGGTGCGCCTGGACGCCGACGGCGCCCCCCAGAATGATCTGTGCGAGGACTGGTCTGTCTCCTCCAACGGGCTGACCTATACCTTCCACCTGAAATCGGGGCTGACCTACCAGGCCGCCGGCGGCGAGGCCACCGACTACGCCATCACCGCCGAGGATTTTGTCTATGCCTTCCAGCGGATGTTTTCCCCCGAGACCCAATCCCCCTATGCGGTGGAGTTTTCGGCCATTGAGGGCGCCGACACTGCCCTGGCAGGGCTCACCGACCCCACTCAGATCGGGGTCAAAGCCACCGACCCTCTGACCCTGGTTTTTACCCTGTCCGAGCCGGACGATGACTTCGTCAGCAAGCTGGCCCTGCCGGGTGCCATGCCCTGCGACGAGGACTTTTTCCTCAGCACCGGCGGCAGCTACGGCCTGACCAGTGACACCACCCTGTCCAGCGGGCCTTTTTATCTGTACAACTGGACTTCCAGCGGCCTGTTCCTCCGGCGGGAAGGCGGGGACGGCCTGGTGGATTCCCTGCGTCTGGTCCAGAACACCGGCACGGTACAGAGCGCCCAGGACCTGATCCTCAACGAGCGCTGCACCGCCGCCCTGGACACCACCAATGCCTCCACCAGCCTGCGGTCCATCAGCTATTCCGACACCACCTGGTGCCTGCTGTTCAACACCCAGAACACCGCCCTCGCCTGCACCGAACTGCGGCAGGCTCTGGCCTCCGGGGCACAGCAGGCCATGCCTCTGTCGGTGGACACCAGCATCTATTCCCCTGCTGCCGGCCTGGTGCCGGATGGGCTGTCGGTGGGCAGTGTGGACTACCGGGAAACCGCCGGTAACCCCACCCCCACCCTGGGCAGCGCCTACACCCTCTATCGGACCGCCCGGCAGACGGTTACCAGCGCTGACCTGATGGGCATCACACTGCTGCTGCCCAAGGACGCCGGGCTGACGGCGGCAGCGGAGGCCATCAACAGCGTCTGGCAGCGGGAGCTCTCCCTCTTCTTCTCGGTGGAAGAGGTGGATCAGGAGGACTTTGAAACCCGGATGGCGGATGGCGACTACACCATCGCCATTGCGCCGGTGACCTGCACCGACGGCAGCGTCTACAGCTTCCTGCAGAACTTCTCAGCCGACGGGCTGTGCCATTACAGTGACCCCACATATCAGGCTCTGCTGGACCAGAGCGTCACCGCCAGCGACAGCACTGCCCGCTGCCATCTGCTGGCCCAGTGTGAGCGCCAGCTGCTGGAATCCTGCGCCGTGGTTCCCCTTTTCGCCCAGCAGAAGCGTCTGCTGCTGGCCGACGGGGTGGATGGGCTGATCTTTGACCCCTATGGGCCTGTGCTGGATCTCACCTGGACCACCAAGCAGTAACCTTTATAACAAAAGAGCTTCGCCCCTGATGAGGCGAAGCTCTCTTTATGTCATAACATTACATTTCCTTCTCATAGCGGAACCGCCAATAGAGGGCGCAGCCCTGCACCAGCAGGTAGACCAGGACCAGCACTAATATGGCAGCCGTTTGCACCCGCATTACAGCAAAGGAAACAATCAGAGCACCAAAGGCATAGGTCATCATATCATAGGCCTTCCCTTTGGCCCGGCTTGCAATGGCAATGTTCCGCTCGTCTTTTTGGACAATTTCCAGCTGCCGGCGGAGCTCGGGGCTGTTCCGAAGGGCCCGCCGGGACACCAGCTCACCGGTGCCCTGGCCAAACAGTCCTGCACCAATCCCGATGCAGAGGTAAGGCCAGGGGGAATTTGACCCGCTCTGGCCCCAGCTCAGGGCCATCAGCAGCAGGCCCAGCGCTGCCATCACGGCAACCAGCCAAGTTTTATACGCTTTCATGCTTTGTCCCCTCCCTCACATCCGCTTTTCCAGAATGCGGAAGATCACAACCCCGATGGCCCACTGGAAAACCGTCAGCAGGAACACCAGCAGAATCACCCAGGCATCTGCCCGGATCAGGGCCAGAACCAGCGCCACCAGAAATAAAAGCACCAGCATGATCTGGTAGGCAATGTGCCCTGCTTTCATCCGCAGAAACTGTTTGCGCTCGTCCACAGCGTTGATGTGGGCCTCCTGCTGCCGGGCCTGGTATGCGGCCCGGCGCTGGGGCGCCTGCCAGTAAATCACCCGCAGCAGATGCACCAGCCCTGCCCACACCAGGCCAAACCCGGCGGCAAACACCATGGTGTTGTAGTAATCCACAGGCATCACCCAGCCCGCTGCCATCAGCACCACCCCCACTGCGATGTCAACCAGAAACGGAATTCTCTCTTTCATGGCTTCTCCTCCTCTTCATAGATGAAGATATCCTCGATGGTCAGCCCGAAGTATCGCGCAATCTTGAATGCCAGCAGAATGGACGGGTTGTACCGCCCGTTTTCCAGCGAGCCGATGGTCTGACGGGATACTTCCAGGGCGTTGGCCAGCTCTTCCTGCCGGATGCCGCGGGCCTTCCGCAGCTCCTCCAGACGGTTTTTCATCCCCTGCCTCCTTTCTGAATGGAAAGTTTCCTTTCCACGATTCCAGTATAACAGATTCCCGCAAAATGTCAAGTGTGCTTTCCATTTCGTTCAGTTCCATGGGATGGCAGCCTCTTTTTTGGGCTGCTGATCGAAAAACATTGCCTTGACACGGGCTCGCCATGTCTTTATAATAGATTGCAGAAACAGGGCACCGACGCCTTTTGGCGCCGGTGCCCTGTTTTTGTGTTAAGGAGGACTTTTGGATGGACGACCTGATCCGACATGAAAAACAGATCAATCATCAGCTGGCGCGCTATGGCGTCAAATTCGGCATTTATAAGGATGGTACCTTTCACGAGCGGCTTTTCCCGTTCGACACCATTCCCCGCATCATCACGGCCCAGGAATGGGAGCAGCTGGAAAAGGGCCTTGCCCAGCGGGTAACGGCCCTGAACCTGTTTCTGAAAGACATCTACGGCAAAAAGCAGATTCTGGCCGACGGCATTGTACCGGAGGATTTTGTCTACCGTTCCCCCGGCTATCTGCCCCAGTGCGAAGGGATCACCCCGCCGGGCGGCATCTACAGCCACATTTCCGGCATCGACCTGGTCAAGGGCAAGGACGGCGTGTGGTACATCCTGGAGGACAACTTGCGGATTCCCTCGGGCGCTTCCTATCCCCTGATCGCCCGGGAGCTGTGCCGCAGGTGCAGCCCCGATACCTTCCGCCACAACCACATTGTGGATAACCGCCAGTACGGTCAGCTGCTGCGCCAGACCATGGACAGCGTCAGCACCGGCGGCATCAACGTGGTGTTTACCCCGGGGCGGTACAATGCGGCTTACTTTGAGCACTCCTACCTGGCAGAACAGTCGGGCGCCGTGCTGGCAGAGGCCGGCGACCTGTATGTGCGGGACAGCGTGGTGTATTACCGCTCGATCCACGGGGACCAGCGGGTAGGCGCTCTGTACCGCCGGGTTTCGGATGAGTACATGGATCCCCTGTGCTTTGAGCCCAGTTCCCTGATCGGCATTCCCAACCTGATGACCGCCTATCGGGCGGGCAATGTAGCGGTGCTGAACGCCTTCGGCAACGGCGCGGCAGATGACAAGGGCATCTACTATTTCGTGCCCAAGATGATCCGCTATTACCTGGGGGAGGAGCCGATCCTCTGCAACGCTCCCACCTATCTGCCCATCGATGAGACCGACAAGAAGTACATCATGGACCATCTGGACACTTTGGTGGTGAAGGATGTGGCAGAGGCCGGCGGCTACGGCGTGGTGTTCGGCAGCAAGCTGACCAAAGAGAAACTGGAGGACCTGCGCCAGACCATTCTGGCCAATCCCCGCCGGTTCATCGCCCAGGAGGTTATCGACTTCCAGGATCTGCCCATCATGGATGAGGGCCAGAAAGTGGAGCGCAAAGCGGACCTGCGGGCCTTCGTCCTGTCGGGAGCCGATAAAACGGTGGTCTGGCCCAGCGGCCTGACCCGCTTCTCCCGCAACCCCGATAGTTTTATTGTCAATTCTTCGCAAGGTGGAGGTTTCAAGGATACATGGATACTGTCACGCTGAGCAAACAAAGCCGGCTGTTCTGGCTGGGCCGTTACGCTTCCCGGACCTATATGACGGTCCGCTATATGATGAAACAGCTGGACGCTCTCATCGACGAAAAGCCGGTGCCCTATGAGGACTTCTGCCGCCGGATGGGAATCCCCTGCAATTACCGGAACAGTGAGGATTTCTGCCGCAAATACCTCTTTGATTCCACCGACCCCAGTTCGGTGGCCCGCTGCGTGGACGCCATGCTGGGCAACGGCATGACCCTGCGGGAAACCATCACCTCCCCCACTCTGGCCTATCTGCAGATGGCCCAGTCGGCCATGGACCTGGCCGCCCGCAGCGAGGCCCCTGCTGTGGAACTGCAGTGGGTTCTGGACGACATCATGGCCTTCTATGGCAGCTTTGACGGCAGTGTGGAGGTGGAAAACGCCCGCAACATCACCAAGACCGGCGGTCTGGTGGAGCGCCTCAGCCTGATGCTGCGGCTGGATCTGCAGCCCGAAAAGGTGGAGCCGGAACTTCAGAAACTGGTTAACCGCCTGTACAAAACCGACCTGACCCCCCAGCCCGGGCCCCTGGCTGTCATCGAGAAACAGGCTCTGGAAGACCAGCCTGCGGAACCGGCTGCCCTGCTGGCCGCCGTGGAAGGCCTCTTTGTGTTATGAGCCGGCTGCTGCACTTCACCTATGACATCCAGCTGGCTTTCAGCGCCCCGGTGGTGCAGCACGCCTTCGTGCTGCGCTGCCTGCCCCCGGATCTGCCCGGGCAGCAGATTCTGGATGCGGGGCTGACATTGGACCCGTCAGTCCCCTTTTCCATCCAGCGGGACAATTTTGGCAACCTGCTGGAAGTTGGTCAGTTGGAGGACCCCCACGACCATTTCTGGTACAGGGCCCGGGGCTCTGTACGGGTGGACTTTGCGCAGCGCCAACTGGTGCGCTGCAGCCCTATCTTTCGTCAGCCTTCATTTTATACCCGGCTCAGCCCCGAGCTGACCGACTGGCTGAATACCCTCGCCCTGCCCCAGAACCCCCGGGATCTGGCCTGGGCCCTGGCTCAGGCGGTCCACGACCGGCTGGAATATGTGGCGGGCTCCACCGGTGTAGCCACCACCGCGGCCCAGGCTTTCCACGCGGGGAAAGGTGTCTGCCAAGATTTCGCCCATATCTATCTGGCGCTGGCCCGGCAGGCCGGGCTGGCTGCCCGGTATGTCAACGGCCTGCCCCAGGGGGAGGGCGCCAGCCACGCCTGGTGTGAGGTGTGGCTGGACGGTCTGTGGACCGGCATCGACCCCACCCGCTGCCGCTGGACCGATGAAGGCTATCTGCGCTTTAATATCGGCCGGGACTTCGGAGACTGCCCCATGGAACGAGGGGTATTCCGGGGCCCCGCCGACCAGACCCAGACCGTATTTATGCGGGTATCCCAACAGCAATAACAACGACATCGCAACGGCGCGAGAATGTGAGGACCGTCCTTCCCGGCCGTGCGTCGGAAAGGACGGTTTTGTTTATGGTACAAGAAGTTGTCCGCCTGCCCCTGGCGGTGGGCGAAGATCTCCGCATCTGCAAAAACCGCGTGGGCAGCGGCGGCAAGCGCATCTGTATTGTCACCGGCACCCACGGCGACGAGCTGGAGGGCCAGTATGTGGCCTGGCGGCTGAACCGGATACTGGCCAAAAATCCGAACTATTTACAGGGTACTGTGGACATCTACCCTGCCATGAATCCCCTGGGCATCAGCACCATGACCCGGGGCATCCCCCTGTGTGATCTGGATATGAACCGCACATTCCCCGGCAGCGAAAACGGCTCCATGTCCGAGTTTGTGGCTGCACGTCTGGTCCAGGATCTGCAGGGGGCAGACGCCTGCGTGGACATCCACGCCAGCAACATCTATCTGCAGGAAATCCCCCAGGTGAGGGTCAACGTCAACACCGCTGAAAAGCTGGTGCCCATGGCCAAACTGCTCAACATGGACTTCATCTGGGTCCATGCAGCCGCCACCGTGCTGGAATCCACCCTGGCCCACAGCCTCAACGCCCTGGGCACCCCCACCCTGGTGGTGGAAATGGGGGTGGGCAACCGTCTGACCCCTGCCTATGGGGATCAGCTGCTGGTGGGTCTGCTCAACCTGATGGTCTCTCTGGGGGTCTGGACCGGGCCGGTCAAGCCGGTCCGGGAACCCATCGTCAGCACCGACCACCACGTCTCCTTCCTCAACGCCCCCTGCCCCGGCATTTTCATCCCCTCGGTGGAGCACAACGCCCATGTGAAGCAGCGGCAGGAGCTGGGCCTGATTGCAGATCCCCTCACTGGTGAAATCCTTCACACCATCTACAGCCCGGCCAACGGGCTGCTGTTTACCCTGCGGGAATACCCTGTGGTCTATGAGGGCTCTCTGATTGCCCGCATCCTGGATGAATATCCCAGCAGCAAGGAGGAACTGGCATGAAAGAAACCACTCTGTTCTCCATTGACACTCCCTACCGCCCCGCCCTTCCGGTGCGGGCCTGGACCTTTGGCACCGAGGGCAAGAAGAGCCTGGCGGTGATGGGCTCTCTGCGGGGCAACGAAATCCAGCAGATGTATATCTGCGGCCGGCTGATCCGGGCCCTGACTGCGGCGGAATCCGCCGGACAGCTGGACCCCGACTGCGGGATCCTGGTGGTCCCCTGCGCCAACCAGTTCTCCATGAACGTGGGACGCCGGTTCTGGGCCGCCGACAACACCGACATCAACCGGATGTTCCCCGGCTATGACCAGGGCGAGACTACCCAGCGGATCGCCGCCCGGCTGTTTGATGCCCTGAAAGACTATCCCTATGGGGTCCACCTCACCAGCTTTTATCTGCCCGGGGACCATCTGCCCCATGTGCGGATGATGGACACCGGTTATCAGCACCCCGAAGATGCTGCCGGGTTCGGTCTGCCCTATGTGCTGGTGCGCACCCCCCAGGCCTACGACACCACCACCCTGAACTACAACTGGCAGATCTGGAACACCCAGGCCTTCTCCCTTTACAGCACTTCCACCGACTGCATCGACGAGGACGCCGCACAGCTGGCAGTGGAATCCATCCTCCGGTTCTTGTCGGTGAAAGGCCTGCTCCACCGGGCCTATTTCCCGGCGGCCACGGCCCCGAAAATCTTCCGTGAAAGCTGCCTGCACACCATCCTGAGCCATGCAGGCGGCCTGCTGCTGTGCCGCCGCAAACCCGGCGACGCTGTCGCCGCCGGGGAGCTGCTGGGAGAGATTCTGGACCCCTGCAGCTGCCAGACCCTGGAACAGCTGAAGGCCAGCTGCAGCGGCCGGGTCTTTTTCAGCCACCGTGCCCAGCTGATCAATGGCCACGAAGTGGCTTTCCGCATCCTGCCCGAAAGCATCGCCGGGTAAAAGATAAAGGCAGACTTTTCCGCCTGCCGGAATGGTTATGATGTGACAAATTACAAGGCTCTGCCCGCCGGATCTCAAGACGTCCAGCGGGCAGAGCCTTTTGTTTTATTTCTCTTTTGCAAGCCTGCTTTTATCAGTCAAAATCACATGTTTTCCGTTTTTGTTTGTCACAGCATAAAAGAGCATGCGGCAGCGCTGCCATGTTCTTCCGTTCCAAATGCTGAAGGTTATTTTCACCTTTCAGCAGCCCCCAGGGGATCCGGCAAAAGCGGTTTCTTTTCCTCTTTGTTTTGCGTCATTTTATCCGGAACGGGGTGCGATTTTGAGTTGCAGCAAAAATCAAACAGAATCAGCATGGTTCTGATAGCAACCGGCCCTGCTCTTTCGATACAATAGACTTATAAAATCGCTGCATTTTCGCAGACATGCCATCCGCAGATCAAAACTGGTATAGGACAAGCCATACCCGAAGGGAAACAGAGGCTTGACCCCGAAGCCGTCAAAAAAAGCTGGCGGTCTGTGTCAAATACACATTCCGTCAGCCTTTTCATTTTCATTTAACCTTTCGCTGAAGGGCGGCCAGCCAAACCGTGAAGCGGCATCAAACTTTCGGGGGCCGCGCACAGGCAGGCAGGGGCCTTGGGGCAAACCGCCGTGAGGGTGGTTTTGGACACCTTCCACCACAGGCGGTCTGACCCGTCCGGCGCCGTACAGATCATGTTCCAGTCAAAGGGGTTTTCACTGGTGGATACTACCCGGACCGGCAGCGCATTGGCAGTCTCCGGGCGACAGGGAGCCAGGTCATGGGCCCGCACCCCTACAGCGGTACAGTCGGCCGGCACCGGCCGGGCCAGATGCAGATCGGTCTGCCAGCCGGTCAGATGGACGGTGTGTTCGTCCACCGGGATGCAGGACAGGATGTTTTTGCAGCCCGTCAGCCGGGCCGCTGTCACGCTCTGAGGGTCTGCAAAGACCTCCTTGGTGACGCCTGCCCGCAGCACCTGCCCACCGTCCATGATCATCATGTCATGACACAGGCGGTAAGCTTCGTCCCGATTGTGGGTAACCAGCAGGGCCGTGCCCGGAAAGGAGCTCAGCAGTCTCCCCACTTCCCCTTCCACTTCTTCCCGCAGGTAGCTGTCCAGGGCACTGAAGGGTTCATCCAGCATCAGGATCCTGGGCTGGCTCACCAGAATCCGGGCCAGGGCGGTCCGCTGCTGCTGTCCCCCTGAAAGAGCCGCCGGGCGGTGCCGGGCCACATCTTCCAGCCGCATGGCCCGCAGCATCTCAGTGCAGCGAGCCCGGCGGAGGACAGGGTCCTTTTCGTGTTTCAGGCCGCAGAGAATGTTCTGTTCCACCGTCATGCCCGGAAACAGCGCATAGTTCTGGAACAGAAGCCCCACCCCCCGCTGCTGGGGCGGCAGGTTGATGCCCTGCTCACTGTCAAACAGCACCCGGCCATCCAGCACAATGCGGCCCCGGTCCGGCCTGACAATTCCTGCAATGCAGCGCAGCGTCATGCTTTTGCCGCAGCCCGAAGCTCCCAGGATCGCGGTGGCCGTATTGGACGCCGCAAACCGGGCGCAGAGGGTGAAATCCTCCCACTTTTTCTCGATCTCCACTTCGAGGCTCACCGGCGGTCACCTGCTTTCTGTCTGCGCTCCAGCAGGTTGACGGCCAGCAGCACCACCGCCGAAATGGCGATATCCACCAGCACCCACCGGAGGGCCCCTGCTTCGTCATTGGTCCGCCAAAGCTGATACACCGTGGTGGCAATGGTGGCCGTTTTGCCCGGTGTATACCCTGCAATCATGCTGGTGGCGCCGTATTCTCCCAGCGCCCGGGCAAAGGCCAGCACAGTGCCGGCCAAAATGCCCTGACGGCAGAAAGGCATCCTGACGTGCCAGAAAATCCAGGTGTTGGACAGACCCAGGGTCTGGGCGGACCAGGCCAGGGTCTCGTCAAAGCTTTCAAAGGCGCCCCGGGCGGTACGGTACATCAGCGGAAAAGCCACAACAATCGAGGCAAAGATGGCACTGTACCAGGTCATCACCAGTTTGACCCCAAAGTGTTCCTGAAAAAACAGGCCCACCGGCCGTTTGGCCCCAAAGAGCAGCAGCAGGAAGTAGCCCACCACAGTGGGCGGCAGAACCATCGGCAGGGTCAGCACCACATCCAGGATGCCCTTGACGCCCCGGGGAAGCTTTGCAATGTAATAGGCGGCAAAAATGCCCAGAAAGAACACTGCCGCGCAGCTGATCAGGGCAATGCGCAGGCTGTTCCAGAGAGGATACCAGTCCATAGTCAATCCTTTTTCAACGGGTCCGCCCTCTCCCCTGCAGGAGGAAGCAGGCGGCATCTTCAGACGTCACTGCTTTGCAAGAGGGGTGAATCCCACACTTTCAAACACGGAACCAGCTGCATCCGTCTGCAGGTAGCCCAAAAAAGCTTTGGCGGCGTCAGCGTGCGGGGCTGCTTTCATGACGGCAGCCGGATAAATGACCTGGCCGCACATCTCCCGGGTGGCCTCATCCACCGGGGTCAGCCCTGCACTGAAGGCGTCGGTGCCATAGACCACGCCGGCATCTACGCTGGCTTCGATGATCTGGGTGGTTACTTCCTTGACATTGGAGCCGTAGGTGATGACGCCGGCAGCCGCCAGCGCCTCTTCATCCAGGCCGTAGTAATCCAGAATCTTCTGGGTATACTGCCCCACCGGCACATCGCTGTTGCCCATACAGAACAGGATATCCTGCGCTCTCAGGTGGCCGGCCAGGGCGTCAAAGCTGTCGATGCCCTTGGTGCTGCCCTCCGGCACACAGAGAACTACTTTGTTCTCCAGCAGGTCCACCCGGCTTTCACTGTCCACGCAGTCCAGTCCTTCGGTATTCACCTCAGCGGAAGCGGCACTGTCCAGCTGATCCATCTGTTTCTGGCCGGCCGAAATGAACAGGTCGCAGTCGGCCCCTTCCTGAATCTGGGTCTTGAGGGTACCCGAAGAATCAAAGTTGAACTGGAACGTCACCCCCGGATGATCGGCCCCATAGGCTTCCCCGATGGCGGTCAGGGTCTCGGTGAGGGAAGCTGCTGCAAAGACAATCAGCTCCACGGTTTCCCCGGCAGACGAAGCCGTGCTGCCGCAGGCGGTCAAAAGGGCGGCTGCACCGGCCAAACCGGCAGTATCCAGAAACTGGCGTCGGGAGATGAGATGGTTCCTCATGGGGTTTTCCTCCTTATAAGACCTTTTCCTCTGCGCCCTGCACAGGGCAGAAGCTCTTATTTGCGTGCGCACTCTCCGTCCAGACCGGCGGCAATCCGCACACCGTGTTCCAGGCTGGGCAGAATGTATTCCAGATTTTCTTTCACGGCCTTGGGGCTGCCCGGCAGATTGACAATCAAGGTCTTGCCCCGCAGCACACTGGCAGCCCGGCTCAGCATCCCCCGGGGCGTGATGGACAGGCTGTGATACCGCATGGCTTCTGCAATGCCGGGAGCATTCCGGTCAGCCACTGCATAGGTGGCCTCCGGGGTGATATCCCGCGGCGAAAAGCCGGTACCGCCGGTGGTCAGAATCAGATTGACCTGACGGCCGTCGGCCAGGCGGATCAGCTGGGCTTTAAGGGCTTTGGCCTCATCCGGCAGAAGCAGGGTCTCCTCCACCACATAGCCGGCAGCGGTCAGCATCTCCACAATCAGCGGCCCGCTCTTGTCCTCCCGCTCGCCCCGGCTGCCCTTGTCCGACAGAGTAATGACAGCGGCCCGCAGCGGCGGATGCTCCAGCGCCGGCAGCAGCTCGACCTGGTCGCCCACATGGATTTCGCCGCCCTGCAGCACCCGGGCAAACACGCCTTCCCGCGGCATAATGCACTCACCGGTCTGCTGCTTGATGACGCAGTCGTTGTGGCACTCTTTCCCGATCTGGGTCATTTCCAGCACCACATCTCCAATGGCAAACCGGCTGGTCACCGGCAGATTCCGGAAGTCAAAACCTTCAATGACCAGGTTTTCCCCGAAGGCACCGTAATCCACCCAGATCTTTTTGCGGAACGCCTCAATCTTTTCGGCGCTCAGCATGCTGACCTGACGATGCCAGCTGCCGCCGTGTGCATCTCCCACAATGCCCCATTCCGGGGTGAGCCGGGCGCTGGGCACAGGGGTCTTAACGGTGCCCCGCTGGGGACTGGTGCAGATAGCCAGTAACTTTCCCATACATTATCCTCCAATTCGGTACATCCCGCGGGTGGCGGGCATGGTTTTGCTTTCAAAATGATGTTCCAGGGGTTTGTTCCAGATGGTCTTCCGGATGGCATTCAAAATGGTTTCATCGTCGGCGCCGCCGCGCAGCAGAGCCCGCAGATCACAGCCGGTCTCACTGGCCAGGCAGGGCCGCAGGAATCCGAGGCTGGTCAGACGCACCCGGTTGCACTGGGCACAGAACTTGCCGTGCACCGCCGCAATCAGGCCGATGCTCCCCTTCCAGCCCGGCACCGTATAGTAAACCGCCGGGCCGTCCCCCAGGGCGTGGGCCTGGCTCTCAGGCAGCGGGGTCAAATCCGGCCAGCGGGCCTGAAACCGGGCCAGCAGCTCCGGCCCCGAAATGCAGGGCATGGCCGCCCCGTATCCGATGGGCATCATCTCGATGAACCGCACCTGCAGGGCGTGGTCCTGGGCCAGGGCAGCCAGGGATTCCAGTTCCCCCTCATTGACCCCCACCTGGGGCACACAGTTCAGCTTGACCGGCAGGCCGCTCTTCAGGGCTGCATCCAGTCCCGCCTGCACCGCCGCAAAGGCATCCCGGGCCGTAATCCGGGCAAACACCTCCGGCGACAGGGTATCCAGGCTGATGTTGACGCTGTCCAGCCCGGCTTTCAGCAGGGCCGGCAGCTGTTCTGCCAGCAGGATGCCGTTGGTGGTCATGGTCACTTTCCGGATGCCCGGAATGACTTTCAGGCCGGCCACCAGGGTATCCACCCCCTTGCGCACCAGAGGCTCGCCGCCGGTCACCCGGACGGTATCCACACCGCAGGCGGCAAACAGAGCCGCCAGCCGCAGAAACTCCTCGTAGGTCAGGATATCTTCTCTTTCCAGCTTTTCCACACCATCCGGCATGCAGTAGCGGCAGCGCAGATTGCACAGGTCGGTGACTGAAAGCCGCAGATAGTGGATATCCCGCTGTGTCGCATCAAACATAGCCGCCCTCCGCCCGGATATACAAGCCGCTCTTGCCGCCGCTCTTTTTGTCCAGATGGATCTCGCCCAGCTCCATTCCCTTGTCCACCGCTTTGCACATATCGTAGATGGTGAGCAGGGCCGTGGAAACGCCGGTCAGGGCTTCCATTTCCACGCCAGTGACGCCGCTGGTCTTGACGGTGCAGAACACCTCCACCGCCTGGCGCTCCGGCAAAAGCTGAAAGTCGATCGCCACTTTGGTCAGGGGCAGCGGATGGCACAGCGGGATCAGTTCGCTGGTCCGCTTGGTGGCCATGATGCCGGCCACCCGCGCCACACCCAGCACGTCGCCTTTTTTCACGGTGCCGCTCTGGACCGCTGCAAAGGCCTCAGCGTTCATCGTGATGAGGCCATGGGCGGTGGCTTCCCTTGCTGTGGCAGGCTTTTCGCTGACATCCACCATCACGGCGTTGCCTGCGGCATCAAAATGGGTCAATTTATGTTCACTCATGTAAGATACTCTTTCTGATTCTGAATCATGGGAGCCCGTATTCCGGCTCAGCAGTGGCCAAAGCCGCAGTTGGGCCAGGTACAGGTGGCGCAGCCCTGGCACAGACCGCCCTCACCCAGACGGGCAATGTCATCGGCTGTGATGGGATCATCCGCCAGCAGCCGGGGCAGCAGCAGGTCGAAAATGGTCCGCTTGGCGTACATCACACAGCCAGGCAGGCCGCAGACAGGCACACCATCCAGATAGCTCACCAGGAACATGGCGCCCGGCAGCACCGGTGCGCCGTAGGTGACAATCTCGGCGCCGGTGTTTCGGATGGCCAGCGGGGTCCGGTCGTCCGGGTCCACGCTCATGCCGCCGGTGGTGAAGATCATCTCGCAGCCCGCTGCCCTGGCCTCCAGAATGGCGGCCGTGATGCCGGCGGGATCGTCGTCGCAGATCTTGTGGAAGGTCATTTTACAGCCGTACTCCCCCAGCTTGTCCACCAGAATCGGGGTAAACTTGTCCTCAATCCGGCCCTTGAACACCTCGCTGCCGGTGGTAATCACGCCGCATTTCTTGGTGTGGAAGGGCAGAACATTCAGGATCGGCTCGGGGCCGGCAGCCGCCTGCATGGCATCCATCTTCTCCTGCTCGATCACCAGCGGAATGATGCGGGTACCCGCCAGCTTCTGCCCCTTCTTGACCGGCATGTCACCGTGGATGGTGGCAATCATCATCTGCGGGGTGCGGTTGACCGCCAGCAGGGCGTCCCGGCGGATTTTCAGCAGACCGTCGCAGTCTGCAATCAGCTCGATTTTCCCTTCCCTGGGCTCGGTGCCGTGGATGTTCCGGCCGGCGGCAGCCCGGTACAGCAGCGCCGCCGCTTCATCTTCGTGCAGGATGCCGGGCTTTTTCTCCCAGACGTAGAGGTTCTCTTTGCCAATGCTCAGCAGAACCGGGATGTCCTCGGGCTGGATGATATGGCCCTTGCGAAACCGGGCGCCCTTGAACTCGCCGGGGATGATCTGGGTGATATCGTGGCAGAGCACCTGGCCTGCCGCGTCTACGGTACGGATCAGTTTCATTGTTTCACATTCTCCTTACAGGGCCGGCATCTGGGCGCAGATCCAGTCGGCCAGGGGGACAATTTCCTCCAGGCCGAAATCTGCGCCGGGTATGTCGCCTACAATTGCCAGCGGCTGGATTGAAACCGGGGTCTCCGAAATGGCCTTGCGCACCACTTCGATCTTGGGCCAGCCGCTGGATTTATAGCCCTCCATCAGCACCAGGTCATAGCCGTGGCGTTCAAACAGGGCGAGCAGGTCCTGCTCGGTCAGATGCAGCAGCTCGGTCACCAGATAGCGCTGGCCGGAATAAACCGCCACCCCTTCGGCACCGGCTTCCCGCAGACGGTAGCTGTCGGTGTCGGGCACATCCGGGGTAAAGTCGTGGCCGTCGTGTTTGATGACGCCCACCTTCAGCCCGCGGCTGCGCAGAACCGGGATCAGCTTTTCCAGCAGGGTGGTTTTCCCACTGTTATGGGCGCCGCTCACGGCCAGGACTGCAGGCTGTTTGAGCTGCAGTTCTGCCATGCGCGCTTGTTTATCTTCACTGTACAAAGGAAAGAACCTCCACTTGTTCACCAGGCTGCACCGGGCCGCTGCCCGCAGGCAGCTCCACCAGACAGTTACAGCCAATCATGGCAGCCAGGCTGCCCGAAGAATGGACTTCTGCGTTTCCCTCCCCGGGAATGGCCACTGCCCCGCCTTCTGCTTTGGCCCGCAGGAAGCGGGTGCCCTTGCTGGACTTGGAAAAGCCCGTGGTCAGGGTACGGGTGGTGCGGGGCAGGATGCATTCCTCTTCCCTGCGCCCGGCCGCCCGCAGCAGCGCCGGGACTGCATACTGTTCCAGGGTGGCAGCAGCTGCAAAGGGATTGCCCGACAGACCGAATACCAGTTTGTCGCCCATCCGGGCGGCCACCATGGGGCTGCCGGGTTTCTGGGCCACGCCGGCGAAGAGAATCCGGGCCTGCAGCCCTTCCAGCACCGCCGGCAGATAATCCTTCTGCCCCACCGACACGCCGCCGCTGGTAATCACTGCGTCGCAGCGGGACAGCAGATCCTGGATCCGGCGGGAAATCAGCTCCGGGTCATCCGAGCAGTGCTGCCGCTCCACCTGAAATCCCAGCTGCGCCAGCCGGGCGGCGTTCTGGACCCCGTTGGCATCATAAATCTTGCCGGGCGCCCATGTTTCCCCCAAAGCCAGCAGTTCGCTGCCGGTGGCCAGCACCCCTACCCGCAGGGAGCGGAAGACCGGCACTTCTGCATAGCCCTGGCCCGCCAGCACCCCCAGATGGGCCGGGGTCAAGACTTCCCCTTCCCGGGCAATGACGGCGCCGGCGGCGATATCTTCACCCCGGAACACCACATTCTGGTTTGGACGGAGGCTGGCATAAATCTGTACCGTCTCCTCACCGCCGTCGCTCAGCTCCTGCATCAAAACGCAGTCGGCGCCTTCAGGCAGCGGGGCCCCGGTCATAATCCGGGCGGCACAGCCCGCAGGCAAAACCGCCGCAGGTGCATCCCCGGCATAGAGCTTCATTACCACCGGCAGGGAGACCGGGTGCTCCCTGTCCGCCCCTGTGGTATCCGCACTATGAAGGGCATAGCCGTCCAGAGGGCTGCGGTTGAAGGGCGGCTGATCCATCCGGGCGCAGAGGGGCCGGGCCGCTATCCGGCCCCAGGCTTCTTCCAGGGGGACATATTCCACGGCCGGCCTGGGCAGGGCCGACGCTGCCTCCAGAACGCAGCGCAGCGCCTCGGCGGGCGCGCAAAAAGGCTGTTTCATCCAAAGATCCTCCAAAGCCCCGGGCGGTGCAGTTCTGCTATGGCTCAGATGCACCTGGCCCGGGGAGATTCTGTTCTTCTCTTCAATCGGCAGGTTTAAAAAAAGCGGAGACGTTTTGACTTGAAAATCAAAACGCCTCCGCAGAAGATCCCCAGCATTCCCGGCAAAAGGACAGTTTGCAGCCTGCCACGCCGGTGGACTCTGTCCGCCGGCAGCCGCCCTTGCAGCGGCGGCTGATCCTTCTGGCCAGGTCCTTGTGTGGGATGGGAGGAGTTCTTTTTTTCAAATTGCAGCGTTTCTTCTGCGGGAAGGCGGCCGGGTTTCCCCTTCCACCCTTGAATGCCTGCCTGTGTCCAGGCCTCCGGCATTGCGGCGCGGCGTCCTGCTCCCGCCGGGGAGTTTAGACGCCTTTGCTCAAAGAAGCTCTTTTACCCTGATTCAGTTGTACTGTATTGGTTTAGTCGCAGAAATCATCCACGTCGCTGATGGCTTTGGCATAGCGCCGGGTCAGATACTGGGTGGAGAAGAGGAACCGCTCTTTCCGGTTATTGGTCAGCTCCTCGATGTCGGAAAATTCCGGCCGGCTCTGCACCGTCTTCCAGGTCTGCTCCACCGTTTCCATGGGCAGATTATAGGGCGAACGGCAGAAATACCGCATCGGCGTTGCGCTGGGATAAATGCGGGCATTGAACCGCACCATCTCTGCCATCATGGTGCAGAGATCCTGGTCCTCGATGAGCTGGGCAATCATGGCGTAGTTGTCGCTCATGTTGGCGTTAGAGTAATAATAGGTATCTTTGGCGCCGGTGCGGGACACAATGTCGGTGCACTGCGGGTCTTCCGGCATCTCAGCCAGAAGCTGTTCTGCGTTCTCCACCTCGCTCACCAGCAGGGCACGGGGGGTGACCAGCGCAGCCGCAGAGCGGGAGCGGATGTAGCCCGCCAGCTCCTGGGCCGGGGTCATCTCGGGCAGTTCCGGCGCCGTCACGGTGGGCTGATCTGCAAAGGGATCGTTGGCTGCCTCCGGGGCGGAGGCCAGGAAGTCCAGCAAATCCTGCTTGCCTTCCGGGCCTGCAGCGGCTTCCGGGCCCGGCCCGGCCGGGGCGCCGGACGCGGCCGCCTGCTTTGCAGCAAGGGCGGCAGTCTCCTTCTCCACCGCTGCGATGACATCCTCTCCTGTCTTGGCGGCGCTGCCATCAAACATACTGCCGGTTTCCTTCAGGCGGCGGGCCGTCTCGCTGGCGGCATCCATATCAAAAACCTCTGCTTTGGGTTTCTTCTTGGCTGCCATCTCTGCTTTCTGCAGGTCCAGAATCACCTGCTCCGGGTCCGAGCCGTCCACCGTGGTGGTGTAACCGGGTTTACGTCTGCCAAACAACATGGTTGGTTCCTCTCGTTTCTGAAATTGGATTATTCAGCAGCTGCCGTCTGGCTGTAGATGCCGTGGGCCTCCAGATCGTCGGCCATATCCGACAGGCCGAACTTCTCCAGGGTCTCACGGGTGGGCACGCCAGTGGTCTTGTCCCAGCCGTAGACCTCGTAGAACATATCCTTGGCCTTCTCCATGTCCTCGCGGTCCAGCTTGGTGGTGCCCTCTTCAAAGGCCTTGAAGTCAGGCTCCTTGTCGAAGACCCAGTCGCAGATGGCGTCGTGCTCCTGACGCAGGTTGGCGCTGCCGCAGTTCAGCTGGTAGCTGATGGCGGTCATGGCCCGGAGCATCTGGGTGATCTTCTCGCCGGTCTCCTGCAGGCCAGCCTGGGTATAGGTCTCGCCGGTGACGGCGGTCATAAAGTCGGCCTGCAGGTCCAGGTCGCCCTTGTAATTGCGCTCCTTGGAGGGAGACTGGGTCATGGGCCACATCCAGTTGCACAGGGTGGCGGAATCGTGGAAGTTCTTGTCGTTGACGCAGTAGGCAGCCAGCTTGACCTTGTTCTCGTTGATGGGCGTGTAAGCCTTGGCCTTGTCGTAGCAGCCCTCGCCGAAGAAGTCTTCCATGACCTTCTTGGTCACCTCATAGGGTGCGCCGGAACCGGTCTCGCAGACAATCTCGTGGATCATGCAGTCACGGTTGAAAACCAGATTATACAGCATGCCCACCTGCCATGCCTCAGCAGGGCCGTGGTGGTTGGGATAGCCGTTGTACATCAGGTTGGAGTTGGTGGCGCTGTCGTCGCGGTCCAGCCAGCTCTTGGGCAGGCCGAACTTTTCCATCATGGCCAGGGTGCCCTTGCCGATGACGGACAGGTCGCCCTCGCCGTATGCCATCCGCCGGATCAGTTCCACTTCCCAGCGGGGATCGCCGGCCTTGCACCACTCCCAGGGCAGAGAATCATATTCCTCAGCGCTGATGTACTTCAGAGCTTCGTCGCGGGACAGGTTCAGGAACCACTGCAGGTCACGGTTCAGGTTGCCGTAGTTATCCCACAGACCCATATCGTCCACGGCGTGGGACCAGGCCAGGTTGATGACCAGCTTGGCGTCGCCCTCGTACTTGAAGTCGTGGAGGCCATACGGGTAAACGCGGTCGCCGTACAGAACCGGCATGCAGGTGTTGGAGTTGTGGGTGGGCAGGTCATAATCGGCCAGGGGGTCGATGTCGTACTCAGTGTAGCAGCGGATGGGGCAGGAAGAGCAGCCGCCCTGTTTGACGGTGTACTCTGCAGCCGGTGCGCCGAAGTCAAAGTAGCCCTTGAAGCAGCGCAGGGCGATCTTGTTGATATCGTTGTAGGGCTGCTCGCCGGTATCCACGGGGCCGCCGGGGGCCTTTTTCCACATACGGCCCGGAGCACCAGCCCAGCGGTTGTTGCCGGAAGTGGCGCTGTACTCAGCCCAGCTCTGGGGCTGTGCGGGAACGTTGTGGTTGTTGTTGCCGCCAATCAGGTTGCCCAGCATGTAGTTGCACAGTTCCAGAACCTTCTTGGGGTCTGCAACCTTGACGCTGCCGGTGCCGCGGACCACAATGCCCTTCAGCTTCTTGTTGCCCAGGGCAGCGCCCAGACCGGCGCCGGCCGAGTTGCCAAAGCTGGTGTTCATGGTGGAGTAATCCACCAGATTCTCGCCTGCAGGGCCGATGGCTGCGGACTCAAACTCGCGGCCGTTCTGCTCGATCATCCACTTGTTGGAAGCAAAGGTACCCTTGCCCCAGATCTCGGACGCGTCCTCCAGAGAGACATTGTCGTCCTCGATCCGCAGGTAGACGGGCTTTTCGGAAATGCCGGAAATCACGATGCCGTCATAACCGGCATACTTCAGCATGGGGCCGATGTGGCCGCCGATGTGGCCGTCGATGATGGATTTGCCCTTGGACCAGGTGGACCGGAAGGTCACGTTCATACGGCCGGAGCAGGGCACGCCGGAACCGGTCAGAGGACCGACGCCGAAGATGACCAGAGCCTTCTCATCGTAGGGGTCCAGGTCCATCGGGGCTTCGTCGTACATAATGCGGTAGGCCATGCCCATACCGCCGATGTATTCATGGTATTGGGTATCGTCTTCGGTGGTGATTTCACCGGTGGTCAGGTTGACGCGCAGGATCTTGCCTGCCCAGCCATAAGTATCAGCCATGGTAGTTCCTCCTTACAGTTCCATGTAAGCAGCCTGTGCTGCACTGGTGACGGCATCCCAGTCCACAATGGACAGAGCGCCGGACGGGCAGCCTGCCACACAGGCACCGCAGGCGATGCACTTGGAAGACTTGCCGGTTTCAGGGTTGACGGTGGGCATGTGCCAGGGGCATGCATCATGGCAGGCACCGCAGCCAATGCACTTGTCGGTATCCACGATGCGGATGCCCTGCCCATTGGTGATGATGGCCTTCTGGGGGCAGGCGTTGCCGCAGGCAGGGTCTTCACACTGGCGGCAGGTGTCGGGGAAATACACCCAGCAGTTGTCGGTGCCGGACAGCAGGCCGTTGCCGGCGCCGTCCAGGTTCAGGCGGCGCTGAATCTTGACCCGGCTGATGTAGGACGAGCAGACGCCGTCATTGGTCAGGGTGCAGTTGATCTCGCAGCGCTGGCAGCCGGTGCACAGGTCTGCGTTGACCACCAGCAGGCCCTGGGGCAGAGCCCAGGTTGCCACTGCGCCGCTGTCAACCTGCTCCTGAGAGCAGCCAAAGAGGGACAGCATGGATGCAGAAAGGGTGAGACCTGCAAGGCTTTTGCCCGAGATCTTCATGAACTGGCGGCGGGTCATGTCAGCCGTCAGAAAATCGGTTTTTGCCATAGTTTCCATTCCTCCGTTGAGGTCACTCTGCGCTGAGCACCTCGGTTACATAGAAATAAGCATTGTTGACGATATCCGTTACTGCCGTCGAGGTAATGGTTGCGCCCGAAAGAGCATCCACCTCGGTAAAGTTGGAGCTGACTGCAGCAGTATCAGAGGATGCCTGCGACAGCTCTGCCTCGGCCAGCCGATAGGCTGCCTGCTCCTCTGCCGACAGATCCGCAAAGGGCGTGGCCTGTGCTTCCCCGTCCTGAGCGCTCTTGCTCAGACCGGCGCTGTACAGCTTCCGGCTCGCCACAGCCTCCGGGCTGGAATCCATGGGCGGGATCAGCTGGTCGCTGAGGGCCTCGCCATTCAGTGCGGAAAGGGTCAGACCGGCTTCATACATTTTCCGGGTGGCCTCCGCCTCGGGCGAAGTGTCCGAAGAATTCCACTGCTCGGGATCAAACGCCGCAGAAGCGTCATCGGTGGATGCCGCGCCGCCGGCTGCATAGGCTGTACCGGTGGCCGGATCGGTCACAGTATAGCTCTTGCCTGCCAGCGTAAAGGGCGCCTGGCCCTGGTACTGGGATGTAAATTCCGGGTTGACGCACTGGCCGCCCAGGGTGTCCGTCTCTGCCTGGGAGAGAATCTCCACATTGGTTACGTTGCCCTCTGCATCCAGAGTCACAGCAGCCTGTACATCGCTTTGAAAGCCTTTTTTTGTTCCCTCTACGCGATAGCTGCCATCGTCGAGCTGGTACACTGCGTCGATGCTGTAGGCGGCTGCATCCGCCTCCGACACCGGCAGCAGCGTACCGGCAACCGTGGTGCGCGCATTCTGGATTGCGATCAGGCCGACCGCAACTGCAATCGTCGCAACACCCATGGCTGCATAGCCCGGCAGTCGTTTGCGCCACAGAGGAACCGGGGCAAACGGATTGGTTGCCTGCTTCATGTTATCACCTGCCTGTTTGTTGTATGCAAGAGTGGATTTCCTTGCATGAAAATGACCGCTCGGCCTGCTGCAACAAGCGGAACGGTCTTTTCACCTGTATATTATCATGCGCCCAACAGTAAGTCAACTTAAAACTACCTATTTTTTCCTCTTTCGACTCCGGTAATTCGACCCCGTTCGGGTTGGCTTCATTCAGGACGATTTTTGGGCGCACAAAAGCCGCAGGCCGCAGGCAGCCGCCAGATCCAGCGATTGCGCCGTAGGCATGCTCTTGCTGATCAATACCGGTACGCCGGCCCGAATGGCCTTCCGCACCATATCCACCGGTACCCGGCCGCTGGTATAGAGCACACATTCAGCCATCGGGATTTCCTTCAGCAGAACCGAGCCCACCGCCTTGTCCAGGGCATTGTGCCGCCCCAGATCTTCGCACTGGCAGATGATCTCTCCCCGGTGCATGATCAGGCAGCTGTGCACCGCCCGCGTGGCGCGGTAAAGCGGGAGCCCTGCCCCCATGGCGTCCTTCAGCTGCTCCACCCAGCAAGAACAGATTTCCATCTGAGGCACCCGGCCCAGAGGCCGGGGACTGGACGGGCTGCCCAGGGGCAAATTGTCGGTGCAGCTGGCCACTTCCTGGGCTGCAGCGCTGCGGGCCTCCAGCGGATGGGTCAGGCGGACACGGATGCTGGTTCCATCCCCGCAGACTGCAATTTCCTCCACCTCATGCACCGAGGCAATCCAGCCTTCCGTCAGCAGACGGCCCAGGGCCAGCTGCGGCAGCAGCGCCGGCGTGCAGACCACCCGGAAAGCAGGCTGATCATTGACCAGAATCATGGTGGTGTGCTCCACTGCCACAACCCGCCGGGTTCCGTCCGGCAGACAGACCTCCCGGCAGCCCGGCCGCAGGCCAAAACAATCTTTGATCTGCATAGGCGTCAGTCTCCCACGTAGACAAAGCGGGGCTGCACTTTGCCGTCCCGCTCCACCTGCTCGCACCACATGGAGGCCGGGCGCACCCACAGTCCGCCCTCTCCATAGAGAGGCCGATAGACCACCATTTCCTCTTCGGTTTCGCTGTGACGGGCCATCCCGATCACCTGGTACTCGTTGCCTTTGAAATGGCGGTACCGCCCGGGCTTGATGTCATACTGAAATGCTTTCATCCTGTTTTCTCCTGTTTGAGAGTCATTCGATCATTGATGATCATTATATCATAACTTGTCTGAAAATGGTATGTGACCTTGCAGTCCGAGCCGTCTGAATGGAATTTTTCACCCATTTTCCTAAGATATCAAAAGGACTTTCAGCTCTTTAAATTCCGTTTTCTTGATGATTCAAAACTTTCTAGCCAAGCCCGGTTTTGCCGGCAGGGACTGGGACAAAAACAACGGCCGTCCGCCACGCTCGATGCGTGATGGACGGCCTGTTTCTTTTGGGGATGAATGAGGCAGCAGAGTATCACCTTTCATATAAGCTGTGAGCGCGTACAAACGAACAGGAGTGGCGCCGCTGACGCTGCGCCACTCCTGTTTCATTTATATTTCTGTCATTCGGGTGTCAGATGCCTTTGAATCAGGCGTCCTCGCCGAAGAACAGCTTCATGTCCTCTTCCACGGTGCCGATGCCTGCGATGCCGAAGTTCTCTACCAGAACCTTGGCCACGTTGGGGCTGAGGAAAGCGGGCAGCGTGGGACCCAGGTGGATGTTCTTGATTCCCAGGTACAGCAGAGCCAGCAGCACGATGACCGCCTTCTGCTCATACCAGGCGATGTTGTAGATGATGGGCAGGTCGTTGATGTCCTCCAGGCCGAAGATCTCATTCAGCTTGAGGGCAATGACTGCCAGCGAGTAGGAGTCGTTGCACTGGCCGGCGTCCAGCACACGGGGGATGCCGTTGATATCACCCAGCGCCAGCTTGTTGTACTTATACTTGGCACAGCCGGCGGTGAGGATGACGGTATCCTTGGGCAGGGCCTTGGCAAACTCAGTGTAGTACTCCCGGCTCTTGGCCCGTCCGTCACAGCCGCCCATCACCACAAACTTCTTGATGGCGCCGCTCTTGACGGCCTCCACCACCTTGTCCGCCAGGGCAAAGACCTGGGCGTGGGCAAAGCCGCCGATGATCTCGCCGGTCTCAATCTCGGTGGGGGGAGCGCACTTCTTGGCATGCTCGATGATAGCCGAGAAGTCCTTCTGCTCCCCAATCCCGCCGGGGATGTGCTTGCAGCCGGGATAGCCGGCAGCGCCGGTGGTGTACATCCGGTCCTTGTAGCTGTCCTTGGGGGGAACAATGCAGTTGGTGGTCATCAGGATGGGGCCATTGAAGGACTCAAACTCCTCCTTCTGCTTCCACCAGGCGTTGCCGTAGTTGCCCACAAAGTTGGGGTACTTCTTGAAGGCCGGGTAGTAGTGGGCGGGCAGCATCTCGGAATGGGTGTAGACATCCACGCCGGTGCCCTGGGTCTGCTCCAGCAGCATCTCCAGATCCCGCAGGTCGTGGCCGGAAACCAGGATGCCGGGGTTCTTCCCTACCCCGATGTTCACCCGGGTGATCTCGGGGTTGCCATAGGCGGTGGTGTTGGCCTTGTCCAGCAGAGCCATGCCCGAGACGCCGTACTTGCCGGTCTCCAGGGTCAGGGCCACCAGATCGTTAGCGCTGAGGCTGTCGTCCAGAGTGGCGGCCAGGGCACGCTGCAGGAAGGCGTCCACCTCTTCATCATCCTGGAGCAGGGCATTGGCGTGCTTGGAATAGGCGGACAGGCCCTTGAGGCCGTAGGTGATCAGTTCCCGCAGGGAGCGGATATCCTCGTTTTCAGTGGAGAGAACGCCCACCGTCCTGGCCTTCCCCTCCCAGTCCCCTGCGCCGTCCCACAGGGCGGCTTCGGGCAGGCCGGCGGTATCCTTCAGCCGGGCCAGCAGCTCCTGCTTGGCATCCAGGGTGGCGCGGATGCGGGCCTCGATGCTTTCTTTGTCAAAGTTGGCGTTGGTGATGGTCACAAACAGGTTGAGGGTGATCAGGTGGTTGATCTCGGGAGCCACCGTCTGGCCCTCTTTGCGCAGGGCCGTGGTGACCGCAGAAATCCCCTTGCTCACATACACCAGCAGGTCCTGCGCGGCGGCCACATCCGGCTTTTTGCCGCAGACACCCACCATGGTGCATCCTTTGCACCCTGCGGTCTCCTGGCACTGAAAACAAAACATCTGACGTTCCATAGCTGTCTCCTTTGAAGCAGTTTTTGTTCCGGGGCGGGCATGCCCGGCCCCGGCGTTTTTCTTTTAAAATACAACCACCAGCAGCATCTTGAAGGCTTCTTCACCGTAGACCGCATGGGGATGGCCTGCGGGCATCACGATGGACTCGCCTTCATGCAGAAGGTAATCCACACCGTCGATGGTGATTTTGCCCACGCCGTCCAGGCAGGTGACAAAAGCGTCGCCGCCCGACTCGTGGGTGCTGATTTCCTCCCCCTTGTCAAAGGAAAAGAGGGTGATGCTCACAGCGCTGTTCTGGGCCAGGGTCTTGCTGACCACCTGCCCCTCCTGATAGGCAATCTGATCCTTCAAAACCAGGACTTCGGCCTGGCTGATGTTCTTCATTTTGGCTGCCATTGGGGTACCTCCTTGTTTTCCCTGGGCTTTCAGTTGGCTCCCGCCTGCCCGTAGGCTCTTTGACAGGATGCCCCGGCCAGGGTTCTCTATGCTTTGGACTTTTCGGCCAAAAAGCTTGCGGGCTTGTGGGTATTGTACTATAATGGCATCAAAGTGTATGTTGTAATTCCAACAGAAAGGTGATTCTATGGAAGATTTTCTTTCGGTGCTTTCCCGGTATGCCCTGTTCCAAGGCGTTGCCCCGGAGGAGATCCAGGCTATCCTCCCCTGTCTCGGGAGCAAAACCCGGTCTGTCTCCAAGGGCGGCCCGGTCTTTTTGGAGGGGGAACCGGCCCGGTGGGTGGGTGTACTGCTGACCGGCATGGCCCAGGTGGTTCAGGATGATTACTATGGCAACCGGAGCGTCCTGGCGATCCTGCAGCCGGGCGACACCTTCGGGGAAGCTTTTTCCTGTGCCGGCATTGCCACCATGCCGGTCAGCGTGATGGCGCTGACCGACTGCGAAATCCTGCTTTTGGACTGCAGCCGTGTCATGACCACCTGTTCCCATTCCTGCCATTTTCACACCCAGCTGATTCAAAACCTGCTGAAAGGGATGGCCCTGAAAAACCTGGCCTTTACCGAGAAGATCCGGCACATGTCCAAAAAGACCACCCGGGAGAAGCTGCTGTCCTATCTGCTGCAGCAGGCAAAGAAACGGGGCGCTGCAGCCTTTACCATCCCCTACGACCGGCAGGGCCTGGCGGACTATCTGGGAGTGGAGCGAAGCGCCATGTCCGCCGAACTCAGCAAATTGAAAAAGGCCGGATTGCTGGACACCAAGGGGTCCTGGTTTTGCCTGAAAGACACCCGCCGGGATGATTGAGGTTCGATACCAGCACAAAAAATGGCCACCTGCCGCGCTCGGCGCGTGTGAAGTGACCCCAAAAAGTTAGACAATAATTTGAAATAAAAATAGTTCAAACAGCCGAAAGGGCTTGTTGTCTGTG
>CALWZK010000083.1 GCA_944386015.1 uncultured Faecalibacterium sp.
CTTGTCGCTCTCGGGCAGGGCGTCAATGGCGGCGTTGACTTTTTTGGACCAGGACAGGGCCTTGGCCAGGGCGGGGTCTTTTGCAGTTTTGGCCGCCTCAGCGATGGCCTGGTTGGACAGCTCAGGGGCATGCTCGGCCCAGGCGGCCAGCTCGGCCACCCCCTCGATGGGATGGTAGACCTTGTCGATCTCGGTCAGGGCCATGGCCAGGCCCTTGAACCGGTTGATGCCCCGGGTGCCGGAATAGAGGTTGATGGCGTTCCAGCGGTTCAGAATGGGCTCGGCCCATTCTTCCAGCCCCCATTCCTCCACCATGCAGGGACCGAAGCAGCGGAAGTGCTTGATGTCCATGGTGTCCATGGCACAGCCGTCCGAGTCCACGCAGATCAGGTAATCTTTTTGTTTGGCAATATTCTCAAGCGCTACAAATTCTCCTGCCTGGTGGTGGTGCTGTGTATTCTGGGTTCGTCGCTGGCCTCGGTGCAGGGCGTGCTGTTCACCCAGAAGCTGATCGACGACTACATCGCACCCATGGTCCAGGCCGGCTCCACCGACTACGGCCCCCTGGCCGCAGCCATGCTGCGGGTGGCCTGCCTCTATGCAGTGGGCATCCTCTGCGCCTACGGCTACAACCGCATCATGGTCAACGTCAGCCAGGGCACCATGCGGAGCCTTCGGGTGGAGCTGTTCCAGCACATGGAATCCCTGCCCATCCGCTATTTTGACTCCCACGCCCACGGCGACATCATGTCGGTGTACACCAACGACGTGGACACCCTGCGCCAGCTCATCAGCCAGAGCATTCCCCAGCTGCTCAACTCGCTGGTCACCATCGTCACCAGCCTGGTCAGCATGATTCTGCTGGATCTGCCCCTGACCGCCATCACCCTGATCATGATCTGCGTCATGGTGATGGTCAGCAGCCGTCTGGCAGGCAAATCCTCCCACTATTTCACCAAGCAGCAGAGCGACCTGGGCGCCGTCAACGGCTACATCGAGGAGATGATGGGCGGCCAGAAGGTGGTCAAAGTGTTCTGCCACGAGGCCCAGAGCATCGACGATTTCCGGGCCCTCAACGACCAGCTGCGGGACAGCGCCGACAAGGCCAACACCTACGCCGGCATCGCTATGCCCCTCAACGCCAACCTGGGCAACATCAGCTATGTGCTCTGTGCGGTGGCGGGCGCCCTGCTGGCCCTCAACGGTTACGGCGGACTGACCCTGGGCGGGCTGGTATCCTTCCTGACCCTGAACAAAAACGGCACCCAGCCGGTCAGCCAGGTCAGCATGCAGACCAACAGCATCGTCATGGCTGTGGCCGGCGCCGAGCGGGTGTTCGCCCTGCTGGATGAACAGCCCGAGACCGACGAGGGCTATGTCACCCTGGTGAACGCCCGGGAAAAGCCGGACGGGACCCTGGAGGAGTGCACCGAACGGACCAACGTCTGGGCCTGGAAGCATCCCCACCACGACGGCACCCTTACCTACACCAGGCTGGAGGGCGACATCACCTTCGACGATGTGGACTTCGGCTACAATCCCGACAAGATCGTACTCCACAACATCAAGCTTTTCGCCACCCCGGGCCAGAAGATCGCCTTTGTGGGCTCCACCGGCGCCGGCAAGACCACCATCACCAACCTGATCAACCGGTTTTACGATATTGCCGACGGCAAAATCCGGTATGACGGCATCAACATCAACAAGATCAAAAAAGCCGACCTGCGGCGCTCGCTGGGGATGGTCCTCCAGGATACCCACCTCTTTACCGGCACCGTGATGGACAACATCCGGTACGGGCGGCTGGACGCCACCGATGAGGAATGTCTGGCAGCCGCCCGTCTGGCCAACGCAGACGATTTCATCCGGCGCCTGCCCAATGGCTACAACGCCATGCTGACCGGCGACGGCGCCAACCTGAGCCAGGGCCAGCGGCAGCTGCTGGCCATCGCCCGGGCGGCGGTGGCCGACCCGCCGGTGCTGATTCTGGATGAGGCCACCAGCTCCATCGACACCCGCACCGAGGCACTGGTCCAGCAGGGCATGGATGCTCTGATGACCGGGCGAACCACGTTCGTTATCGCCCACCGGCTTTCCACCGTCAAGAATTCCGACTGCATCATGGTTCTGGAACAGGGCCGGATCATTGAGCGCGGCAGCCACGATGAGCTGATCGCCAAAAAGGGGCGCTATTATCAGCTCTATACGGGCAACGCCATCGGAGACTGGCCCGGCTCCGGGTTCCCAAACAGAGGCAGGCTTCACCCGTTTTTCCGGCAGACAGCGTGCCCCTGCGGGGCAGCATAAACGGCCAAGAAAGGCTGACAGTTTGTGCCAAAAGCACAGGCCGCCGGCCTTTTGTTTTTCCAGGGTTCCCCTGCCTTCGCCGGCAGCAGGCACGAAACAGGCAGAAAAAGAAAAAGCGCCGAATCTTACGATTCAACGCTTGATCTTTGGTGCGCTCGCGGGAACTCGAATCCCGGGCCCTCTGATTAAAAGCGCAACCCGTGCGCCAATCGTCTATATTGGAACCATCGGCTTATCGCAGTTTTATGGCGCATTTACGCACTATATTCAGCATTTCACTTTGCATCGAAATGCAGATTTTGCACCTGTTGCAACCAGTGTACAGCTCTGAAACCGTGCAGATTCCGTGCAAAAACCGTGCAGGGCGTTTTTAGAAACTCTGAGGCAATTCATATACAAATGACTTGACGGCATTGTTTTGGGTGATAATCCTTTTATTAAATTATGTACTTTCAATCGAGGTTATCACACTTTTAACTTGATATTCTAATTCAGGGAAAAGGAAACCTTCATTTATATTTAAGAGATCCAGTTCTTTTATAATATTTGTTTTATACTCTTTAGGAATTTTCAGTTTTTTTATTACCGGGCATATCATTTTTCGTTGTTCTTCGTTCAAGGGAAGCAAGCTCATAAATCTTTTTCCATAATTTCCTATATTATTACTCATTTCCACCTTCTCCAGAGACATGCCAAATAGCAAAAAACCGCCACTCTGTTGAATAATTCTTTGATTGGTCATTCTAGGCAATATTGCGTGTGCAGGTACAAAAAGCGAATGCCATATTGAACTCTCAGCATCCTTATCACTTAAATCACGTAAAAAGGTCATTCGACTTTTTTCTCTCCTTACCAAACTCTCAATACACGTTTCTGGCTCGAAAACAAAATCTACAACAATTTTTACGGCCCAGTTATCTTCCCAAAATGTTGGAGTTGAAAAATAATAAAACGCGCCATCTGCATCCCTTTCATTTTGGCACGCAAAGTATAATGCAACAAGTGGATTCGTTGTTATATCCAACAATCGTGTAGGCAACCTGTAATGTTGCATTTTTACCAGCTTGTCAAAATTGTTATCAAATGCAAAATCCGCTGGTCTCCTCCTTGTATTATAGAGTAGTAGTTATTAGAGCCCCTCTCCAAGGGCTGTGCTACACTGTAAGGGATGCTGTGGAT